>JANQJJ010000490.1 GCA_028281725.1 Pirellulaceae bacterium | reverse complement strand
CGCTAAGAAATCGCACCTGATGAGGTGCCCCAGCGCGATCCCCCAAACTCCTACGGCGAGTCCCCTAGTGTAGGCGGCCGGGCAAGCCACCCCTGACAGGATATTCAGATCACCAATAAGCGGTAGGCGGTTGGCGTAGTCGAGAACCAAAAAACAGGAAATAGTCTGGGCGATCTGTCAGGCCCCCCGCTAGCGGCCGCTCAACATCATCATCGGCCATTCCACAGTCGCCAAGTGCCTTGCTACACCGCGCCATGGGAACGGCTCAAATCGCCCCATCGCGATCCGGCTGTCGGTCGCACGGGATTTTGATCGATTGCAGTAGAGTCTGCGACTGACGTCCAAGCTGCTCGAAGATGCCCAATGCGTCACCAAACTCTAGCTCGGTCGGGTGCACACGCTCTTCAGGCACAAGCAGGACAGATCCAGTCCACGTGTCAGGTGCACCGGGAAAGAAAACGACCACCAGGCCACCGGGCAAGCGGTCGGACTCGAAGGCGACACGGTATCCTTCCTCCACCTGGACCAGGACCGGAACCAGCGAGGGTCCCGTATCGCGGTGCTTGAGATTCCCGGCGAGCAGATCTTTGTAGATGGTGTACTTGGGAAAGACGGTAGCCAGCTGCTTTTCAAGCGTGCCGGTGAATTTTTTCCCGATCGCGCGACGCGCTGCAATGCCGGACGCAAAGCAGAGTAGAACCAATCCAGCGACAGCCAAACCGAACAGCAGGGCGATGCCTAGCGGTGTATTCAGTGGGAGCCAGTCGTGAAGTGGAACGGCCACGGCCAGAACGATGCTGTAGACTTGTCCCAACAGAAACAGCAGCACCGCCAGCGGCAGCAAGAAGAACACGCCCCCGATGGCGGTCGCCCACAGGAAGCTAGCTGAACTTTCAATTTTTTTTCGCATCCACACGCCTCGCTGGATTCCGCGCACAACTTGCCGGAATCGGGCTCGCTTGCGCTGGTCTTGTTTCGAAGAAGTACGTAGGCTAGCGCTCTCACATGCACACCCGGCCTCCCCAACCTTGGCCAGGATTCGGTATCTTTCGGGCGCTAGCCTCCATCAATAGGATTTTTAGGTGCGACTGGCGATTCCTGCCGATTCCGCAGTGGCTTCGGCTAAAGTCGTCGTGGGAGGCCGGCCAATCGAGGGCCGGGCCAATGCTCAGCCCTTCGCGGCCGGGCCATACGATTGAGATACCGGTGTCTTGCTCAGCGTGCGGGCGAACTCTCGGCCATCGCCTACGCCAGACGAGGCCCGACGACGCACCCAACGGTGCTGATTCTAATGGTGTGTCGACCTTCGGAGTGCGGCTGATAGCGCGAATTTGGGCCATTACTCAACAAATAGTATCGATGCCCCAACCATTCATCGGTTTCGCTGACGGTCGACGCGATTCTCCGCAAATAGGGGGCATGCTCTGGTGCGAAGGGCTCCTATCTGGACTGAGGAAACGGCCCGCGAGCAGCGCTGACAGCACGGAGAACGGACGGGTCGAAAATGGACCGCAGGGATGTCAAACTGCCTGCGCTGAGCACCTCTCTTTCGGACTAGCCCACTTTGGTTAGGATATGCGAAATCTCTGGCCGCTCACGCTTCGAAATGTGGTTATCCGCAATGATTTTTATTCATTCAGGCTCGGCGCAAGATTAGGATACGTAGTAGCAACAATGGACGAGCACGCCCTCATGGCCCTGAAGAAATCTGAACTCTACTCCTCACTTTGGCAGAGCTGCGACGAGCTACGTGGCGGGATGGATGCCAGCCAGTACAAGGACTACGTCCTGTCGCTGTTGTTCATCAAATACATCAGCGATCGATATGCGGATCAGCCCTATGCCCCGATCAAGATTCCGCCCGGAGCCGCCTTCCAGGATATGATCGCCCTGAAAGGCAAAGCCGATATCGGCGACCAAATCAACAAGAAGATTGTCGCTCCCCTGGCTTCTGCCAACCAGACGCTGAACCAGTCGGACTTTCCTGATTTCAACGACCCGGTCAAACTGGGTGATGGCCAGGAAAAAGTCGAACGGCTCACCAATCTGATCGCCATCTTCGAAAGCAAGGTTCTCGACTTCTCCAACAACCGAGCCGACGGCGATGATATCTTGGGCGATGCCTATGAATATCTCATGCGACACTTTGCTACCGAAAGCGGCAAGAGCAAGGGCCAGTTTTACACGCCCGCCGAGGTCAGCCGAGTGATGGCTCAGATCCTGGGAATTCGCGATGCCCAGACATCCAGCAGCACGACCGTGTACGACCCAACGTGTGGTTCCGGCTCGCTACTGCTGAAAGTGGGTGACGAAGCCAGCACCAACGTGACGCTCTACGGGCAGGAGAAAGATGCCACAACCAGCGGTCTGGCACGGATGAACATGATCCTGCACAACAACCCCACCGCGTTGGTCTACCAGGGCAACACATTGACCGATCCCAAATTCAGGGACGGCCAGGCGCTGAAAACGTTTGACTACGTGGTCGCCAATCCACCTTTCTCGGACAAACGGTGGAGCACCGGCCTGGATCCGCTGAACGACCTGCATGATCGTTTTAAATCGTTTGGGGTCCCTCCCGCCAAACAAGGCGACTACGCTTACCTGTTGCACATCATCCGTTCGCTCGGGAGCCGAGGCAAGGGAGCCTGCATTCTACCGCATGGCGTCCTGTTCCGAGGCCACGCCGAAGCCGACATTCGCCGCAACCTGATCCGCCGGGGATACCTCCATGGCATCATCGGCCTGCCGGCCAATCTGTTTTACGGCACGGGCATCCCTGCCTGCATCGTCGTTGTCGACAAAGAGAACGCCCGCCAGCGCCAAGGCATCTTCATCGTCGACGCTTCGGGCGGATACTTGAAGGATGGCAGCAAGAACCGCCTACGAGAACAGGACATCCACCGCATTGTCGATGTCTTCAACAAACTCACGGAGGTCCCCAACTACTCGCGAATGGTTCCGCTGGAGGAGATCGAGGAGAACAAGTTCAACCTGAACATCCCACGGTATATCGACAGCCAGCAGGCCGAAGACGTCCAGGATATCGAAGGCCATCTTCGCGGCGGCATCCCGAATCGGGACATCGATGTGCTGCAGCCATACTGGGATGCCTTTCCGGACCTCAAGTCGGCCCTGTTTCAACCGGTTCGCGAAGGCTATTCGCAGTTGGCCGTTCCCGGCAGCGAGCTGAAACAAACCATCTACAGCGCCGACGAATTCGTCGCCTTCACCGACCGGATGCAGGAAGTGTTTGAAGACTGGCGAAGGCGGGCGGCCAGACAGTTGAAATCGATTCAGGCCGGTTGCCACCCCAAAACCATCATTCGCGAGTTGTCAGAAGACCTGTTGGCTCATTACACGGACCAGCCGCTCGTCGACCGTTACGACGTGTATCAACACTTGATGGACTACTGGGCCGAGACGATGCAGGATGATTGTTACCTGATCTCTGCCGGTGGCTGGCAAGCCCAGACGTACCGCGTGTTGGAAAAGATCAAAAGTGGCAAGAAGAAGGGGCAGAAAGTAGACAAAGGCTGGGCCTGTGACTTGGTTCCCAAGGAATTGATCGTTCAGCGTTACTTTACCGCCGACTGGCAGGCACTCACCCAGCAGCAAGCTGAGTTGGAAGCCGCCGCAGCGCATCAGGACGAACTGGAAAAAGAACATAGCGGTGAGCAAGGCGCATTTGCCGAATTGGATTCGATCTACAAATCAAGCGTGGCCTGTCGCCTGAAAGAAATCCGAGATCAACCGGAATCGGAGGATGAGCTGGCCGTGCTCAAAGCATGGCAGCGGCTCTACGAAAAACAATCCAAAGTCAAGAAAGCTATCAAAGAGTCCGCCGCTGCCCTGGATGAGCTGGTCTATGGGAAGTATCCGGCGCTGAGCCAAGATGACGTGAAATCGCTGGTGGTCGACGACAAGTGGCTCGCAGTTCTCCAGTCGCAGGTGAGCGGCGAGATAGAGCGAATTTGCCAAACACTGACCACTCGCGTCAAGGAATTGGGCCAACGATATGAATTGCCAGTGCCCGAACTCGCTGGCCAAGTTGCCGACATCGAAGAATCCGTGGGTACGCACTTGGCGAGGATGGGATTCGCATGGAGTTGATCGGCGGCGCAGCACAGTTCAAGCAGACGGATGTAGGCCGAATTCCCCAAGACTGGCAAACACCCAGCCTGGACGATCTAACCGTCATGATGACGAATGGTTTCGTCGGCGCTGCCACGCGCCACTACGCCCAGCATGGCGACGGAGTCCTCTACATTCAAGGCTACAATGTCGAGGAAAACTCATTCAATTTCCACGGAATCAAATACGTTACGAAAGAGTTTCATCGTGCCCACCTGAAGTCGTGCCTACGAGCTGGCGATCTGCTGACCGTTCAAACGGGAGAGGTGGGGCTCACGACGGTCGTTCCGGAATCATTGGCAGGTTCCAACTGCCACGGGCTGATCATCTCGCGCTTCCTCAACCATAAAGTGTGTCCGCAATTCGTCTCCTACTACCTCAATAGCCCGGCGGGACGGGCAAGGCTTAGGGGCATCGAAACCGGAACCACCATCAAGCACCTGAATGTCGGCGATGTGCTCGAATTCAAGATTCCACTACCACCAACACTGGCTGAACAGGAAGCGATTGCCGAGGCGCTGAGCGACGCGGATATGCTGGCGGCATCCCTCAAACGGCTGATCACCAAGAAACGGCTGATCAAGCAGGGTACCATGCAAGAATTGTTCACCGGCCGGAAACGTTTGCCGGGGTTCGAAGGCGAATGGGACAAAAGGCCACTGGTGAATATATGCCTGGACGACGGGCTAGTTCGGGGACCCTTCGGCGGTGCCCTGAAGAAAGAGTCCTTTGTCCCGAAAGGCTACCGCGTATACGAACAACGAAATGCGATACACCGAGATGCGACGATGTGCCGGTACTTCGTCGATCAAGCAAAATTCAACGAGCTTCGCAGGTTCGAGCTAAAACCAGGCGATTTCATCGGCAGTTGCTCTGGGACCATCGGAAGAATATTTCGCATCCCGAAGGACGCCGAACCCGGTATCATCAATCAAGCCCTGCTCAAGATTACGGTCGATGAAAATGTGATTGATCCCGCTTTCTTCTATCACTACTTCACCTGGGAAAAGTTCCAAGACCAGATTATCGACAGCACACAGGGGGGTGCCATGCAAAACCTGGTTGGAATGGACGTATTCAAGACGACCCCTTTCCCCGTACCGTTCATCGAAGAGCAGAGAGCGATCTCGCGAATCCTGGATGACATGGACGCGGAAGTCTCAGCGCTGGAAGCAAAACTCTCCAAATACGGTCGCATCAGGCAGGGGATGACCCACAACCTTCTTACCGGCAAGATCCGCTTGGTTTAAGCCGCGTCCACCGTCGAGCTTCCAAGGGTTGCCGCAGCCTGATCTTGAAAGTGCCCTGCCCTATTCCAGTCACCACCGGCGTAAAGCTTCTCGGTTTGCGCTCGCCGAGCACCAAATCCTGGCGGCATGCACCTGGATTCACGCCGCACATCAGGAATTTCCTGATGCACGAATCGGACGACGGATGATACATCTGATGATTCACTCCTACCGCGTTGCTTCGATCTGTTCCTGTTCGCATCTCTGGCGGTGATAGCTTGTCAGGTGGATCCGGCTCCCCCCCGGATAAAACAAGAACAGGCAACATATATTTCCGTGTTCGCGTCCGCACAGCGAGCTTGAACGATCTGAGCCGGCGATTGAGCTACAATCCATGACTTGCGAGAAAACCAAATGAACCCGTCGCTTGGGTTGGCGCCGCCAGCGGGGGGTCACCAGGAGGTGCTTCAGTGAGCGGCGAGATCGGCAAGTCAGCATGCGAAACACGACGACGAATCATCAAGCTGTTCAAGGATGAGTTGGACTACCGTTTTCTTGGTGATTGGTCAATTCGCGAACACAATAGCAACGTTGATGAGCAACTGATCAAAATTTATCTGACCCAGGCAGGATACTCGCCCGCGCAAATCAGCAGCGCAGTCTACAAGCTCACGTTGCGAGCTCATGACACGGGCAAGGACCTGTATGAGCGGAATCAGGGCGTCTACAGCTATCTGCGATATGGTATCGAGGCCGATACGGAGTTCGGAAAACCCAAAGATCAGGTTTGGCTAATCGACTGGGCAGCGTCGGAAAAAAATCAGTTTGCCATCGCAGAAAATGTCGCGCTCGGGGGTGTCCCGCAGAGCCGACTGGATCTGGTGCTCTTTGTCAACGGAATAGCCATCGGCACAATCGAACTCGGCAGTAGTTACATATCGGTAGGTGACGGCATTCGCCAAAGCTTGGCAAACCAGCAGGACGAGCTATGTGGATGGTTTTACAGCACCGTCCAATTCGTCTTTGCAGGTAGCGACTCAGAGGGCCTGCGGTATGGCACGATCGGAATGGGTGAAAGATCTTTCATGAAATGGAAAGAAGACTCACCGCACTCCCCGCGACCCATGCTCGCCCAAGCTTTGTTGCATATGTGCTCGAAATCTCGGCTGCTCGAACTCACCCACGACTTTGTGTTGTTTGATGGCGGGATCAAGAGACTTCCACGGGCGCACCAGTACTTCGGCGTGAAGAAAGCGCAAGAACATGTGATGGCGCGTCAAAGTGGGATCATTTGGCACACCCAGGGCAGTGGTAAAAGCATTGTCATGGCGATTCTGGCGAGATGGATTCTCGAGAACTATCCTGCCGCCCGCGTCCTTTCCGAAACGGGGGAAACGATTTCCTCCGGCAGCAGCAGTGGTGAGATATCGCGACAACTCTCGCAAGGCAAACCCGGCCTCCTGCGCTCATTGACGCATCGATTCGGTTTGAAGGATTCGCAGAAGATGAGCGACCGAGCCTTTGGAGAATACGTTCGAGAACTCGCATCCCAACCAGGCCCAAACCTGGGCGAAGTCTTCGTTTTTGTCGATGACTGCCATCGGACTCACAGCGACCGATTACATCGACTGATAAAGGCTATCATGCCCAATGCGGTGTTCATCGGTTTCACCGGTACGCCGCTAATGAAGAGGGACAAGACGCACTGTCTCGAACTGTTTGGTAGCTACATTCATACCTACACGTTCAGCGAAGCTGTTGAAGATGGCGTTGTCCTCGACTTGGTCTACGAGGCACGCGACATCGATCGGCTCGGAGGAGGTTCGCGGGACCAAGTGGACCAGTGGTTTGAGGCCAAGACGAAGGGACTGAGCGCATGGCAGAAGTCGAAACTGAAAGGGAGATGGGAAACCAACCAGTCCGCGCTCGGCGCTTGCTCCCGAACCGATCGTGTCGTCTGTGACATTCTCCTGGACTTCTCATCTAAACCGCGACTTTCCAGTCAGCGCGGCAGCGCGATGCTCATCGCTCAAAGCGTTCACCAAGCTTGCAAATATTTCCTAGCGTTCAACAAGACAGATTTCAAAGGCAAGTGCGCCTTAATCACATCCTACGATCCGTACTTCAAGAGCGTCAGCCAGGAAGAGGTCGGAGCCGACAGCGAAACCGATAGACGGTTCATCTACAACACATACAGGGATCTCTTAGCGGATGTTTCGGCCGATTCTGGAAGAACCCAAGCCGAGACGTACGAAGATCGGGCCAAGAATCGGTTTATCCAGGAACCGGAAAACATGCGGCTACTGATCGTGGTCGACAAGCTACTGACCGGCTTCGACGCGCCAGCGTGTACCTACCTTTACATCGACAAATCGATGCAGGACCACGGCCTGTTTCAGGCCATCTGTCGCACCAATCGGCTCGACGGGGAGGACAAGGATCTGGGCCACATCGTCGACTACAAGCGTCAGCTGAAAACGGCCCCAAAGGCCGTGCCGGTCTACTCGTCTGAACTGGAGCCGCCGGCCGATCCCAACAGCAGCTCCAAAATCCTGATTTGGCAGCGGCTGATGAAGGGCAAGGAACGACTCGAAGGTGCGAGCAGAACTTTTAGGCTCGTTTGCGAGCCCGTCGCACCGCCTCGGGACGCACTTCAGTATATCCGGTATTTCTGTGGCAACGCCGAAATCCCAACGGATCTTCAAGCACGCGCGCCGCTGCGCCGGGCACTTTACAAGGCATCAGTCGTCTTCATCCGCGCTTACGCAGACATCGCTGACGGTCTAGTAGAGGCCGGCTATAGCAGAAACGAAATGGTAAGCATCCAGAGGCAGCTAACGCATTTACTGGGTGTTCGCGAAACGGTCCGCAACGCAGCCGACGAGATATGCGACCTGAAACCTTTCGAAGCGGACATGCCGCACCTGCTCGAGAACTACGTCGATTGGGGCGAGCCAGGCCAGAAGTCTTCCTTCACCAGCATCGGTCTGCTGGATCTGATTGTCAGGATCGGCATCAACGCAGCGATTACTGAGAGGCTGGGCGGACTGCGAGGTCAGCAAGACGCCATCGCCGAGACGATCGAGAACAATATCCGCAAGAAGATTGTCCTGGAGAAGCCGGCGGACACCGCGTTTTACCAACGCATGTCCGAGCAACTCGACAAATCCATCTCAGACCGCCGAGCCCAGGCGATTACCTTCGAAACGTATCTCGAACGGATCGCCGAGCTCGCAAAGAAAGTGAGCGCTGGCATGGCGGAGGACACGCCAGCCACCTTGGACACGCCAGGCAAGCGGGCAATTTACAACAAGCTGAGAGGATTGTTGGTCCGGCCTGCCGGCGCGGGCCAGGTGGCCGAGGTCTCGACCCGCTATCGGTCATGCGAGGGCGTAGTACTCGAGCTGACTCATCGTATCGACCAAACGGTCAAGGACGTTCGTCCCGATGGATGGCGCGGCATACAAACCCGGGAAGAAGTGATCAAGGGCGCCCTGTTTGGAGTGCTTCATGATATCGATCAAGTAGAGGCCGTGTTCGCCATTGTCTTCGCGCAGCCGGAATACTGAGGCGCATCGTCCTAAGCCTGATCCGTTACGCGGGTCGGATGTGCCGGCAGCATCCCAATCCCTGCCGGTGGAAGGAGACGGCCTGAGCTACGGGCGATGGTCACTTGCGGCAAGTTGCACTGTCAGCCCATCGGGGTCGTTGAAGTAGATTCTGCCATCATCACGAACCACACGCGGCTGCAGGTTGTGCTCGAGGAGTGCTTCCTCGGCTCGGTTGACGTCATAGTCCTTGATCGAGTAGCAGTAGTGGTCCATGCGCGGTTCGTCGCCCTGAAACAGAGCCACAAAATTGTCGCCGCAAGTCATGAAACAGTTCCGCTCTCCCCCGTCACGTACGACTTTCATGCCAAGGTGCTTCTTGTAAAACTCGCGCGAACGGAGCACGTCGCTAACGCGCAGGGCGATGTGATTCAAGCCAACCGCTTCGAACGTACTCCCCTGTTCACGGGCTTGACCCACCTGATTGCCGCTGAGTGCGACGACCAGTGTTCCCAAACCTGCCACCAACTGGCGGCGATCAATCTTTCCTGACTCGAACTGCTGGACAAGGTGGTTGATCGGCTTTTCCATGTTTTTTTCCTCGGTCGTGATGCTGGGTTCTGGCCACGCGAACGGAAGCGAACCAGTCGTGCCCGATTCGCGGCAGCCGGCACATTCTCATCGTAACAAGTTGAGGGCGATCGAGATTCCCTCTAGCGACCCATCCTTTGGTAAACTGACTGCCGTGTAGTATCTAGCGCATTTTTGCTGTTGGTGTAGCCAGTTTGTGGCGAGTTCACGTTGGAGTACGTTGATAGTCCAGGCTATGTGGGTGTGCTGGCTTCCCGGGTCGTCTGCTTTTTCGCGGAGTCTATTATGCTCAGTCAACTGATCGCTTCGGGCCGAGTGCTTCGTCTGTGCAGGGCGGTTTCACTCAGTGGTCCCCGGTCTAACGTCCTGCCAGCCGTCTTGGATGGCCGGTGTCTATCCCGGTTTCGGCTGTCGATGGTGCTTCTGATTTTTGTAATGCGATCTGCTGCCCCCGTCAGCGCGCAGGAGCCGCGCGATCCTGGGGACGTCGACGCCAATTTCATGACCGAGCTGCGGGTGGTGCTCACGGACGAGGATGGTGAGCCGGTGGTCGGAGCGGCTGTGATGCCGTATGCCATGCGCGTTGTGGAGCAACAAGGTCACGGCTATTGGGACCGCCAGCGACTGGGGCCGCCGCCAGACTACCTGAGCGACAAGCAGGGGGTGGCGGTCATTCGCTATCCCGCCAAAATCCATTTCCTTCCGCGTCCCTTGACAACCAAGCTGATCACATTCCAGATTCAACACAGCGACTTTGTACGAAAAGTGGTGCATTTCGATCTCGGACCGGACGTGGAGCAACCGGCCAGAGAGGCCCAAGTCGAATTGCAGCGCGGGTGTGAGGTGGGACTTTCGGCAACCGATGATGCGGGAGTCCAGCTAACCGACTTCTGTGTGCTATTCGCCGGACCGTATGCGCCCCGGTTTTGGGCAGATGACGGTCAGGGAGGGCGGAGGACGAGTGCGATACCTGCCGGCAACTGGCAAATGATGCTGGTGA
>JANQJJ010000488.1 GCA_028281725.1 Pirellulaceae bacterium | reverse complement strand
ATTACCGATCACCAGATAATCGTCCACCTGTCGAATACTCGGGTCGTCGGGTCGCATGTTGATCAGCTTGCCGGGTGGATCGTAGCGCACATAAGATTGGGGAAAGCGGCTAGGCAGGGAAACCGGAATAATGCAAGTCCCGCGTCCGTTGGCGAACGTTCTGCTCCAGTGGCAGGTTTCAACGGTCTCATCGGAGATGTTAATAATCCGCTGAGAGCACGTCAGCTTCGATGTCACCGCATCGAGTTCGAATGTTCGCTCAAGCTGAATGCCTGTGGACGGATCTGCCGCGCTGGTCAACTTGGCCTGGCGACTGCCGATAATCTCACCGGTCCATTTTCCCATCCACAACACGTCTCGGCGGGCGATCTTCTGTTCAGGGCCGATATCGAAACGTCCTGCGTTCATAGGACCGGAGCGCGATCGGCCATCCCAGATCCAGCCTTCGTCGCCCGGCGGCAAATAGAGTACGTTTCGATCCCGCAGCGCGTACTTCAGGATTCGTCCTCCTGCTGCCGGGCAGAGCACCGCCTCAGTAGACTCGTTGCTGAGAAGGATACAGTCAGAGTACCCGTAGAAGTCAATTTGCCGCGCGCCTTCAGCCGCCTGGCTTGTAACTCCAGGACCATCCCACAGGCCGGCGGAAACCAAACTCCAAAGTAGAACACTGAAACCAGCAAGCGAGCTACGCATAAGATGCTTTCCAAACCTGAACAAAGGCGGCAAACCGAGGCGTGGGAATCGAGATCCCAATTGTGGCATTGTGGCAGTTCAGGCGGGAGAATAACAGATGTCAGCGGCAGGCCTCGCAGTTCCGGCCCCCAGCCGCGGCGATCTTTGAAAGCGACGCGCGCCTGGCCATGACCTGCTATCCGCGGGCGGTGGAACGGCTGCGTCTGCGATGATCAACCGACTGACTGACCAGCATGGCCACCGACGTCAGAGCGAGTATCCAACTCGGCCAACTGACGGGCAACAGAAACCACACGATTGCGGCTAGTTGCAGCCAGTAAACCCAGGGATGGTAGCACAGAAGAGTGAAATATCCCGGACTGGTCTGAGTCGCCAGCAACGCCAACAGCAGTGCCAAGGCGACCAGGAGTCCACCGGCGATCAACCGAGATCCCAAGCGACTTCGAGTCCCATGAGGCTCGAGAAAGACGTGATTGCCGGTGACGGACAGCAGCTGCACTCGGCGTCCGGCAAACATGTCCGTCGCTAATCCTGTGTCCCGGCCCAGAGCGGCGGAGCCATCCGGCCCGACCAAAGCGGTGCTCGGCTCTTCGGCAACGTCCAGTTCTTCGCAGATGGAGGTCCACAGTGCTGAGACCGTTTGACCATCGCCACGGTCGGACGTATCCAAATCTCTCAAGGGGGCCGAAATCGGCTCACCGCCGTCCAATCCGATTGCCAGAGGGTGCCAGTCAGCAAGCCAAGCTTCCGTCTCCTGAGCCGCAAGCCCACTGGCAATTGGCAGAGCGCCCTGAAGCAATGCCGCCCAACTATCAGCCAGGGTTGCCGTCTCCAGTTCGCGCGTCGAGGCACCTTGTTCTTTCATATCCCAGTTCGCAACACGGCTTTCCACGACCATCGCTACGCGCCGGCTACTGCCTGCGTCAACGGTCGGAAAGGTCAGCTTGAATCCGGCTTTCGCCTGCGTGCTCTCCCACTGCATTAACACTCGCAAACGCACCGGTAGATAGTTGGGCTGCAGTAAAACGCTGGCTCGGTTCTTGCCTGCCGGCTGCCAGATAGCCGGGCTGGCACCGATTTCCATTCCAATGACTTGGCATCGCTGTGGCAGATCGACATTGAGCCGCAGTTGTCCATGCGGATGGATCCAATAGTCAACGTACCCCGAGACCATCTCACCGGTGCAGGAAATCAAGGTCGCTCTGGCATACTCCAGTTCCGCTTGCCGGCTGCCGGCCTCGATCGGTTTCCAGGTCGCTTGCAACTGCGTCTGTTCCATCTCGAAGTACTGGTACTGGTCTTCTAGTTCACCGCCAAGCGGATTGGTCCAATCGCCGTCTTTGCGCCGGCCGGTTTTCGACCAGCGAATGGGCCGACCATCGATCTCACTCGGCAGCGCGAGTATGGGACGGATCGGCGTGGAGGTAAGCATGACAACTTGTGGAATCGAAATAGCCTGACTGGACGCGGCCGTGGGCAAGTTGAACTGCAGACTCACACGGGTACGGCCATCCACCGGTGGTGGTGGCATGATGCAGAGGGTGGTCCGAGCCGAGTCACCCATCGGGATAAACTGGATCGGCAGCTGCCCCTCGTCGACCGATTCCCGAATGGACGTGGGGAGTTCGAAGAAGACGAAATCAAGGTGCTGGTCTCCAGATTCCCAAATCGCTTCCAAACGCGCTTTCCACCTCAACTCACTCCGATCCAGATACATCACGGCAGCGGCATTACGCACAGGGGCACGTTGGGTGAGAGTGTAGTTGAGCGGTAGCAGGCAATCCTCACGGTATTCATCCTGCAAGTCGATCTGCCCGACCAATACTTCCAGATTGGCAAGCAGTTCGTCCGTGGGGCGTGCATGGGCCTGTTCAAGCTCGATGCCGGATTCTGTTTCCGATTCCAACCGACAGGCGAGGCCCGCTCCATGGAACAGCCGGAAGATGGAGCTGCCAACGGAAACGTCCTGTGCGACAATGCGCGGGAGCGGCTTCGCCCGACCAATTTGTAGCGGCTGCGTCGCTTCGACTTCAACGACCTGGAATCCAAATTGGGCGGAATCGGGAGAAACGACCAATACATCTTGATCGCTGTGGGACGCCACATGGTAGGGAACGATCTGGCCATCGACGAGAACGGACTCGACGCGCAGGCGACTGGGAATTGCAAGTTGAATGGTGGGCAAGCCGCTGACGGGCTCTTGCCAGCGGCACTGATAGCGGACTCTTACCTCTCCGATGGAAAGGTGAATTCGGGTAGTCTCGTCGACTGCGATGGGTTCTGGTACTGGAACACGGCGGAGATTGGTGGCCACGCTGCCAACCGGAATACGATACAGAGTTGGTGGCTGGTCAAATGCCAACTCTTCCCACGAGAGTTCCGCTGTTGGCCGAAGCTGCTGCCAAAAATCGACTCCATCGGGCTTCCAAGCCGTGGTGCCATTGGTCGACCAAGCGAATGTGCGGACGATGCCTTGCTGGGCCACCTCTCGTAAAGAGAAAAAAGGAATCGCGAGATTCGACACCCCCTCTGAGTTGCTTGGCACCAAAAAGACTCGTACCACCAACTCCGAATCCGCCTCGCTATCGCGGTACTCAGGAACTCGCACCTTGTAGACTCGCCGACTCCCCAACAGCTCACTGGAGATCAATTCTCCGTCTCCCCACCGAGTTCCGACTGGCTCCCACGACGCGTCGGCAATGAAATGCAGTTCTTGGTCTAGAGATCGGTTGTTGCCGATTCTCAGCTGGCATGCGGCCACCAATTGCGAACCGCTCCCATGGACCCATGTGTCCGCGAATACGCCGGCCGGTGACGGGAACGTCGTACTGCGGCCCGTTGACGAGGACCAGCTAATCTGCAGGCGTTCCAATGGACCGAGGTCAGCCGTGATGCCTGAGATGGACTTTTTCAATCTTCCGATCGATTCAACTTCCACCGAGCCCACGCTGCTCTCGGATGCGACACGGAGCTTGGCGGCCGGTATCGGTGGAATCCCGACAGAGACCTGCGTGCGTCCTGCCGATTCGACCAAATCGCGAATCTCAAAAGTCAGTTCCAAACGTAGGGTGCCGACCTCCGAGGGACGGAACGTGACGCCATCTTCCTCTTGGACAAGTCTTCTGGCTCCTACGTAGATTTCCTGGCCGTTCACTCGGCCGCTAAGTAGGCGAACTTCGGCCTCGCTGAAGGGCAACACCAACTCGCTCTCAAGCTGGCTACTACGGACCAAGAATTCAGCTGTCAGTTCCTGGGTCTGCTCTCGGTCGAGTATCGTACTTTGGCGCGGCCTGAGCGTGTAGTCAGCCGACAAGATCTTGGGCGGTCCCAGACCAGTCGCCAAAGCATCCGGGTTAGTCAGCAGGTTCCACAACCTGGACGGGACATACGCATAGGCACCCGAAACCTGCCCTTCCTCGTCAACCGGAATCAGAACGCCAAAGATATCATACGCATCCTCTGAGGCCGTCGAGCGGGATGTCGCTCCGCCGGCCACTGCAGAACTCGGTTGCTGCGCACTACTGCTGGCGGCATACGAGAGTATCGTCGCCAAAAAAATCGATGCCGGGAGCGCCTTGGTTCCACCTGAGATGCCCGAGCCGGAGCGCGTGGCTCGTCCGAACATCCGAAACTTCGTTACGACTGAAAGCATTCTAGTTAGCGCGCCGAGCGCCGCTGATAACAGCAGCAGCTGCAACAACGGGACGTATTCGCTTTGCGCGACGACCACCGCGACCACGAGGCTGGAGAGCAAGAGCCACCAGACTCGGACCGATTTTCCGACAATCGTCCAAAAGAAAGCTGCCAAGGCCAAAACCAGGGCCAGTGCCATCGCACACATCGCCGTATGCTCGACCAACCATAATCCCTCGGAACGGTCCGTATCGGCGGCGCGGCCCTGAATTTCCTCGCTACCGACGCCGCTACCCAAGATCCGCGCATCGAGTTCAACCGGTTTCCAGCCCCGATACTGCGGGTTCGTCCAAATCTTTTCCATCGGCGTCGGTGCCAACCAACGCCACCAGGCCGTGGGCGACAACCGATCCACCAGCCGAGACGAGTCGCGCATGGAAGCCAACGCCTCGAGCGGTACGAGTCCAGGTGGTACCCACAGCAACTCTTTTGAGTCGAGCACTGCCAGCGATACCAGCGGTTTGGGCATTTGCACGTGCGAAATCCAACCGGACGGTTTGGCTTGATAGGCGCATCGCAATGTCACCCAGCAACGTTGTCGATCGGGCAGCCCAATTCGAACCAGTTGATTCTGCATGCGCTGCAAGTCGAGAACCGGTTCTCCGTCAATGGTCGCCGCTTCGATCCACCAGCCGGCTGGCAGGGTGATATCCAGTGCTGACCGCGCTGCGCCTTCGATGGCCCATTGGACGTTGTGGCCTTGCCCGCCGTCAAAAATCCAGTGTTCAATATGTTCACTCCGAATCCATCCCCGGCTTTGTCTGCTGTTGCCCTCGCTCTGCAACATAATCTTCTGATTGAGTCCTGCGTCGAGCCGAGCTGCCAACATGCCGGATGCGACGCGCTCCCCCATTTCACCGGCCAACATCGAGAGTTCATCAGTGGAGCAACAGAGCGTAGCCGGCAGCAGTTCTAGCGCGGGCCTACCCCTGGGGGCCAGTTGTTTTGGCAGAACCAATAGCGACTCGCCTGTCACAGCTTGCGGCACACTCACGATCGGTACCGTTCGATTGGGCTGGGGTGTGCCATCATCGAGCTGCATACGAGCGCTAAGAACAAACTTGGTAGTCATCGGACCTGGTAGAACCAGATCGATTACCGTCTCTCTGTCAGGCGTCGGGGAGCCAAGAACCTCGGGGCTCAGCGGTAGGGCCGCTTCGCCGTCGTGCTGCATAAGTTCCCACTGGATGGAATCCACCGGAATCCCCGAGGGTACGACGATCTCCACATGATCGATCGAACCGGAGATGGGCTGGCACTGAACAAAGTAGTTCGCACCGGCTCCGCTGGGACCTTCGCGAACAATGGTCGTTATTTTTGACGAGAACGTGCCGCCGGTGGCGACTAAGTCGATCGGAGGAATTACGCCGCGTGTTCCCCGAAAAATCCACTTGTCACTAAGCCTGGGCAACAGCTCCTGCTGCCAGGCGGGAAGCTCTCCCGGTTGCAGCTGAAACCGCAACAAGCTCGTGTTCGCTTGGACGCGAAATCGCCCAGTCGGTTCAATGACGTAGTTATCCAGCTGGTCCGCATTGGGCAACCGAACCAGTCGCGGTGACGAGAGGCTTATCCGCTCGGCGCTGGTATCCCGCGGGCTGTGCGCAAATACGTCGATTTCCAGAACGATCGACTCGCGTTTTTTCTCCCAATTCAAGACGATATCGGTCGACGGATTCGCGACATCTCCCCGCTCGATGAACTCGACGCGAATGTCCGCGTCGGCCGTCTCGGCAAGCTTAACACTGTCGACGAACCAGTTCTTACCAACCCGCAGTCGCAGTTCGTTGGAATCCAGCTTGTTGGATTCCATACGAAACCGGCAGATAGCCGACACCCAAGCCGGTTGGACGGCAAACCGCGTCAGACTCCGAGCTATCCAGGGCCGGTTCTTTTTCGAAAAACTAGCAAATATTTTAGGGGCACTGCCCAACCAACTGGCTGTCCACAGGAGATCTTCGGAACGCTCCCCAGGCTGCAATACCGTCTGGGGGCGATTCGTTTCAATCACACAGCCTTCGGCTTCCAAGCTGTCGGTAACCAACCCGTCGGTAGCATAGACCGTGGTCACACCGCTGAGCGCATACGAACCGGCAACTCCCATCTCAGGTACGACCTGCCGCTCATCTGTGTCCAGGGGGCACGACGCTTCGACCTCCAGCGTCGTGGTCTCTCCGTCGGGCATAAAATCGAGTAACTCAACTAGGCTCGAGTCCCCGGATAAGCTCGACTGAGCGCGCCACCGCGCGAGTTTTCCATTGACCAGCACTTCGCCTATCCGCAGTTGCTGGGCAAATTTCAGTCGCAAAGGACTGTTGATTTGGTCCGTTTCCAAGATGAACTTGCCTCGAACCTGGAGCTGTTCGGCGCTGACGACATAGTCCACCTGGGCAGACCGCAATCGATGTTGGTACCAAGTCGCATTGTCGCTGCTGCGAGATTCGACCATGAGTTCGAAATTGGCCCTACCCGACAGATGCACCAACCACCATTGGCGGGCGCTATCAGACGACGTGGAATTGGCCAACCAGCCCTCAGGTAGAAACTCGGCAGCATCTTGAATCCGTTCGACGACGACATCGCCTGAACTGATGTTGGCAGCAGGCGGCGCCGCGATCAGCATCCGCGCCAGAGGCGCCGCAGGCAGGTGTAAGTCGAAGACTTGCCGCGAGGCTCGACGCTGCGAGCCAACCGAAAATCCGAACCAACGCTCGACGTCCCCGTCGGGCAAAATCAGCTCGATGTCTCCGTTGGGCGCGAAACGCTGATGTTCCGAAAGTTGCTCGCCACCGACCGGCACATCGTAAGCGTCCCTTAGCGCGACCGACACCTGCCCGACTTGCAAAGGCTGCCTGGAATTGTTGCTATTGAGCTTCCAAACCGACTGGTCAGAAACCAGCATGTCTCCATCGAGTCGCGCCACATAAATCGCCTCATCCAAACTTGGTGCCGCCAGCAACGATTCTTTGCGGCGTTTGGCTTCGGCCGACAGCTCACTTGCCAACTCTTCAATTTCGATGGGTGTATAGTCGCTGGGGACTAACTGACTGGTTTGGTCGGGATCGGCAGGAATGTAGATTCGCATCACTTCCCAACGGCGCGGCGGTGCCGCTGCCGCCAACGCTACATTCCAGACCAGCAGCAGCATGGTGGCCCACCAAGCCACCCGGGCCGAACGTGGCGGACGCCGGAGCGGTTCGCGTCGATTTGGCAACAAACCCAACACTATCGATCTCCATCGGCAACCACCGACGACCGAGCCTGTGTCGTGGCAGGTTGACTTATCCGGACGCCTCTGGAGACCGAGAAGTAGTCGCTCGGTTCCACATAGGTGGATGGACGCGTGGTGAAGACGCTTCGACGACGAACGCGAGACTCGACGGCGGCTTGCGTTGCCAGTACGAGAGCCACCAAGCCAAGTGAAATGATTGCCGTCTGCCCGACCAAGATGGCCAGATCGGGCCAGACCATGGCTAGGCTGGCAACGACACCGGCCAAAGCAAAGGCGAAGATCGGCTGTCGGAAAAACGCGATGTTTAATACCAGCACGGCAATGGCGATGGCCACAACACCGACCGGAAACCACAGGACAAATCGCGACAGGACCCAGACGCGCAATGTACCCACCGGTCCCCGACCACTCATCACATAGCGGTTCGCTGACAGCGGTAGCCGCTGGAGCCCGGTAGCCCCGGTGAGCTGTTCCAGACTTGCCTGATCCCAGGGGCTGTGCCGCTGCCACCACAATCCGCCCCAACGCCAGGTCCATTCTTCCGTCAGTTGACCGGGACTCCAGCCGAGATGCTGCACCGAGGGCGTGACCAACTGCCAATAGAATCGATCGTACTGGTCGGCACCGAAAATCTGAGGCGGCGTTACGTCGAGGCACGTCGCCAAGGCAAGATCTGCCGGCAATTTGTAGGAAATCTCAATCACGTGCTCCTGCGGAGTTCCGTCGCTGGGGATCAAGATGGTCAGGCTGTCCAAAGTCGAGTCGTAGCTCCAACTGGGTTGCTCAATCCGCCAGCCATCAACGGAAACGCCCCGAATAATCGCTAGTGTTGGCAGCTTGATTTTTAACTCGCTCGCAAGCGTTTCCAATCGCACTACAAATCGATCTCGACGCTGATTGTCCGTAATGGCGGTTTGAAGCCAACTGCGACCGATCCGAATGGGAACGGAGGCGGTCACCTGTCTGAATCGCAAACTCAAATCAATCTCATGCTGGTCGTCTCCGAGTTCCTGGACTCTTTGGCCGGTTGCCAACACGTCTTGCGGGCTGGTCTCCGTGGCCGTGCTAACCGCTTCGACTTGGGTGTCAGTGCTCAGTACCCAATCCTGCCTCAGTTTGCGCGTATCCCGCGGTAGCAGCAGCCTGACCAGAGGGACTTTCACCTTGCTGGTGGCGAGTTCCGGCTCGGCGTCTTCGGTCTCGGCGGGCTCCCAATCGATCCGGGTTTTCGTCGATACGCGGGAGGCACCCAACAAGTCCGGCGCGCCGAGCAACTGGTAGACCTGCCACGACTGGCCCGCGTCCGCCGCCGCTTCCTCCGCGGCATCGGATGGGTTGCCAGCTCCCGTGTCGTCCGGCACGGTGGGCGGACTTGAATCCAAGACGCCGACCAACTGGACTGACGTAAGGTTTCCGTCGACGAACACCTGAAAGTCAGCTGCATCTTCACGCACCGCCAGTTGCATGTTTTTCAGCGGTTCATTGGCGACGTGCAAGTCAAAATTTTGTTGCACCTGAATCTGCGAGGTCAGCACGTCGAGCTCGGCACGGTGCTCAACGCTCACCTGCTGCGGCAATAGCTCGCCCCGCCCGGCCCACTTGGGAGCCGTGACGCTGTTTTGGAAGCGATAGACGAGCGGCTTGCGAACGCCCACATCGCGAACATACTTCTGGTACTCGGTTGAAAACGAGTCCGACAGCAGATCGTTGCTCCGCGCCTCTCTCCAGTGCAGAACCAGGTTGCTGTCACTGGTCACGAGGAGCACGCCTGAACCATGGTCGACTTCCGGAATGCCGCCAGCACGTCCACGAATAATCTGCGGCACTTGGAACTCGAGCGCATTGTTTTCATCCGGTGTCCAACTTCGCTCCGCAACAACCCTCCAAACTTGCTCGACACGTCGGCGGTTTCCATAGTTGCCCGCGTCCATGTCCGCCCACTTGATCGCGTAGCTGCCGTCGTCCTGTCGGCGAACCCGAAGTACCTCTCCCGCATTTTCAAACGGACTATCCGGATCACTCAACACCTTGGCCGTGTTTTCCTGAATAATCCAATCTCCAGGCAATAGACCGATTTCCATCTGTTGCTGACTGGTATCAAAAGAGCAGTCGAACCAAGCCGTCAAGACAAGCTTGCTCCGATCAATACTCACTTGGTAGACGGGGCGTACGGTCGGCAGACTTTGTTCGCGGCGAATCGTGACTTCCAAATCAAACGGCTGGCGAGAGAATCCGAACCGCAGGTGCTGACGACGGAAAACGTCGTTGTTGACCGGCACCTGTTGAAGCAACTGCGCCCCTTGGCCTTCGCGAAAGATAACCGAGTAGGAACCGGGCAGTATGCAATCAATCGTACCTTGGGCCAGATCCACGTCGGAGATCGTGGGTGCCGGCACCTCCGTTTTGGTCGTCAGTAGATCACCGTCGGATACGTTGGGCTGCCATTCCCATTCGAGCGGCAAGAGGATTTCTTGATTTCGTGCGATGTCCGTGTTCTCAAGCTGCACCACCGCCGGAGCCTGGGGGGCGCGTGGCTCGTCCGGTTCACCCTCAGCCGGGTCGGGCATCACCATGGAAATGCGGTACTGATCAAAATCATCGCTGGGAAACGTGCGCCATCGGGCTCCTTGCGGAAGCTGTATTCGAAGTTCATTAGAAGCGTCCTCGCCGTACCATCGCACGTTCACATTGGTGGTTGCCCGCCAAGGTTGACGGGGATCGACGATATCGAACGTCGTATCGCTTCTTGCCTCGACCGTTCCAATGCGACTGGTAGACTCTCGATCACGCCAAGACAGGCTGACCTCACCGCCCCGGCTGCTGATCGTCAGTTTCACGCCGTCGGTGGTCTCTTCACGCTCAAGTACTCCGTCCCGTACGCGTTCGTCAATCGCGTTGGCCGGCAACAGGACTTCGATCGTGCTGCGGGCGGCCGGCAATGAAAAATTCAGCCGGCGGCGGTCTGCCTCGCGCGTCACCCGGCTGAGCCCCTTGAGCGTAATGGAATGCTTGCTACCGGCCGGACCGACCAGTAACCAACGATAGCCGGGTTCTGCCGTGCTCACCTGAAACGCACTCTGGCCAGCTTCGCCTTCGACGATCGGGGACTCGGTCAATTGGCAATCTGCCAGACGAAGCAGGACATCCGCACTGCCCTGCACCGCGCCGAGCTTAACCTGAAAGGTGCTTTCAACGGAGGCAACCTCCTCGCTGACCTGCGCTCTGACCCGGATGTGTTCCAACACGAACGGTGGTAACTCTACGCCAGATTCTTCACCTCTCAACGACCCCGTGATTCGCAAATACTCCCCGAGCGACGTGCCTGGTACCACCATCGGCTTGCCGGTAGAGTCAGACAGAAACAGCTGAGCGTCCGTCTGCAACGTTCCCTCGCTGAGCACATCGCTCAGACGGCTGGGAGGCCCGGCGACCGGTGAAGTCTCGGAGACTTCCTCCTGAGCCAAGGAATGGGTCGGCCAGAGGCCACCGGCGAAGAGGCCGATCACCAGAATTCGAGCGATTCGGAGCACGGCGGCAGACTCTACGGCGCACCGGGTAGACGCCAGCCCATGCGGTGATCGCGCACCAGTCACCTCAGTTGTACGACGAGTCATAACCATCCAGGCTGGCTTTGCAAGAAGAGAATCCGCAAGCACTCGCGCCGGTTCATCGTCAAGTGACAAACTTCTGCCGCGAACACTTCCTCTATGTTACGCAACTGGCAAAGCCTTTTAAACTAGCTCAACTCGCCAGTTGGCCAGAACTGCGTGGATTCGGCGGCTTGTAGGGGAGAAAAATCCGGCATAATCGCTGCAATCGGAACTGCCGCGGTGCGACATTGCTCGATTGAGCTAGAAGATATCCGGTTCTTCCCCAGGCGATCTGCCCTCCAAGAAATCGAAGTCGCAACCTCGATGGGCTTGGGTCACGTGTTTGGCAAACATCGATAGATACCCTCGGGAAGCCTTGGCCTCGGGCTCCTTCCAGCCGGCTCGCCGCCGGGCAATTTCTTTCAAGGAAACGTTCCAATGAATGGACCGTCGCTCGACGTCCAAGACAATCTCGTCTCCCGTCTGCACCAAAGCCAAAGGGCCACCGACGTGCGATTCCGGAGAAACGTGTAACACGCACGTCCCGTAGCTGGTTCCGCTCATGCGAGCATCTGAGATACGCACCATGTCGCGGACACCTTGATCCAACAACTTCTTAGGAATCGGCAGCATGCCCCACTCCGGAAATCCAGGCGCTCCGAGGGGTCCCGCACTCCGCAGCACGATGATGGAATCGGCTGTTACCGGCAAGTCCGGATCATCGATGCAGTCCTTGAGCTCCGCGTAGTTGTCAAACACTACCGCTGGGCCTTTGTGCTGCAACAACTTGGGGTCGGCCGCAACCGTCTTGATCACGCAACCTTCCGGGGCAAGATTTCCGTGCAGAATACAGGTTCCGCCCGTCTGGGAGACTGGATTCTCTCGAGTGCGAATCACGTCGTCGTCGATGACTTCGCAGCCAGCGATCTGCTCACCGAGCGTTATGCCGCTGACGGTCAAACAGTCTGGATGCAGCACGTCATTCAGGCGGGTCAGCAGCGCTCCCAGTCCTCCGGCGTTGTAGAAATCCTCCATCAAGTACTCGCCGCCGGGCCGAATGTTTCCAAGCACCGGCACTTGCTTGGAAACCTCATCGAAGCGATCCAGCGACATGGCCAGCCCCGCTCGGCCCGCCATCGCGATGATGTGCACGATCGCATTGGTTGACCCTCCAATGGCCTGCTGCGCGGTAATGGCGTTGTCGATCGACTTCGCAGAGATAATCTTGCTCGGTGCGAGTCCTTCCCAGGCCATATCGACAGCCCGCCGGCC
The DNA here is from genome assembly GCA_028281725.1 of Pirellulaceae bacterium. Taxonomy (GTDB): domain Bacteria; phylum Planctomycetota; class Planctomycetia; order Pirellulales; family Pirellulaceae; genus Aureliella. The sequence goes on along the minus strand of JANQJJ010000488.1, from coordinate 5,156 downwards.
AGTGGCCGCCGCAAGACGACTATGTTCGGCGACCACAGCCGGCAGACAACTGGCTCCGGGCAACGTCATACCCAGCGCCTCGGCAATGCAGGCCATCGTCGAAGCTGTCCCCATGGTCATGCAGGTTCCGGCAGACCGTCCAATGCAGTTCTCGATCTCGTTCCAATCTCCGTCGCAAAGATTCCCGGCGCGGCGCTCGGCCCAGTACTTCCATACGTCCGATCCGCTGCCGAGCGTCTCATTCTTCCAGCGGGCTTTCAGCATGGGGCCGGCGGGCAAGAAAATGGAGGGAATATCGGCTGATATGGCGCCCATCAACAGCGCCGGCACGGTCTTATCGCAGCCACCGACCAGTACGGCAGCATCTACCGGATGGCACCTGAGAACCTCCTCGGTCTCCATCGCCAGAAGATTGCGGTAGAGCATCGTGGTCGGCTTCATGAGCATCTCGCCGAGACTCATCACCGGGATCTCCACCGGGAAACCTCCCGACTGCAGCACGCCTCGCTTCACCTCCTCGGCTCGCTGCCTCAAATGCGAATGACACGTATTGAGGTCACTCCATGTATTGAGAATCGCAACGATGGGCTTGTCGCGGAAGTCTTCATCGGCGAATCCCATTTGCTTGAGTCTCGACCGATGGCCGAAGGTTCGCAGGTCGTCTGGTGCGGTCCAACGAGCGCTCCTGAGCTGCTGAGGATCTCGCTGCGTGCTTCCGTTCTTCGCGTCTGACATGAAATGCCTCCCAATGAGAAAATCGCCTCCACACCCCTCAGCCATGCGACCGTAACTCAAATGAGCTAAACTCGGGGCGAACATTATTCCTCAATTGGAAGCCCTTGGAAACCGGCGTCCCTACCAAGAGAATTTGCATGAACATTTTGATCGTCGCCAGCCTGGGTGTCGTGATCGTCCTTACCTCTATCTTATGGCTGCGGCTACACCCGTTGCTTGGATTGCTCGTTGGAAGCCTGTTTCTCCTGGCGGCCACCCCGGAAAGAACCCAGCTGGAGAATCATATCCAGGCGCATGGCTACCCAATTCGCGGCTTCGCTAGCGGGGGGCTGGTAGGTCTGGAGTCGGCTGTGCCCGCCGGAACCTATCTGATTTGGCAAAGCCCGCAAGCACCCGGCGACTATCCGGAGGTGACCTTGCAACGGGCATCGGCCGAAAGAATCCGGCAAGCGAGTCGCAACAATTCACCGCTGGCAGACCATCTGATTTGGTACGCTCTCGACGGTGGGGCCGTCTCAGTGACCCGTAACGATCGGTTGATATCCAGTACCCAGCTCGCCGAGCTGTCCGCGGCGCGGTGGACGGGGCTAGGCGGCCGGCTGGCGGATGGGTTTGCCAAGACATTTCGCAAGCTGGGCATCCCGGTCACGATGGCGGCCATTATTGGCGTTTGCTTGCTCGAGAGCGGAGCGGCCGCCCGGCTGGTCGGTGCCATTATGGCCCTGTTTGGGACTCGCGGAACCGCTCCCGCGCTAACGCTCAGCGGCTTTGTCCTTGGAGTTCCGGTCTATTTCGACAACGTTTTTTATCTGCTGCTACCGCTCGCCAAGGCCGTTGGACGCCAGCGACCAGAAGCATTCGTGACCGCGGTCATGGCGATTATCGTCGGAGCCACGATGGCCCATTCTCTCGTGCCGCCGACTCCCGGGCCGCTCTTCGTGGCGGACCAGTTGAATGTCGGCATCGGCATGATGATGTTGGGCGGATTGATTGTGGGGGGCTCGGCTGCCAGCGTCGGATTTGCTTACGGAACGTTGTGCAATCGCTGGATCAAGCTCGCTCCCGATTCGGTAGCCGAGCAGCGCGGGCCTGCCCAGGCGTCCGAACCGAGCCGCAAAATCCCTCTGTTGCTGGCTGCTCTGCCGATCGCTCTACCCATCGCCGCTTTGGGCTCGGCAGAGGTCATCGAAACCCTTGCCAAGGGGCGTCCGCCGAACTCTCCCATCACCCAACTTCACAGCGTGTTGGCCATCTTCAAGGATCCAACACTGATTTTTATTGGAGCGGCCGTGTTTGCCATCGCCATCCTGCGCCGATACTCCTCGGCGGACACAGTCGGTAGATCGGTCGCCCGAGGACTGTCGGATGCAGGTACCATCGTGCTGCTCACCTGTGCTGGTGGAGCCTTTGGCGCGTCGCTGCAGCAATTGCAGATCGCCGACGCGATTGGTCAACAATTCGCTGGACTGACTACGCCCTGGGGCATGCTCTTCACGGCGTTCTTCCTGACCACCATCATACGTGGCGCTCAAGGAAGCGCCACGGTGGCCATGCTCACTTCCTCCGCGATCATCGCTCCCGTGGTCGAAACCATCGAACTGCCGTTTCATCCGGTGTATGTGGCGCTGGCGATTGGTAGTGGGTCCAAACCGCTTCCCTGGATGAATGACAGCGGGTTTTGGCAGGTCGCCACGATGACAGGCATGACGACCGGCCAGACGCTCAAAACCTTTTCCGTTGCCCTGACGCTGATGGGACTGACTGGATTTGCCGTGACCTTGCTCGGCGCCTGGCTGATACCTCTGGTGTGACAGACCGACCGCTGCGCGGACGCTCGAAAGATAGCGGGCTGTTCAGAGATTTTCACTTTTGCTTTAGCCAGATTTCAGCGAGGAACGCGCCCGAATACGTTGAAGCACCAAGCTATGTGGGTGTGCGGGCTTGCACTAACCCTCGCCCAGTTTCACCTCAATTTCCATCGCTTCGCTTTCACGCTCAATCGTTACCAATACCTTGTCTCCAGGTTTCTTGGATCGCATGACGGCCCTCAGGTCTTCGATCGAGGCGATCTGTTGTTCATCAATCTTGATGATCCGGTCACCGGCCACGAGCCCCGCCTCCGCCCCCGGTCCGCCACCGGCGACTTGGGCCACCCGCGCGTCTCCGCTGCTGAGATCCAGACTCACCCCCAACACCGCGCGCGAGCCTCTTCGCGGCCGATTTGCAGACCGTCTTCCAACCTGAGCCACCGCAGAGGATTTGAGCAATCGCGGACGCTGCTCGGCGGTCACGAGTTCCGCCACCAGCTGAGAAACCATGGTGGCGATGCGCGCCATACCGACGAAGTCCACACGCTCAACGTCGTCGCTGGGACGGTGGTAGTCGTTGTGCAGCCCGGTGAAAAAATGGAATACTGGAATATCGGCTTCATAAAAGCTGGAATGATCGCTGGGGCCGAACCCGGCTGCTCGCTTATCCAAATTGAATTCAGCGGTTTCGTTGAGTCGTTCGACCAGGGAATCAAAACTCTCCGCTGTGCCGATACCGAAGACGATCAGGGTGTTCTCATTCAAACGTCCCACCATGTCCATGTTGACCATCGCCACCGTGTTCTCCAGCGGCCAGCGCGGGTTGCGCACATAGTGCTTGCTGCCCAACAATCCCTTCTCCTCACCGGTAAAAGCGATAAAGATCAGTCCACGACGCGATTCAGACTGATCTGCAGAGAGCCGTCTGGCAACTTCAAGCAAGGTGGCGGTACCTGAGGCATTGTCGTCGGCACCATTGTGAACCGCGGTGGTGCCAGGCGCAAGTGAGCCGGCCCCTCCCATGCCTACGTGATCGTAGTGAGCGCCGACGACGACATACTCCTCGGCTAGTGGTCCCCGGCCCGGAAGAAAACCGACGACGTTGCGAACTGGAATCTTCGACTGCTCGATGAGCGTCTCCCCGGAGGCTGACACGGCCCCCAGGGGCTGGCTGCGTGGCTGGCCGTCGCTGTCGATCTCTGCTTCCAGCTCTTGTAGACTCCTGCCGGTCGCCTGCTTCACCAGAGGGTCAATCAGGCTACGCGAGCAGTAAAGGGTAGGCACCTGAGAACTCGAAACAGCTCGGCCGGCTGCCGTAGTCGTCAGTAGCCGATCTTCGCCTCCGGCGGCCTTGACCGTCTGGCTATCGTTGACCAGGATCAGCGCCCCCACCTTGTGCACTGCCGCATTGAGTTCCTTGGACGAAAAGTAGGCATATTGCGAATTACGCTTGCCGTCGAACTTGCTGTCCGGGTCGTTTTGTCCAGGCTCCTTACGTAGAACCACAACAACGCGCCCCTCGACGTCTAAGCCATCATAGTCGTCGTAGTCCAGTTCCGGTGCGGTGATTCCGTACCCAGCAAAGACCAAGGGGCCGTCAAACTTGCCGCTCGAACCGAGCGACAGCGGCGTGAAGTCCTCGCCGAGTACACCGGCGATTGACTCGTCTCCACTGGTCAGGGTAAGCGTGTTTTGGTCCGCAGCGCCCGCCTCCGCGGGGCCGGGAATGGTAAAGTCCTGGAATGGTGTTCCGTCAAAACTGTCGACTTCCAGGCCCAACTCCGCAAACCGCCCGGCGATCAACTCAGCGGCGCGGGCGATTCCGTCACTTCCGACATCCCGTCCTTCCTGCTCGTCGTCGGCAAGGAAACTGAGGTCGGCTGTCAGCCGGCCAATGGTGGCGGTGAGCACGTCCTCGGCCAACATCGGCCGACTCCCGCACACCAAGAAGCTCCAAGCCAGCATCGGAATCAAAACACATTTCGCCCAGTGTGGAGTTCGCATGTTTTCCGTCTACTCAAAATGGAAGATTGTGGATTGGCGCTGCTAGGCATTGGTTGTCAGCCGACGACATCGATGCGTTCGTAAGCGTCCCACAACAGTGTAGGGCAGACAAGCCGTGTCGGCCAATCGCCCGAATTTCGCTTTGCATGGCCGGGGGAAACAGCTGCCCATTTCTCGCAATTATCTTTTCTGGCAATCGTCATGGCAGAGCGTGAGGGCACCGCCGAAGGTTTTCCCTCGTGCTGCCAACCAAATGCCGCTGCGCTATGCCAACAGCTGCTGTGCCGCACGAAACGCGACCCACAGGGTGACCGCATTGGTATTGCCACTTGGCAGATCGGGCAACACCGAAGCGTCTGCAATTCTCAATCCTTGGAGCCCGTGTACGCGAAATTGGCGATCCACGACTGAGGCACCGGGCCCCATGGCATCAGGCGTCTCCATTCGGCAGGTTCCCACAGGATGGTAGAGGGATTGGGCAAACTTCCTGATCGTTTTGATGATCTTCGGGTCCTCGGTGCGGCGCGACGATGGCAGTACTTCTTGGGCGACATGTTCTCTCAATCCATGCTGATCGGCCAGATGACGGGCCCATGCGACGGCCTCTCG
>JANQJJ010000458.1 GCA_028281725.1 Pirellulaceae bacterium | reverse complement strand
ATCACGTCCAGTTGGGCCCTACGTCGGGCTGGGGGGATTCCTTCGGGGTTGGTCAGGTAAAGTACCGGCTCACTTCCTCCGCGGAACTGAACACCTTGGTACTTGGAATCTAGGAATCCGTTGCCCCACAGGCGAGCGTACAAGGGTTGCCCCCCTTGGCCGGCCGAAACCAATACGATAAACGCCGGGAGGTCTTTGTTTTCGCTGCCTAAACCGTAGGAGAGCCATGCCCCAAGCGATGGTCGACCAGCGATCTGGGAGCCGGTTTGAAACATCGTAATCGCCGGGTCGTGATTGATCGCTTCGGTGTGCATTGACTTGATAAAGCACACATCATCGACGATATCTCGATGATAGGGCAGCAATTCGCTCAGCCACGCGCCCGACTCGCCATACTGTGCAAACTTGAAATGCGATCCGGCAATTGGCAGAGACGACTGATTGACGGACATTCCGGTCAAGCGTTGCCCACCACGAACTTCCGGCGGCAATTCTTGGCCATTCATTTTATTGAGCAGCGGTTTGTAATCGAACAAATCCTGCTGGGCGGGCCCGCCAGATTGAAACAGATAGATGATCCGTTTCGCCTTGGGAGCGAAGTGTGTGCTGAGCTTGGATGCGGGTTTTGCGGAAGAAGCTGCGACATTTTCGCTGCCAAGCAGACTTGCCAGCGCTGCAACACCGACGCCGGTGCAACTGTTTCCAAAAAAGAGACGACGATTGACAGCAAACGGGTCGAATGACATGGCGTTACCGTTTCCAGATCGAGACATCGAGATTCAGGATCGCCTGACAAACGTTGGTAAGTGCAGCAAGTTCGACGAGGTCGGCGCCGGATGGCGATTTCGCATCACCAAGCGAAAGGAGCTTCACCGCAGCTTCCGGATCTTGGGTGTAGAAAGCCCGCTCGTCGTACCATAAGTCCTGCAGCGCCTGTTGTTCTAGTTCGTCCGGTTTACGCCCAGCAAGTTTCAGGAAGGCCGTTTCCACCGGAGCGTTGGATCCGCTTGCGATTAACTGCTGGGCCATGACGCGCGAAGCTTCAATGAACTGTACATCATTGAGTAGCACCAGCGCTTGTAGCGGCGTATTGGTGCGCGATCGTCTGACGGCACAAACTTCCCGCGTTGTCGTATCGAATACCAACATGTTTGGAAGCGGCGCAGTTCGCTTCCAAACTGAGTACAATGAACGTCGATAGAGTGCCGTGCCCACTGATTGTTTATACGACGGCGACATGCTGTTGGATTCTCTCCACAAGTCTTCGCCCGGTTGATAGGGCGAAACCGGTGGCCCGCCAAGCTGGCGATTCATCAAACCCGAGGCAGCCAGGGCCAAGTCTCGAATTTGTTCCGCGGCCAGACGGTGGGCCGGACCACACGCGAGTAGACGATTAGTCGGATCGATCTGGAGTTTTTCAGGAGTTGCCGCAGAGTCCTGTCGATAGGTGGCCGACAAAACGATGTTTTTGCACAATCGCTTGACATCCCAACCGCTGTCGATGAAATCGCGTGAGAGCCAATCGAGCAACTTTGGATGTGTGGGTAACTCCCCCTGGGATCCGAAGTTCTCGGGAGTTCGCACGAGCGGCGCGGTAAAGAAATTTCCCCAGATTCGGTTCACAGCAACGCGCGCTGTCAACGGATGCTTCGGATCGGTCACCCACTTGGCCAATCCGAGTCGATTTCTCGGTGCGTCTTCAGGAAACGCGATCGGTAGGCTCGAAAGCGTATTTCGTGTAACCTTCGTCTCATTATTCGTGGGAGCGTCGTAGGCGCCGCGGGCCAGGATGTGCGTTTCGCGTGGCTCGGGCGACTCGGCCATTACGGGTATCTCCTGGATCGGCTCCTCGGCCATAACGAATGCCTTGCGGGCCTCTGTCAGTTTGGCCAGGGCTTCCCTCGCAACTTCATCGATCGCGCTGGTGAAGTACTCGGTAGTTGGATCGACTGGCTCATCGGTTGCGAGGTGAGCGATTTCCGTCGAACTCAATGCGCGGCCAAATACGCGGACATCATCAACAAGCCCGCCGTCGAGCCCCCGGTCGCGAAATCGTTGACCAATCGTGAGGGTCCCGCCTTGCATCGCCTTGACCATGGCCCGCTTCTTTAAGTGGTCGCGTACGATCTTCGTTTCGAGTGGTTTTCCATTCAAGTGGAGCTTCAGGCCTGCCGCCTGAGAAGATCCGTCGTAGGTGACGGCTATCTGATGCCATTGGCCTGCCGGAATCGGCTCTTTGCTGCGGACTCCGATCGCGTTTCCGGGCCACACACGGTACAGCCGAGTCTCGAGGAAACCATCGGCAATGATCAGATCCCAACCGTTGAACGCGAGTTGTCCGTGGCTGTTCTGCGCGATGACGGCGGGCGTGGCAATCCGCTTGGTTTCATGAAGGGTGACTACGAGACTGAACGGTGTCCATCGATCGAATGGCTCAATGCCGGGCATCACAATGCCACGCTCGCCATCTAAGCGAACGGCCAACCGCGGCGGCGAATCCCCCTCCAAGACTGATCGCTTTGCGCCGTCACTCGATCGCGCAGGCACGAGCCGCGGCGAAGGCGCTGACAAGGCCTCCACCGTCGTCAGTGGCTCGGCTAGATATCGATCGCCGGAGCCAGGGTAGTAGATTTCCTTCAGATCCGCCTCGTAGGGAACGTCGAAGCTGAGTGAGCGAAGCAAATCCGGAATTTCTGACGGGCATTCCTCCGCCGATACCCACTGCTGAAACCGACGTTCCGAGTCTGTAGCAGCCTGGCGATATTCTGCTTCAGCTTCGAGGAGCGAGCGTCGTGCTTCTTCGAGCGCCGCCGCTTGTGTGTCGGTCGGCAGCAAGAGCGAAGGTACCGGTACCTTTTCGGAGTTGTCATAGACGCCGTTCTCGTCGATCGAATTGAAGAAAGCGGACAAGGAATAAAAATCGCCCATGGAGATCGGATCGTACTTGTGATCGTGACAGCGACAGCACTCAAGCGTCAGGCCAAGCACGGCCGTGCCAAAGGTCTGAACACGATCAGCTACGTTCTCCATCCGCCACTCTTCGAAGACGGCGCCTCCCTCGTTATTCAACCGGTGAATTCGATTAAAAGCCGTAGCAAGCCGTTGGTCGCGCGTGGGCGCCTTCAAGAGGTCACCGGCGAGTTGCCACGTAAGGAACTGATCATAAGGCAAGTTATTGTTGAAGGCCCGGACAACCCAATCACGGTAGGGCCACTGCGTGTTGAGCCTGTCTGACTGGTAGCCGTAGGAATCGGCGTAGCGGGCCGCGTCGAGCCAGGCAACTGCCATGTGTTCGCCGAATGCCAACGAATCGAGCAATGAGTCAACGGCTATTTCATAGGCCTCCTCACCAGCTGCGAGTGCGGCTTCGAATTCTTCGATTTGCTGGAGTGTGGGTGGCAGGCCCGTCAAATCGAAGCTGACTCGTCGCAGCCATCGCAAGGGAGCTGCTTCGCGATTGGGATCGATAGTGGTAGCGTCCAACTTTGCCAGCACAAATCGATCTAGCGTCTCGCGGCACCAATCGGGATTGCTGACCGCGGGCACGTCAACTGCATCGGGCAACCGTTCAAACGCCCAGTGTCCAGCGTAGGCAGCTCCTTGGTTGATCCAAGTGTGAATTGCCTCCTTTTCGTGGGCACTTAACTCGAGTTTCGAGTGCGGCGGCGGCATGCGGATGTCTGGATCGTCACTGGAAATCCGATCCACTAAGTCACCCGATTCGATGACACCAAGAGCGGCATCACGAACATCCAAACGCAAATCGGCCTCGCGTGTATTGCTATCAGGTCCATGACAGAAGTAGCACTTGTCGGAGAGGATGGGACGAATGTCACGATTGAACTCAAATTCCTTAGCCGACGACGCACTCGCACCAGCGAAGACTATTGAAAGCACCAGGAAAGATCGACATGAACTACTTAACATTCGGATTCGAAATCTCGTACCTTCTGACCGCATAACAACAAACTTGCCG
>JANQJJ010000417.1 GCA_028281725.1 Pirellulaceae bacterium | reverse complement strand
CTCAATAGCGGGGAGTCAGTTTCGAGTCATCCAGCTTACGCCGAGTTCGCGACGTATGCGTCGCCGCGGAACGCCCAGTAGCCCAGCAGGTCGCCGGCTTCGCTGAGTGTTGCGCCGACCGTAAAGCCCTTGGCATTAGAGCCACGTGCGCCGACATACTCGCGAACATTGGTGGCAGCAGTCGTCGTTGCCGCTACAGCAGCGATGCTCGAGATGCCGTCCTGATTAGCCGCGGCCAACGTGATGATATCGTCGCCATCGCTGTCGACATCCTCACGATAACCGGTTTCGGCCTGGAAGGTTCCGCTGAGCGATGCCGGTTGCAAGAGCAGGAAACCGGCCGCATCGCCACCAGCCCACGAGCCGGAGTCGAGAATGACCTGATCCACGATCGCCGTCGCATCCGACGTGTTGCCGTGAATCTTGTCGCCCGCCTTGACCTCCGTGCTGCCGCTGGTAAACGCGATGACTTTCTTCAAAAAGCCGATGTCGAAACGATCGCCATCGGTCAGATTGACAAGAAAAACGGAGTCCGGAATCCAGCCGAGTTCGACGTTGATTTCAGCGCCAGTGCCTCGGAGAAAACCGACTGCAACTTGTCCTGTATTCATTGTTTCAGTCCTCTTTCAAGTTCAGGCTGAACGGGAGGGGCAATGCACCCTCCCTGTTCAGGTCAGTTTAGCTCAGGTCCGTGACGGCAACTTCCAATCTGCTCATCCACAGCTCATTCAGGATGATCGTCGCATGCCAGGTTTTCCACCCCACGTAGCCGCGCTGGCCGAGCGGGTCGGACTTGCTTTGCACGCCCGGGCGAATCACGCTGGGACTGACTGCGCCGTATCCGCGCAGCGGGACAATGCCATAGGCTTCCTTGCCGATGAACAGTACCGGATAGACATCGGCCGACGTGCCGCTGGTCGAGACCATGTTGGTGCCTGAACCGCCTCGGGCGCCACCGGCATCGGTAAACGGCTCCAGATCCGGCGAGCAGACATAGCGCGTGTCCTCAACCGTGCCCAGCTCGTACTCGGACACCGGACTCCGGTTGCCGTACTCGGCGACCGGCGTAAAGCCAGGCATGTCGCGAATATCCTGCTCGACATCGGTGTGGTGAACCGCGATATAGCTGGCTTCGATCGGCTTCGTCGCGTAATTGGTGCTACCGGCGAGAATCTTCGTCAGTTTCTTCGCCTTCTGCGCCTTGAGCGACCGCAGTACCGCGCGTTGACTCCTGAGACCGATCGGCGTGTTGACGGCGTTGCGCGCACTGCCGTTCGCGTAGTGCACGCTGGTACCGGCACGCAATACGCCCCAGTCTAGGGCCTCGAGCGTGCGGCCGATGTTTTCGCCCGCCTGCTCGGTCGCATCGTTCAGTACGGGGTCCTCGTGCGTGTCCTCGATGACATCGGTGATCTCGACGACCATGCCGTACTGCTTGAGGCTGACCGAGACATCTTCGTACTTGAACTGCACCGCGGTCGGCGTGACGCCCTCAACCAGTGGCGTGGTCGCGGCGGTAAACACCTTCGGCCGACGAAACTTGATGGTCTGCGTCTTGTTCTTCGGCATCGTCTTGGTCATGCCGAACTTGTCGAGAATGCGTACCGGCTCCTGATGCTTGAGCATCTGCCGTGCCGCATGCACGTTAGTACGCGGGCTGACGCCAGCGTCTGAATAGCGAGTTTGAGTCATGGCTTAAGTTCCTGATGAATCAGGCACTCTTTGCTTGACGCTGATCCAACCTTTCCATCGCATCCCAGATTTCTTCCTCGCTGGCATTTTCGGGAATGCCATCGGCGGCACCTGCACCACCTGCGCGAGAACTGGCTGCTGATTCGAGTTGGCGTTGACGCCTGCCAGAGAGCCGCGTTGTACCGTCCCCTTTACCGTTCGCATCATCGCCACCGGCATCAGAGGTGTCCTCGGGGCCTCCGTCTGACCCCTCTGACCGGTCGGCTTTGAAACGGCTGATCAGGTCAGCGGCTTCCTCGGCGTCCACGATCGATTTGGCGTTACGTACTGCGGCCTCTTTTACGTACCGTGGCTGTTTTTCCAGCCAGAGTCCGAAATCTTCGGCGGCAGCCACGTCCTGCCAATCGGAATGCTCGTGAGCAAGCAGTATTTCCTGTTCGTCAATCAGATCATCGTTGCGGCTGTCATTAGCGGCTTGAATCTGCTGACCTTGCTGGGTCACCCGCGAATCGAGTGTTTCAACGAGCTTCGCTATCTTGCTGATGGGCCCTGCCATCTCGGGGTATTCTTCTTTCCACTCCGCGAGTTCATCGCTGGCGAGGTATTCCCGGATAGCAACAAGCTCATCGCTGTCGCCGCCATCGTCACCGGCCTCATCGGCGGGTGACTGGGCGGCAAGCAACTCGTTGATTCGACGCTGGAGTGAGCCAACACGGCCACGTTGCGAACGATCAGACTGCTTGTATCTGTCGAGTTCGGCTTGGACGGCGTTAAACGCGGTCTTTTGCTCAGGCGTAGCATTGGCGAAGGGGTCTTCCTCACCCGCATCGTCACCATCATCACCGGACGGGGTGCCATCCCCATCGGGCTCGGGGCTGGCCGCCCCCTGGTCGGTATCGTCACCGGCCGTTGCCGTGTCGTCACCTGTGGCAGCGCCCGCATCATTGTCGGGGGCTCCACCAGCGTCGTCGCCGGCCTCGGCGGCTTCAATTTCGTCCCAGAGTTCAGCCTCGCTTTTGCCCTCATCCTCGAGAGCATCGTCGATTAAATCGAGATCCTGACCGTCAATACCGGACTGCTCGCCGCTGTCGGGTTGACCGTCGTTGTTCTCGGTTTCAGCCATGAATTCAGGTTCCTACGTTTTTGAGGTCCTTCGACATCTCGCGCTTTTTGGCCATGGCGGCCTTCAAGCGTTTTGGGTCGCCCTTGATTTTCTCCGCTTCGATCAAAGTTCGCAAGTCATTTTCCGCTTGCCAGTCCTGTTCTTCCTTTGGCATCGCTGCTTTTTTAGCCATTAGTACAACCCCGCAGTGGCCTCTTCAAGTTCTTTGGACGGTCCCGTGCCCATCTCTGGACCCGGCTCGACAAGGCGCTGTAACGCCTTGAGTTCATCGATCGCACCTCGAATCTGATCGGAGTCGCGCTCCGAAAGCCCCGGTGTTTCAAGGGTTTCACGATGCTCTTGCATACGATCGTTGCACCATGCAGAGATGCTTTTCCAGGTTTTTCCGGTCGCATCGATGGGATAACTTTTTGTTGCTTCTGTAGACATCAGACGTGACCGCCTCCACCCACACCCAGTTTCTGCGCCATTGCGGTTTCGGTCGCGACAATGCGCTCTTTCGACTGTGCTTCCTCACGTTTTTCCGCTAACCGCGCAGCCCGCGCCTCGCGAGCATCCTGTAGTTGGGCCTCGATTTTGTCGAGCGAGATGTTGCTGGTTTGAGCGAGTTTCAACATTTCAGTATCGCGCTGCATCTCTGCAAGGTAGCGATTATGAGCCATTTCGTCACGCTTGAGATTGGCGTTCAGCGCCGCGATTTCCATCTCGGGATCGACCGGCGTGGGTTTGCGCGCCTCATCGGCCTCGTCCTGCCGAATCTCATCGTCCGATTTCACCAAGTCATCGGCGGGGATCATCATGGTCTGGGCGAGCCGGCGCAATCCGCGCACGCCCTCTTCCTTCAGGAACTTGCCGAGTATTGGATGGCCCGAGAAATTCGTGAGGAATAACATGATGTTAGCGCTTTGAATCTCACGAACCAACAATACGGACGTACCGCGCGCGTCAACCTCGTAATCGCCCTTGATGTGCTGTTTCGGGCTGAACTGCATCAGGAAGTGGTAGATACGACGCAGTGACGGCGTCGTCATATCGTCATCCCAGTTCTTGACGATCCGTTTGAAAATGACGTTTGCCGAGTTCATCAGCAAGGACATGCCGGTCGCGGTCTTGGTCACGTCCGTACCCTGCTCGCCCTGGGCAATCATCGGCAAATTGGTTTCCTCATCGACATTGGTTTTGCACAATTCGATCAGCGCCGTGAGGTCCGTGATGTTGCTGTCAATATTGATAATCTTAAATGGCTCTTCACCCTTTGGCGCCCCCTTCTTCATGCGCCAAGTCTTACGGGGCCGCAACTTCCAATCGCCATCCGTAGGTTCGATGACGTTTTCATTGACCACAAGCTGCGGGCCCGCCGCAAGTCCCGCATTATCCATCAGTGCACGCCAAGCGCTGGCCATCGCCTTTTGCGGGTCGCGGATGATGTACGGAATGCCGAAGCCGAAGATGCTGGACGGGTCTTTCTCCAGGCAGAACACGCTGTAAACCGAGTCGCCGCTATCCAGGTGATGCAAACCGAACTTGAGCAATTCGTTATCGCAAAACCAAATCACAACATCGATTTCAGTCAGCGGGTCGAAATCGTATTCGCCGAGGTCTTGCAGCATGCCCTCGGCTTTTTCTTGCATCTGCTCGCTGCCAACCATCTTCACCAGCTGTGCAATGGTCTGCATATCCTCGAGCGAGAGTTGACCGCGGTACTCCCAGACATGGAAGCGATCGTTCAACGATTTGTCATCGGCCCCTGTAATAGAGCGAAGCTCCGATACGTAGGTTGGCATCGAATCCTTGCTGCCATGCACGAGCAGGCGCCGAATGGCATCCTGATCAAAGCCGGGCTCGCGCGCCAGTTTGCGAAGCTGCTTGGCATTCATCAAATGGCGCTCGAAGTCTCCCTCGGAGTCCTCGATGCGCGTTGCATCCATATCGGGGAAGAAATTCCAGGGATCGACGCGCCAGTACACCGGGCGAGGATCTTCAATGTTCTTGAGCGCGAAGTCTTGAACGGCATGCGGCTCGCCGTCGTTATCGACCATCGTCTCTTCTTGCTGCCATGACTGGCGACTGCGTTCGCCGATGACCGGGCCTTTGATAATCCCGGTGCCGAGTTTGCAGGCATCGTCAATCACATCGCGCGACTGCGAGTTGTAATGCGATTCGCGCAAATGATCGTCTATCTCGGTCTCCATGGAGCGGGCGCGTTTCTTCGCCTCGTCCATGGTCGCCTCGATCTGTGCAGAATGCTGCCGCGCCTCGTCAGCCTGCTGAATCAACGTTTCATTCTGCGGGTCCTCAGTGACCCGAAGTTCAGCTTGCGCTGATGCCATCGCCGCTTGTTCTGCCTCCACAATAAGTTCCGGAACCGGCGTTGGCTTGATGCCCCAGTTCTTGTCATCGGTCGGGAACAGCATGTCGTACAGGCGTGACGACATCGCATTGGTCTTCGGGCGTGTCGAATTGATGTACAGCGAAGACTTGCCTTCGCTCTCCAGCTGCGAAACCAGTTTAGCCGTATACCGCCCGTGGTACTGAGACTCGTCATCCAACCAGCGCTGCTCGATGATATCGCGCTTCGAGACGCGCTGATCCGCCTCTTTGGAAAGCCGACCGACGATAACCTCAACCATCTGCCGCAACTCTTCCTGGTTTACGATCTGGTCCGTTGTGGTCGCTTGCTCTGCCATATCAGTAGCCTGTTGCTGAATCGGTCGCCCTGCCGCCAATGATAACGCCTTGCTCTGCCGGTTGCTGAATAGCTATGTCGCGCCCGTTCAAAACCAGATAGCGCAGACAATCCATCAAATGGTCGTACTCCTTGACGATCTGGCCCTTTTCGTCGCGGCGGTACAATCGGTATTCCGCTTGCAGGTTTTGCAGGGTTCGGAAGAATTTGAGCCGACCGGTCGACAGTCGCAGCCAAACATCGTAGATCCCGGCCTCTACCGCGTTCTTCGCGGTCGTCAGTATCAACCCAAGCTCACCGTAAGTTTCCATCAGCTTTTCGCCATCGGACTGGGCGCGCCCGCGTGCGCTCGGGTCAATACAGCCAGGTATCCACTCGCCTCTAGCCTTGATCGCCGTCGCATGCGTCGAGGGCTCGGTTTGACCACGGTAATGCTCGGTCGTGCAATACCACGTATCGTTCTCCCGATCGAGCGCGCCCCAGAGCGCCGCTGTCTTCTTCCAACCCACATCGAGTGCGTAGCACTTCGGCCAGTACGGCGGGGGAACGAACGGGTCTACCAGAACCTCAGACAAGGCTATCGGGTAGATGGCACCTGCACCCAGGCTGGGCTTACCCTCGGAGCGGGCCTCGCGCAGATAGGGCGGTGTCGCCTCTAAAAGCTCTTTTCGTGTCTTTTCATCCAAATGAGGGACATCCCGCCACGTTGCCTGCGTCAGATGTTTTGATGCTGATACTGCTGGCATAGTTTTTACAGTTGCCGCCGCTTAGCGTCAATAAAGTTACGGGCTCGACGGTTTACCCTTTTTCGGGCACGGCAAATGCGATGGGGTACCGTGCACCAAGAGAGCGGCGGCCTCGCAGTGATACTGTTGGACCACTGTTGGAGCGAGCCCTCCCCCGCAAAAACTATAGACAGTCTGCATCACACAAAGCGAGTTCGAGTGTTCCGGTTGACACCTCGCTCGGAAGCCCGATCCAGAACCCACCGGCCGGAATGCGCATATCGTTGGTGGTCAGCCCCGATGTCGCATCGGTGGTATCGAACTGGATGTGCATGACCTCGTCGCAATAAATCCATATGAACAACGCACCCGATGAAAACGGATTGGTCAGCGCTGTGGGCGTAGTCGCCGTCACCGTCTGCGTTACCGGGCCCGGCATCAACGGCTTGGCGATGTTCAGCTTGTATCCGCTGAAATCTCTGACCAGCACACTGAACTCGGAAACCGAGCAGGTTGCGGCCATGGCCGGCGCCGCAAGAAGCAACGCAAGGGCTGTGAATATGAAGCGTCTGATCATAGTAGGCTCCCATCTCCAAATCGGAACAAGTGCTTGTGATCCTGATCTCCTGTGACCGGTGCCGGTGGATCGCCGGGGCTACAGGTTTCGTCAAAATAATTGTCAGCGAAATACGTGGCGCCAAAGTACCCGCCTGCGAAATAGCAATCTGTCTCGAGACTTGCGTTACCGACCGGAGCCGATAACGCAAGCCCGATGGCGATTGCCGTTACGGTGAGACGACGCCTTCGCATACCGCGCTCTCCACGAGGATATAGGTGTTGGTCGATACTGCGGCTGTGCGGGCACGGAACGTCAGCGTATCGCTCGCCGCCACGAAATCATAGACACACGAGGTTTGGCCAGCGATCGTACCGGACGTGAACACGATGGCGGCACCATTCCAGTAGTCATTCGCCTGTGTCAACGTGGCATCGACACAGGTCGTCGTCGTACCAGAATCACACGTACCGCTAGCCAGAATTGACCCGTCTTCCAGTAGGTCAACAACCGTTTGGACGGCTGCAATCGCGTTATCAAGCGTTGTGCTGGTGTCGATTAGCATTGCGTCGACGATGCCGTCAATCGTGTCTACGCTTGCCTGTGATGCTCTGGCGTCGAGAATAAGGTCCAGCCGCCCACCATTCGCCCAATCCGCCTGAAGCTCGTTCGTGTCAACGAGGATCGCATCGACATTGGTATCGACCGTCGCGATCGCGCTATCTAGAGTCGTTCCGGTATCGACCAAAATGGCGTCAACATTCCCGTCAACTGTGGCAATCGCACCATCGAGCGTTGTTCCAGTATCGACAAGGATCGCATTGATATCGGCGCCGTTGTCATTCGCCGTCTGTGCCGTACCGCTAACCTCTTGAACGTTGACGTGGAAGCCGGTCGGGTCAGCCTGGCTCTGAGACTCCCACTCATTGACGATATCCGCCGATGTCTGAGGGCAGTCCTTGCCGATGCTTGGCGCAATTTCGTAGGTGATCGTGCCGGTCGGAGTCGTGACCCACGCCACATCAAATGAAATCGTATCGGTCGTGCCAACATTGTCCGCAATACACTGCGTTTGTCCGACACCCGTGCTGCCGCCAGTGATCTGCACGACAGAGCCGATAAGCTCGTCATCGGCAAAGGTCTCCCCAGATGCCAATACGAGCGTAGTACCGGTCGCAGACTGGGCTGTGCCCGATGCAATGGCGGTCAGGCCAGTACCGGAGCCTGTGGTCCAAGCGGCATCGCCACGGTTTCGAAGGGCCTCAAGTGAGTCTGTCGTATTGTCGTAAGTATCCCAATCTGCCGTGGCATCGTCGGCGACCATTTGTGCGATGAGAGAGTCATTCGCGACATCGGTGCCAGTTGCCGGAGCTGACACAATATGGTCCAGGCCGTCAGCGACAAGTGCATCGGTCACTTCCGACTCAACCTCGGCATCCCACGAGGCGTTCCAAGGCACGGCATCGTACCAGCCGCCATCATCGTCGACCTGAGCACTCGCGTTACCGATGGTCCAGATATGAATGTTATTCGTGTCTGTCGCGCCTACACTGACAACCAGCCTCGCGCACTGCATTTCTGCGGCAGTCAGAGCAATCGAATAAAACGTGCCCTCGTCAACGAAGTCGTTCGTTGCTGTCGCCCCTGCCGCTTCGTCGCAATACAGCGTGACCTCTGTGCCACTGTCAACCTCGTCGACATCGAGCGTGCCGTCCGTGTTGTACAGGTCAAACGTGACTGTCGTCGCAACGCCATACTCTAGTGGTGGCGCATAAGCCGCCAGCGCCGCAAACGGAAGGAAAAACAATAAAGTAAGCAGCTTTCTCATATCAGTACCCTGAAACCATCGGAAGGTCATCGGTAGGTTCTTCATAAATATCATCATTTGCCGCCGATCGACGTCGACGCAGTGAGTTGTTTGTTGCTGCCGCAGCAGGTCGAACCGCAAGCACACCGGCGATGTTCGAGGTCGACACGGACCAGAGCCAGGCGCTCGGATCAAGCGACGCCTGCGCCAGCTCGTCCGAGGAAAAAGCGCCTTGATTCGATGTGCCGTTTAGCATATTGGTCTGGTTGTCAGGCAATGGCCATGTCGAGACCGTAAAAGTACCACGGTCTCTAAAGGCCAGTGAAATCCATAGCGTGTCCTCGCTTCCCCACGATGGGGACAGCGAACCCACATCAGGCGATGCTGTCAGGCTGGCGGTCCCCATCAGAATCTCTGGCGGCGTTGTTCCATGCCAGTCCGCAGCCAGAATCCGAAGCATCGCGGCCGATGATTGCTCTACGCTGGGGGTAGTGACCGTGATCGACCCGCCCCCTTCGGTGCCATCGGCTATGAGATACGATACCGCATAACCGCCGCCGCCTTGATCGCCGTTCGTCAGTTCGTTGGTACCCCAGGTTCCGGGAAGCGTCGGCGTATCGCTGGCACCGTCATTGCTGAACAGCAGAATGAGCAAATCGCCATTTGCGGTCGTGGCCGGATAACTGACCGTATGACTAGTTGTATTGGCCGTTTCTTCGCTGGTTGTCGTCGAGGTGATTGTCGGGAACGCTTCGACCGGACCGGCCAGTACAAAAAGCCCCAGAACTACCAGCGCGAATGATCGGAAGTATCTCATTTTCTTAGCGTTCCTCAATGCTTGTAGAGCCAGGCCTCGCCGGACTCGTCGGACAAATCCGTCTGAATCCACAGCGTACAATCGTAGACCGGGGTCGCGACCTTCGAACTATCAAGCGTCAGGTTCGGTAGCCCAAGCTGTTCTGTGCTGCCGTTGCCGGTCGACTCGGTGAGCGTTGACCAGCTGTTTGCCGAGACATCGTACTCCCACCAACTACCGTTCGACTTGCGCGTTCCGATGAACTTATCAGAGCGCGGGTCCGACACCAATACGCCCTGACCCGATCCGGCCCCAAAGTTTGCAGGCGGTGTGTCGATCTGCGTCGATGCCAGCGTGTCGGCATCCAGTATGTACATCGCCGTGATCGTCTGATCGTTCCCGGAGCCGCCCGAGCCATAGACCATCGTGTGCGAGTGCCGATTGTACTCCGAAATCTGATGCAGCTGGAACGATGCCGACGTCGTTAAACTGGTCCACGTCCCGTCATAGAAGTAGCGCAGCGTGTTGTCACCCCAATGCACCAGCCCGAGGCCCGGGACAAAGGTAATCGTGGTCGCCTGACGGCCATTGTTGTGTGTTGCGATCTGCGACCACGAGCCATCCCACTTGAAGACCTGATCGTCGTTGAAGGCTTGGAAATAGTGATCGCCCGTCCCCGGGTCGATGGCATTGTGATCGTAGCCGTGCCCGGGTTCTGAGGTCGTAAAGATCGTGCGGGGATTATTTTCCCAAGTCTCAGTGTCCTCGAAATATGTGAACCAGTCGTATTGATCCGGGCTTTGCGAAGAAGCAGCGCGGCCCACGTACCGGACCTCGCGCCGAATCTCATCGTGGACAGCGCTCGACCCCCATTGCACGAAACCAAACCCGCTCGTTCCGGTCGCGCTGAATGTGCCGGCCGGAATGTCGTCGAAGAGAATCGAGTAGCCGACTGAGAGGTCATCGCACGCCTGCGAAAGTGCCGTGTCCTGCTTGCGACGGCCGTACTCGATCGAGGCGCTACCGTGGCCTGGCGTGCTGCTCGAGAAGCCCGGCAGGGTCACACCAGCGGATACACCGCTGTACGCTGGATTGAAGTTGTTGACCGTCGTTTCCCAGTCACTGCCGAACTCCGAAAAGCCATCGGTGAACGGCTGACTGCCGAGCAGTTGACCCGAATCCTCGAAGTTGGCACTGCCATACCCGGAAATACTGGTGCTGCCCTGTGCGGCAGCAAATGACGCTCCTATCGTCGAATCCTCGACGCGGAACGTTCCGTCAGGGAAGTAGGCGTTACCGTCGTACTGCTCGTCGCTGTGACTGGGCTTGACATCCAGTTGCTCGAAGGCACCGGTCGGGGTATCGGCCCGCACGTACAGGTTGTTCAGGTGGTCAAGCTCAGCCAGCGCATTGCCAGCGCCCGACCCGAACTGCAACCAGCCCGTATCACCGGTAAAGCGATCGGTGTAGACGTTGGTATTGTGAAGCAGCTTGATGCGCGGTGGGCCATCGTTCAACTTGAACGGGCGCAAGAACTGATTAACCAGCACGTTGCCAACCGCGTACATCGGACCAGTCGGGCTACCGTTCGGCTGTCGGCTTATACCGGTGCCCGTGTTGGAGATGCGATTCTGGTAGGCGATGGAGTTGTACTCGCCATCGTCGAGTTCGATGCCATCGTCACCACCCCACAAAATATCGTTGCGGGCATAGGTGATGTTCTCGTTGGTAATCGCCGTGATTTCGTCGGTCTTTGCACCGTCGCCGTAGCCGGATAGCGTGTTGTTGAAGATCAGGTGATCCTGCCCGGTCATCCTGAAAGCCACATCGCTCCACGATACGTTCAGGCTGGTCGCATCAGCGGTCGTGCTGAGCAGGTTGGCGAGGTAGTAACGCGACCAAACACCCGTAAACGTGTTGTCGTAGACGGCAAAGCCCGTCATCTGGCCGTTCGTCTCTCGTGCCAGCAGCCCACGCTTACCGATAATTGCGCTGTCACGCAGCGTGAATCCATCGATGACGGCGCCGGAGCCGCCACCGACCCGAACCGTGTACTCGGTATTGCCGCTCGACGTGCTTTCGTTGCCCCGCAATATCAGGTCTTCAACAACCCAATTGCTGTGCAGGATGTCAAGCAACGAATCGTTGGTCGGGAAGCTCGAGCCCCTTACGATCGCGCCGTCTCTATTGCCGCGCAGATAAATCGGCTGCGCCGTGGTACCGGCCGCCCCCGTAGATGCCGTGCTGGTCAGTTCTATCCGGCCATTGACCTGGATGATGTCGCCCGCGGAGGCCGAGGACAACGCGGTCGTAAGCTGAGACTCGGTAGTAACCGTGGTGGTCGCTGCTTGCGCTGATGTGTCGGCATCGATCTCGATGATCGACGCGGTCCCCGTGACGATTTCGCCATCTAGTGGCTGACCAGCATCCGTATAGGTGAGCCGCCACTCATAGTCGGTGCCGTCCTTGAGGCCCCAGACCATGCCGTAGCTTGTTGAGCTGATAATTGAGGGCGTCGGGCCGGTAAGCCATGTCGACGTACCGCTTTCTCGATACTCGAGTGTCGCTGTGGCCGATGCGGACGGCGTCTCTGGTGTGGCTGAGACGACACTGATCGAGCCGATGTCCAGATTCTGGGACACCCCGCCACCACCAGCGGGGGGCTGAACGACGATAACGGCGGCCTCAACGTCAGGCGTTTTGACGCTGATTCTCCACTCGCCACCCTTGACCGAGTAGCTGGAATCCGGGTCATTCAGTGCGCGCTCGACACACTCCGCATTGGCTTTGTCTGCCCGTTGGTTGTTGCTGACGACTTCGCCATTTCTCAAGCAAGCGAAATCGTAGTCACTGACACGAACGGACTCGACCTCGAATCCGCCCAGCATCAGGAACAGAACCAAAAGCGGATTTACTCGTTTCACCCTATCACCAGCGGCTCGCCGAAAGATGTGATGGAATATACGGCGATAGTGCCGAATTTTCCATAAATGCTGATTCTTACTTGGCTTCTTCAGCGTCTGGTTTGAAATCTTCGGGCAGGAACGACAGCACGACCTCGGACAGACCGGATAGCGGCGTGAACGTCAGCATGGTAATACCCTTCACAGTAGCGGTACGGATCAAGGCCTCGCCATAGACATCTTGCGGCGGTTCCTCGTCGAACCAGATGACGTGCTTGCCCGTGCCCTGAAACGACTTGCGCCCCTGATCGTAGGATTTCAGACCGAGCGTGGACCAGCCGCCGCTGACGTGCTTGACTTGAATGGTTGCGACGAGGTCCGCGGGGTTGCTGCGCCAAGTGCTGCGGCCGAGCAGTCGCCCGGGGATAATGCCTCGGCCGTCCATCTTCTTGCGGAACCCTTGGTGCGAGACCTCGCCAAGCAGGTTCAACTGGATAATGTCCCTCGTCGTCTCATACGTATCGCCGGCCGCCCAAGCGCTGATCGGTACATCGAACCGGCGCCCTTCCCACCAATTCGGGTACAGCCCAGTCAAATGGCACGACATCTCGTAGCCGCCACCGGACAGCGTTTTGCCGATACGGTTGGCGCACATGAAGCAGCGCTCGCGAAAGTCGGCGCCGGCGCGGAAGAACTCAAGATGCTGTTGGTACAGATCCCGGCGCCAGAGTATCTGGCCAGGCTCCATCAGTCCGTCAAGGATGCTGGGACCCTCCCAGACTTTGTTCTCGTCCGGGAATATCTCATAGAACAGACTCTGGGCTATGCGCGCTTGCAGCGCATCATGCAGCTCCAAGTACTCGCGCATCTCGGCGAGCGATAGGTCATTGAGGTCACGCAGGGGCTGGACGGCCATTTCAAGCGGAATTATGCACCTATTGAAAAGCGAGGTAAAACAGAAGGTTAGTCCGCGGGCGTTTCAGCGGTGGGAAATAGCGTCCTAAATCGGGGTCGTTCTATGGTCCGGAGTGGGAATCAGAATCGTCCGATTCTGAGGGCTTTTCGCTTTTTTCAGAATCAGGCTCGGGCCAGCCTCCCACTGGCCGTTTCTTCGCCAGTGCATGGTCGATGGCGTCCTCCCAGTTGCCTTCGATCTTGACCCGTTCGGGCTTTGGTCCTGGTTTGCGTTTCGCTGCTGTCATTACTCTTTCATCGGTGGCCGAGATCCATTGTCTTGCAAGCGCTCGAGGTAGACCTGTACCGGCCATGCCATTACGAATATTGCCAGTAGTTTAACCCACAACGGATCGAGAAATTCGATCAGCAGATAGACCATCATCGTGGCCAGTACGCCGAGGCAAAACGCTTTCTCTGTGTTCGTCATCTCTTGCTCCCTATCGGATTGCAATACGTAGTGATCTCTATATCTCTGTACTTGATGCAAACCTTTCATCAAGTATAATAATGCCCATGACCAAGGTACAGAACCGGTCCACCAAGGACGACACACCGATTCAGGAACTGCCAATGGCCTGTGCTGACGAAGCATCAGCGGTCGAGTTCATGGAGAAGCACCGCTGGGGCGAGCATCCCGGTTGCCCGCACTGTGGCGACATGGATGTCTACCGGATGCGATCTCGAGACGGCAGCCGGGAGAAATACTTCCGCTGGCGTTGCCGCGGCTGCAAACGACAGTTCAGCGTCCGCACCGGGACCGTGTTCGAGGATTCCCGCATCCCGTTGCGCCACTGGTGCTTCGCCTTCTGGCGTGCGGCCACGAGCAAGAAGGGCGTCTCTGCCCTCGAGATCCATCGTCAGACCGGCCTGTCCTACAAATCCAGCTTGTTCCTGCTGCATCGCATTCGCTTCGCCATGGCCGGCAGCGGCAACGGCCCGTTGTCGGGAACGGTCGAGGTCGACGAGACCTACGTCGGCGGCAAGGCCCGTCACGTCCGGGATCGCCGGGAGGCCTGGGCACGCAAGGCGCCGGTCATCGCCCTGGTCGAGCGCGGTGGCGACGTGCGCTGCCTGCACGTGAACGACATCAAGGGAGAGACGCTGAAAGACGCGATCCGCAGCAACGTCGACAGAGGTTCGAGGATAATGACCGACGAGGCCCCCCAGTACCGGGGCATCGGCGACGAATACGAGGGCGGTCACGAGACGGTCAAGCACTCTGCCTACGAGTACGCTCGCGGCGATGTGACAACCAACACGGTCGAGGGCTTCTTCAGCATCGTCAAGCGCAGCATCAACGGCATCTACCACTCGGTCAGCAAGAAACACCTGCACCGCTATCTGGACGAGTACGAGTTTCGCTACAACGGACGCGGACTCAGCGATGGCGAACGCACCGTGGCCGCCATTCGAGGTGCCGATGGCAAGCGGCTGCGGTATCGGGCGATGGTCGCTGCTTAGGCCGCGACTCTGCGTTACCACGAAAGCCGTCGACACGAGTTGTCAATCAATTTGGCGGCACTGGCGGGCACGCCGGGCATGTTGCGCAGAATGCAGCGCTCGTAGCGGTCATTGAGTTCGTAGTAGCCAGCGGTCGCCGCGGCGCCCACCAGTACCAGCGTCACAGCCACCAGCACCGATCGAACCTTCAGGCCGAGACTGCGCGGCCGTGCTTCCGGAATGGTCGTTTCTTGCGAGCCCACTTGGTGCTCCTTGATCAGAGCGGCGGCCCGCTCACGATTGAATCGCAGACCCTCGACCTTCTTCGGACTCCCCCAACCCGACCAGCTCGCGGTTAGCCACCACACGGTAAACACCCACACGACCGCCAGTGGCACGAAGGCAAATAACAGCCCATCCATCAGACCCATCCGTTCCAGGATGTAGAGCCCGCCTAGGGGCACTCCGTACGTTACAGCCAGGTGAGAAAGGTGCCCCAGCAGATGCATGCCGAGACTTTTCGCTTCCTTGAGAAAGGCCAAGTGAACTCCCTGTCTTGGTGGGCAAACCTATAGGACTATAGTCCTTGGACCGCTGAGAGAACAGACGCCATGCTGAATACATGGCTAGACGGGAACCGTGGCACACATTTGGTAAAACGCTGCGGACACTCAGAACGGAACGCGCACTTTCACAAGCCAGCCTGGCCAATCTAGCCGGTGTCGATCAGACCCACATTTCGCTGCTCGAGCGTGGCGAACGACAGCCAACCCTGCCCACGATGTACCGGCTGTCCGAAGCGCTGAATATGACGTTGGCTGAGTTCGTCGCGGAAATTGACGGCGCCGATGATCAGTGAGGGCCCAGGGCCGCTATTCGGAAGACGGATTCACCTTTGAAAACGACTAGAACTGCTGCGTTCGTAGAGATTTGCGAACGCACTACTATTGCTCCGAGATCACCCTAGGCACTTGCCCTACTTGTGCGGGCTGAATTCGACCATATACACTGGTTGACATGGGTAACTGTATAAATATACAGTACTATGCTGTGCCAGTAGCGGTAGGGGCTGGCATAACCCCCTGTTTTTTGAAGCACAACATACTAATAACAACATTTTTTCAGTAACTTGGGGGCCGCGAAGAGCGAACGCGGGAAGACAGTGTAGGGGAGCGCTGTCGGGAGGTTTGGAGCATGGCTACCGTATTTGACGTCGCGGACCACATTCTCAAAGAATGTGGCGGCGAACTGCCTGCAATGAAGCTGCAAAAACTCGTTTACTACTCGCAGGCATGGTCACTCGTTTGGGACGATAAGCCTCTTTTCGATGAGGTGATTCAGGCGTGGGCAAACGGACCCGTCGTCCGCGCACTGTATGCCCGACACCGGCTGAACTATTCTGCAACTCGGACGATGTTCGAAAACGGCAATCATGAGAACCTGACGCAGGATGAGCGCGAGACAATTGATGCCGTAATTGGATACTACGGTCAGAAATCGTCGCAGTGGCTTAGTGACCTCACGCACATGGAAGATCCTTGGATAAACGCCCGAAAGGGCCTTGACCCAGGTGAGCGTAGCGAACGCGCGATTACGCACACCGCTATGGCCGACTATTACTCGGGCCTTCGCCCGCAGTAAGCCGAATCTATGGGTTGGCGAGGCCATAAGAAGAAGCGCAAGAAGCGACCCACAGTCAAGCAGGCTCCTGTTGGAGGTAAACAAGTTCGACGCCGTGAGTCGCCGGAGTCAAACGATGCTCGACGAATTCACTGGCACTTGTCCGCGATTGATACCGATGGGCCGTGGTCTGTATTCAATATCGATAAGGCATACTTGATCAGAGGTTTGATCAAGAAACTCAAGGGCTACGAGTCAATGCGGTGGGGAGAGCTTGACCGCAGCAAGTCACACCCTGTTGAGATAAATAAGCTGTGTACTGATGCGCAAAGGAGGCTCGTTGAAATCGGTCAAGACGACATTGAGTCACTGTTTAGCTTGCGATTCAGCGGACAGGAGCGACTTTGGGGGATTAGAGATCGTGCTGCACTTAGAATTCTTTGGTGGGACCCGTACCACCAAGTATGCCCATCATCACTAAAGCACACCTAAGCAACAGCAACTGTCTGATCGTCGGCAAATTGACATCGAGTCATGTGTGGTTCACCGTATTTGTTCCCTTTAAAACAGCTGATAATAGCGGGAGCCTGGTCATGGCAAATTACTTTGTTTCCTACGATCTGAATGGCCGAAACCCAACCCATGCTGAGATGGATAAGCACCTGAAGAAACTCGGAAAGTGCGTGCTACGAGTTCTCGAGACCGTTTGGTACGTGAGATCCCAGAAATCCGCGGAGCAGCTGTATAACTATGTCAATTCGATTTTGTCGTCTAACGATCGGGTGCTGGTGATCGACGCTCGGAATTGTCACTGGCGGAACTTGCTGGTTTCTGATCAGGCGATACAGAATTGTTGGCACTCCTGACGCCCAGAGGAACCCCATCCAGCCGAACCGTAACACCAAGCATTCGGCAGACAATATCGACTATCCAAATCTTCATAGCGACCTCCAAGTTATTCTGTTTGCTTGGGTTTCAATAGGTACATGCTTGCGTTACGAGGGCTGCTCTTTCTTCGGCGGCGCAAGGATTTCGGCCATGCGGGTGCGGATCTCGTCGTCGGACATCGCATCAAGATGCAGATTGGTATTCATCGTTTCGATCGGCCCGCCACCGCGGCCAGTATGCTGGCGTAGGTTGGTAAACGAGCCGCCGACCTCTTTCGCCACCTGTTCGAGCACGCGCATCACACCCATTGAGTTTCCCTGTCGCTCAAACTTCTTCAACTGGTCGGTCAGTTTCTGCAACCGCACGGTCTTGTTCGCGATCGGGATGTGCTTCTGGGCGTCTTTCAGGTAGTCCTCGCGCGCCCTCTCGAACAGCTTCTTCAGCCTGGCTGAGAGCGTGCGCCCAGCCCACTTGTTCGGGTCGTAATGCTGCGCCGACTGTGGGGTAATCGTGACACCGTATTGCTCACTGAGAGCGTCCGCAGCCTCTTGGGGCGACATATAACGTGCAAGGCACTGAACCATAAACTCTTTCTGTGGATCAGTCAGCTTCCGCTTTTTTGAGGGCGCTTTCTTCGCCATAAGGATAATCAGTTGGTTACAGAATGCCCGATAATGCTACATTAGGACTTCCGCAACTTATCCTCGATGAACTTCTCGGCGCGCGACTCGATGGCTGGAAACAGATTGCCTACGACAATGCCGATTAGCACACCAATGCCTACAGCGATCGTAAAGCTGGGGAACAACCAGAACACCAGTATCACTACGATCAGATGGACAATAGCCTGCTTACTAAGTTGCCCGAAAACTGCTCTCATGTCCTTCTCCCTCCTTCGTTAAACAGCCGCGACAGTTCAGTCATTGGCTTACCGAAGTGCTTGTGGACCTTGTCGGCACCGATAATCGTTCTGCCACATCTGCATAAAAAGCCCTGCTCTCCGGTCGGTCCAGGCGGGCTCACTCGGACCACGCGGTCAACGGGTTCGCAGTTCATTCGTCACACTTACATTCGTCGATGCGCAGATCCAGAAATATCGCGTCCCATGTGGTCACCGGCGTATCGCAGAACTTCTGGTACGACCGTGCCTCTTGCCACGCGAACAGGACAACCGCCAAGATCACCACGAGTAACGTGCTACCGTACAGAATTAGGTCCAGCTTGTCTGATGTGCGCATGGCTACCCCTTATCGAACGCACTACCGTGCGGAAGTATGACGCGACCGGCCATAGCCTGCTTGCCCGTCTGTACCAGTTCCTCGGCAAGTTCGAATGCCTGATCGACCGTGAGGGTCAAATGGTTGACCGTCGCGGTCCCTAAGTCGATCAGAATCTTGCCGTCCATGGTGATCCCAACGCCAAAGCGTAGTTCGGACTCGCCTGGCCCAAGTTCAGCACCCATACTGCCTACTCGCTGGAAACGGCTTGATGTCCTGATGTCGGGCTCGGCGCCGTTCCTCGGGCGTGCCGCGGAACAGGTTACCGAGGCTGAATCTGATGCTTTCGCGCAGTGGCGTCATATCAACGCCGCTGGCTCTGGTGCCGCAATGGACGCAGTTCATGCCCTTGTGCAGCGAGTCCTGCTCGCAATCGCTGCAATAGTGTCTACTGAATCCTGCCATTTTCCTTCCTCAGAATAGTTCGTGCCTGGGCCGGTTTGCAGACATGACCGTACAGCGGGCCCGACAAACGCATGGACACGTCTTTCAGTGCACTGCGACGCTGGGCGCGGTTGCCGTGTTTCATCAGCCACTCGTATTCGGCGCGATGTGCGACCGTCTCTTCGTCGAAGCGGAACGTCAGATCCTCCATGTAACGCTTCCACCAGTCCCTAATCTTTGCCTCGACATTGGTCTGTTGCTGACCGTGAACAGCTTCGTGAACAAGATTCTCCGGCGCGATAATCGGATCGTAGGGCGCATAGATTTTCTCTCCCCACGAAAATATGATGTCGCGTCGGCCATAAATGCGGAACACAGCCGCGATCTCGTCGTACAAGGGCGGTTTGTCGATGATGATCGTTTGGTTCATGGCGTTGGTGGTGCTGGGGGAGGCATTTGCTTTCCCTTCAAGAACGCCTTGAGACACAATTCGCGCCATGCATTCAGT
>JANQJJ010000099.1 GCA_028281725.1 Pirellulaceae bacterium | reverse complement strand
TCAACCCTTATGCATCGTGTTTAGTGACAACCGACGACTATGCCGCTGAGAACGGGGACTTAGTGGGCCGGATGGTCGCTGCTTGCCGCCAGGGCTGGCAGAAATACTTGGAGGCTCCGGAAGAGACCAATGCAGCGATCCTTGCGGCCAACGAATACGGAATGACGGCTGAGGCGCTCCAGTTTGGAGTCGAAAAGCTGCGGCCGCTGTGTCGGCCTGGTGATCTTTCGCTAGATGAAATTGGTACGATGAGTGAAGAGCGATGGTCTGAACTGGTGGGTCAACTATCCGATCTCGACCTGATTGATCCAGCGGAAGTCAAAGTAGATTCCGTTTTCACAACCGACTTTCTCGCTCCAGGCTCTCCGATTAAGCAGGCGGAATGAATCGTTCCCTGGTTGCACTCTGGATCACTCTGTTCGCCGCCATCGCGACCATTTCCGTACTCGCCCAGTTCTGGATACGCCAGCGGGAGCAGAGTTCGGAGCAGCGGGTTCGGGAGATTTTGCAGAGCCAGCTGGAACCGTTTAATGATTCGATCGGTCGAGTTTTTGAACAGTATTCCATCGGCTTGCAGCGGCAGTTGTCGGCCTGCGACTTGGGGGATCTTCAGCAATGTGTGGAGCTGACACGATCACCTCTCGCTGATGCGGTAATCGTTGTGAACAGCCAGTCGCAACTGGTTTTTCCGACCGGAGACCAAAGCGCGTCGGTCGACCGTCAGACTCTGCTGGATGAGGCTCAGCAGTTGCTGCGCGAGCAGGCCGACCCGCGGCCGTCGGCGCGCCGGCAGGCGGCAAGCCAGAAATCTGCGGCGGGTGACTCATCCCAGGCCCAGTCTGTTCTCCGATCCCAAAGCTACTTGGGTAACAGCAATCTGCCACAGTCCGTAACGGTTGCGGAGACGCAATCCGACGAGCAACTAGCTCTTGAGCCACTTGAGTTACTGCAAGCGGGAGAGTCTCAAGCGGAGAGTCTCGCTGGGCAGGAGCGATTCGGGTGGATTACTTGGTATCATCGTCGTGGCATGGTGCTGGCGTTCTGGTGGCATCAGGGAGATCAATGGAAGAGCATGACGGTCTTGCCCCGCGCCCGCTGGATGGCAGATATTGTGGCCGCACTTCCCGACGGCTCGGCTCCCGGAGGTCTAGCGCGAAAGAAGGCTCTTTCGTCTGCATCCACGCTGACCGGTTCGCTCAAGCAGCTGATCGATGTCGAAGGCAATTTGATTTATCAGTGGAGTGATGTGCCTCAAGGCCAGTGGAGCGACGTCATGCAGAGGGAGCCGGAAGCCGTATTGCCCGTGGCTGCACCGCTGGAAGGCTGGCGGCTGCGGGTCTATGCGTCCGATGCGCTCCGCAAGAGTCTGGCGGGTGACAACATGGTACTTCCCCTCTGGTTGGCAGTGGCAGGCATCTCGGCGGCGCTGGTATTGGGGGGAGTTCTCGTAACTACCAACCTCAATCGCCAGTTTCGCCTGGCTTCTCGCCGCGTTTTGTTTGTCAATCAGGTTTCCCATGAACTCAGAACGCCGCTGACGAACATCTGTATGTATGCCGATCTGCTGGCAAAATCGATTGAATCGGAGCACGGTACCGCCGGAGCGGCTCCAACTCAGTTGGAACGCGCTTCCGTGATCCAGAACGAGAGTCGAAGGCTGAGCAGGCTGATCGCAAACGTATTGCAGTTTGCGCGGTCCGAAAGCAAGCCCAAACAACTGCAACCTACGACCAACGTACTCGACGATGTCGTTCGGGACGTGTTAGCTACGTTTAGACCACGACTTGAGGAGTTGGGTTTCAAGATCGTGGTCGAACTGGCAACGCCAGAAAAACGTGTTTTTGACCCCGACGCGGTTGAGCAGGTTCTGGTGAATTTGATCGGCAATGCTCAGAAGTATGCCGCCGACGGAAAATACTTGGAATTGTCGACCAGAGCTCGACAGGAGAAAGTCGAGATTCTGGTTCAAGATCACGGCCCTGGAGTACCGGCACGCATGGCTGAGAAAATATTTTCTCCATTCGTGCGGGGTAGCGATCGGCTGGAGGATCCGGCCGGTACTGGGATCGGATTGACGATCGTTCGCGATCTGGCTCGCCGGCATGGCGGTGACTGTTCGCTCGTGGAATCGCCTCGCGGGGCGGCCTTTCTGTGCACCCTCAACGCCCCTCAGGCCAACTGATCGAGAGATTTGCAGATGCAAATGGTGGTTCTAGTTGCGGAAGATGATCCGGTGACCCGTCGGGGCCTCAGCCAGGTATTGCAGGATGAGGGATTGACTGTGTTGAGCGCGGCCGATGGCTTGCAGGCCTGGGATTTGTTCCAGCAGCATTTACCTGACTTCGTCTGTCTGGACGTGATGATGCCCGGCATCAGCGGATACGAAGTATGTCGCAAGATCAGGGCGGGCCATCGGCGCGTCCCGGTGATTTTCATCACCGCTAAAGGTGAGGAAGTCGACAAAGTGGTGGGCCTCGAACTGGGGGGCGACGACTATATTGTCAAGCCATTTGGTGTCAAAGAAGTCATCGCGCGAATCCGAGCTGTGGCGCGGCGCTGCTTGCGAGATTATTCACCCCAAGATGAAGAGAGCCTGCCCGCCGCAGCGTTCACCATGGGTGACTTAGTCGTCAATCCCACAGAGCTTCGTGCTCGGCGAGCGGGCCAGTTGCTCGATCTGAGCCTTCGCGAAGTAAAAATCCTTGCTCTGCTTCACCGGTTCGCGGGCCAAGTCGTCGATCGCAATACTCTCATGAATTTCGCTTGGAAACAGGAGTATTATCCCAGCAGCCGAACGCTCGACCAGCATATCTCCCAGTTGCGCAAGAGGATTGAAATCGACCCCAAGAATCCCGCTATCATTCAAACGGTGCACGGCGTGGGCTACCGATATCAACCCTCGTAGTAAACAAACAGGGCCTACTTGTCGATGGCGTAGACAGCATCGTACGTTCGGATGTAAAGCGTTTGATCAGCGACGACCGGTGACGCCGTAATGGCCTCGCCCAGTTCGTTAGACGCGACAATCTGGAATTCGCGTCCAGCTTTCACCACCGTGCATACGCCGTCTTTGGCACAGAAGTAAGTGTTCCCATCTGCGTATCGCGGGCTAACCCGATGCTGAACCGAGTGGGTGCGTTCAAAGTACACCTCTTTGCCGGTTTTCAAGTCGACGCATTGAAGTTTGCCATCCTTGTGGAGCAGGTAGACCAGCCCATCCACGACCAGGGGGATGGAGACGTCGGGTGTTTGGGGGATCGACCAGGCGGTGACGGACGCGTTGCCGGTAACATCTCCGGCTAGCCTCTCGTCCACCGTGATCGCCACGGTTGGACCCCGTTTGGCAGTGGGAATCACGATGGTGCCGTCGCTGATCCCTGGCGACGCAACGAATCGAAATGTCGGATCATGTCTGTCTGGATTTAAGCTGGTGGGGCCGTTCAGTCCTCCGAATCGCCAGAGCTCTGCTCCCGTTTCCAACGAATGCCCCGTCGTGCAATCCGCTCCGTGCACTACTAGAAATCGTCGGCTACCGTCGTCGTAGATAAACGGAGACGCGTAGGAGTGTTTGCATTCGAAGATCGCATCCGTAACTCGATCATGCTTCCAAACGGTTTTGCCTGTCAGCTTGTCGAGTTTGATGACCTGACCGGTGCGGGTGGTGTCCCCACGTTTCATCGCTCCGTGGATCAACTGGACGTAGAGGTGATCCCCATCAAGCACTGGCGTGGAAGTCATCCCGAACTGAATATCGATCTTGCCGAATCGCTGGCCAACATCGAACTTCCATACCAATTGCCCCTCCAGGTCGTAGCAGGCCAACACGCCGGTGGAAAAAAAGGTCCAAACGTGTTTGCCGTCTGTCGAGGGGGATGGCGAAGCCGAGTTGCCTTCACCGGCCCGTGCGTCCTGATTGCCGCTAGTGACTTTTTCTCGCCACAGCTCCCTTCCGTCCTGAGTGCTCAAACAGATTAGGAGCAAGTCGTCCCCGTCAGCCGAAGTCACGAACAAGCGATCGCCCCAGACCGCCGGCGTCGCACCGCCCTGCCCCGGCATGGGAGCTCGCCAAGCGATGTTCTCCGTTTTTGACCATGCCGTCGCAATCGACTTCTCCGTCGAGATGCCGTTGCCGCGAGCGCCTCTCCATTGAGGCCAGTTGTCCGCCAATGCGAACGAAGGGATCAAAAAGGTCAAGCTGAGTGCCAAAGGATTCGCCGGTGGGATACGCATAGTTCGGTAGGCCGTGAAGTAGGGGAGATGGTCAAAATTACCTTGGGAAGGTATTTTCATTTTGATACATTGAAGCGGATCGAAAAGAAGATTATAGCCAAATCCACCCGATTGTTCCCTACTTTGTCCAGGTCCCGCGAAACAAACCTTTCGTACTTGTGTTTTATTGGGTGCTGACCACCGGTCGCCGTGGATTGCTGTTCGGTGTTCAGGCTTATCCCACGAACCGAATCTATTCCAATTTTCGCTGGAGAAACCGATGCGAATCAAATGGGCTCCGATATTGGCCGTTGTCGTCCTTGCTGGGCCAATTGCTTTCTCACTCGTTGCTCAACCACCTCGCCAGGGGCGGGAAGAGCCGGGCGGTTTTCGTGGCGCTCCTGATGATGTACCACGCGACGATCGGCCTCGCGGTGAACGCAGGGGATTTGGGCCGCCAGGCGGTCCGCCCGATATGATGCAGGTGCTCCCGATCATGGTGGCGCTGGACGCCGATCGAGATGGAATCCTATCGAAAGATGAGATTAACAATGCGGTAGCCGCTCTAAAGGGATTAGATAAAAACGAGGACGGCAAGCTGACCCTAGAGGAGCTGCGACCGGACGGGAGCGCCATGCGAGGTAGATTTGGCCGGCTTGGCGGCTTTGGCCGACCAAGAGAAGATGGACGTCCCCCCAAGGGGCCCGGCTCTGGCCGCGGACCCGAGAGACAGGACCTCGAGGATTCGGTGTCGCACATGATGGACCTGGACAAGAACAACGATGGCAAGCTCGCTAAGGATGAGTTGCCGGAGCGCATGAGAGGGATGCTCCGGGGCGCTGATGCAAACGGCGACGGGTACGTGACGAAAGAAGAATTGATTGCTATGGTCGAAAGGCAGCGACG
This sequence comes from Pirellulaceae bacterium, assembly GCA_028281725.1. Classification (GTDB taxonomy): domain Bacteria; phylum Planctomycetota; class Planctomycetia; order Pirellulales; family Pirellulaceae; genus Aureliella. The sequence goes on along the minus strand of JANQJJ010000099.1, from coordinate 480 downwards.
AAGCTTCAGGGAATCAGGTGGTCGACGAAGAACCGGCGATCCCGACAGTACGCGCTCGCCCGAAGAGCTCGTCAAGCGTATTTTCGAAGACAGCGATTCCGACGAGGATGGAAAGCTCAGTCAGGATGAAGTGCCGGAGCGTATGGCCGCACGATTCGAGCAGGTCGATAGCAACAGCGATGGTTCTATCGACAAACAGGAACTGCAAGCCGCCATGGAGCGTGTTCGCGGAGGTGGACGTGATGGCGGACGCGGCCCGGGCGGCAGACGGCGAGCGGACGAGCGTCCGGACAGCGACTACTACTAGGCCATCACAATCTGAAAAGCTAACCAGCGCAGCAGACTTGCTTTCTCAGCATTTTACATCGGAGGAAGCAAGTTTTTTTGTGGAAGGAAGCGAATGACAACGCAGCTGATCAAGACGCCTGTTGGGACGCTTTCGGCGCGTTGGAACTTGGCCGGGCTCTACTGCTGTCAGTT
>JANQJJ010000416.1 GCA_028281725.1 Pirellulaceae bacterium | reverse complement strand
CCGAGTCAAATATTTCTGCAACTCCACCGCGCCAGCCGTAGATCGCCTGTTTGGTATCGCCGACACAGAAGAACGAACGGTCGGGACGAGGATCGCCTCCCAGCGGAGTTGCAAGCGGTCTCAGAATTCGCCATTGATCCGGCGCGGTGTCTTGGAACTCGTCGAGCAGCAAGTGATGGACGCCGCAATCCAAGCGTAGCGCCAGGCGCCGTTGAAACGACGACGCCGGTCCGGGCGACGCTGAACCCGGCGACGCTGAACCCGATGCGTCAGGCGAGAGTATCCACTGCGAAAGGTAATGAGTGACATCGGAAAATGCGAGTGAGCGACTGAGGCGAATCAGCGATTCGTACTCGGAGTCATAGGCCGCCAATACTTGGTAGCTGGCGAGCGTTTGGTTTCGGCGAATTGGCAGCAGCTCAGCAGCAGCTCGTTCGGCAAGTGACTCCAGGGCGATCACCAGGTCGGATGGGAATTCGCGGCCATAGTAGCTCGGTGGATCGCTTTTGAGTTTGCTGTAGATGCCATGGGAAATGACAGCTTCCCAATTGCCGATGCTCGCATCGAGGTGCAGTTTGGCAAGTTGGGAATCGGCACTCTTGTGCCCCAGGCGGGTATTCTCAACGACGATGAGCGCCGACTCGATGGCGGATTCCGACGGCGGCTTGGGCAAGGGTAGCTGGTCCCAAGCCTCTTCGGTGGTGCAGCGATAAGGACCGAAGCCACTGGAGACGGTTTGGCGGATCTGCTCGCCAACTTGTCGCTGCGATTCACCTTTGGCCAGCATCCGCACCAGACTGACGAGCGTTCTGCGATCGTGCTTGTCCAGCATTTGGCCCACGGCCTGCATTTGAAATTGCGGTTCGTGGACTGGATCCAGCGGTCTCCAGCCAGGGGGCAAGGCCATTTCCAAACTGAACGTGCGGGCGATCTGCGCAAAGAAGCTATCGAGAGTGCCAATTCTCAGGCGATGGAGCGTCCTGGTAACCCGCCTCAGTGCAGCCAGGCAGGCAACTGCCGACGTGTCGACTCCTGTCAGGTGCGTTTCGAGTTCTGCTCTCCCGTCGCAGTCAAGGCAACCCAAGGCGAGACGCTGCAAGACGCGATGCATGATTTCGCCGGCCGCCTTACGGGTAAACGTCATCGCCAAGATGGAGTCGACTTCTTGCCCGGACAACAGAATCTGGAGCAGGCGGTTGCTCAGCTGGAATGTCTTGCCCGTTCCGGCGGACGCTCGGATGAGTAACGGATCAAACGGGGGCTTCGATTCTTTGGGAAACTTCAGTCGCTCGGCTGCTTGATCAGCGACGTCGTCAGGGACCTGGGGCAGGCTGCGTTCCCCCCGGTTCGCCAGGCGGCGTGCGGGCGGCGCTGCGACCACATGCTGAACGGATGACTGGCAGATTCGTTCAAAACTGTCGTATGGAACACGCCCCGCTTTTCTGGGCTCGAATTCGCCCGCCACGATGCGAGAGGCGACGTCGGCGGCTGTGTCATCGGCATCGCGGAGTTGCTCGGGTGTAAAATTCGCAACATGAAACCCGGTACTGGCGGCCTGTTTGGGAATAGCGATATAGCCCAAGGTCGGTGTGCCTTCGACGCCCAGCTCGCGAGCAACTGCCCGGTAAAGCGGCAGTTGCAGATCTAGCCAGCCTTTCTGCTTGGACCAATGAACCGCTAGCGGGTTCTTGGCGGTCTCGCTTGTCTTGTAATCCCAGACGGCCCACTGAGCCGACTCCGGATGGTAGTCCACTCGATCAATGCGAGCGATCAAATGCAACTGGGCTTCATCGTTTCCAATCAGAACGCGGTGGCGAAAATCGATGCCTTCTTCCACGATTCGAATTTGCCAGCCTTGGGCCGCCCGTTCCGCCTGCTTGATGGAGAACGCTTCTAGACGCGATTCCGCCTGTTCGATCTGAATCAGCACCGCGGCGGGCGGATGCGGGCCGAACCTGGAGCGTGCGAGTTCGTGCAGGTTCTCGACTAGGAAATTTTTTACATCGTCCGCATCGGTACTTTGACCGATCGAGTCTTTGCCCAACATCGCGAGAGTGTCATGTAGGAGAACGCCAAATTGAGGAGCATCGAGCTCGGCTCCGGCGTCTTCCTCTTCTCGTAGTTTCAGCACGTGACGTAGATAGTACCTGTAGGGGCACTGCAGGTAGTCACGAAATGCGGTCACTGAAATCTGTTTCGGTGGTTCGTAATCTTGCGGGTGCGGTATGGGCAGCTGACTAGCTCGCCGGTGGTTGTGCCAGCGCGAGAGCACGGGCGGAAGCACATCGACCCCGTCCTCCTGAACCAGATGGAGGACTCGGGACGGAAGCTGTGCCAGGGGACAAGCCATCAAGAGACGGCTGGGAACCAACGGATCACCGCTGGAATCTGTTTTGCCGACAACCAACCGCAAGGTCTCGCGACTGTGCAGCATGACCTGAAGCGAATACATGTCGCGCGCATATCGCCGCACGTTGTCCAGCATGCCCAGCTGGCGACGCAGTTGGTTTGGAAGGAACGCATCGGAGTTGACGCTTTCAGGTACCACCCCATCATGCATGCCTGTGATGATCAACGCCGGCGCATCGTCCAGGGCCAAGTCGAGCCAACCGAGCATTTCGACGGCTGACTCGTCGTGGGGTTCAGGCACTAGCTGGCCCGACATGTTGCGTATCAGCCAATCGACCAGCTCGGAAACGGTCATTGTCGGTTCGAGATCCGACGGGATATCTCGGAGTGCAATGATCGCTTCGCACGTCGCCTTGGCCGCTAAGTACAGCGGGCCGGCGATCGGGTCGTCGAGATCGCACGTCTGCTGGCCATATGCGGAGCTGAGCGCAGCGAGCAACGGCTGAACCCAGCTGGATACGGGCTGCGGGTGCAGCCGGAGCTTCTTCAGCCAGCGGCGAATCGTCGCCGTGACCGCTGAGAATACCTTAGCGCCCGCGGCGTCTTCGTTGACAAAACCGTCGACATTCTTCGGCAAAACGTCCCGATAGTAGGCATCCACCTTAGACAACCAGTCGTCGGGGACGTCGGCTCGGAACGTTCGCAGCAGGTTCTCAATTGCCGGATGACGCAACAAGGCGGCAAACTTATGGTAGCTACCACCGTCGAGGTACTGTCCGATGAGCGACAAGAGCAAGACCGGTTCGGATTGGGCAAGTGGCGTGCCGGGGCCAAATCTCGCTTTCACCGAACTGAGGGCCAGTTGATGTTTGAGTTCGGATACCAGCGAGCCGTCGGGAACGCCGATCGTCAGTTCCCTTGTATGGTAGCGCGAGCCAAGCTGAGCCACGCAAGCGGTGGTCAGTTCCGCTTGATCGGCCGGGGTGTTGCCAACGAGCAACGCGTCTGAGGGGATGTCGAGCTCGACGTCCTGCCAGGCAGAGCCCAGTAAACAGCCAAACGGATCGAACGTGTCGCCCGCAGATTGCGGCGCGGCGATCCATATTTCGACGTTTTCTGCAATGGCCTGGACAAACCCGCGCTGCGTCGCGTTCAGGTCAACACAGCCGATGAGCAAGATCTTCCCCGTGGCCTCTGATTCTTCAAAGTCCAGGGCGCGTAGTCTGGCGGTCTGAATGTCCCACAACTGCAATTGATCCAGCGTGGCGAAGTAACGCTCCTGTATCTTTGCCAGCGCATTCCAGCGTGGCGCCTCGGGGTGTTGCCCGAGAGCCTCGGCAACTCGCTCAAAATCAAGGCGATCGCTGGCTAGCTCCCGGTGAACCGAAGCCAGGATTTTTCCAAGTTCCAGCCACTGACCGGAGGCCGACGACGGAGGGGCAGCCGGGACGACGTAATCGAGTTCATTCTTCGGAGTCGCTCGGAGAGCTTGGACCCAAGCCAGATGCTGAACCAGCTCACTGGCAAACGGATACTTGGCCACGTATAGCTGTTCAGGCAACGCACCGACGGTGACAATTCGAGGCGGATAGAGGATCTTGCCTGTATCCTCAGCTCTGACCGCCAGCAACTCTTGAAGCCGACGACGAGCCTGACCGCTAGGCAGCACGACCAGCAGATGGCGCATGTCCCACACCGGCCCATCGGAGTACTCAGCCAGCAACCGGTCAATGACTGCGGGAATGATCGGTTTCTGCCAACCGATGAACCGGCGAGTCGGTTCAGAAAAATGGGTGTGTGGATTGATGGTCTTCGCCTTTGGCGGAAAGGGCATCTTGCTCACCTGGTGGACGCGAATGCTATCATCCGCTTCATCCCTGCGTCGACTACCGGACGGAGCAGGCACCGCCCGAAAGACTTTGCGACCAGAATCGTTGGCAATCCTGTTGGAAATCAACGTTCTAGGAAAATCAGGGGAGGTCAACCTGTCCTCGGGGCCGACCTTTTCTCGGTTGTTATTCTGCGAGGGGGCGATCCGAAGGACAAGTCGACCTGCCAAATGCCGGCACTCAATGCCTCATTTGGAAGGTATTCTACAGACTTTCTCGTTTCACCTCGGAACACTGCCAATAGCAAAATAGGAGAACTGCGCGTTTCAGTTGCGGACGAAGTCTCCCGGTGGCAGTTTGGCTATATCTGGGTGTGTGGGTTGTTTGGGATGGGGTTTCTGGCAATCTCCGGACACGAGCGAGTTGATGCATCCCTTTTGCTCATAGTTGCCCTCGGTTATTTCGATCTAATTGACAAAGGTTGAAGCATGTACAGGTGCTGCGACATAGGGTTCATACCATCTTAGCCAGCAACAAGCGTTAGGGAGAGTTTGGTCATGTGGGGCGCCGGAGCCGAGACCGAAAGCTTGCTGAGGTCGACGTCGAGTCGTCATCGGCCATGGCAGGTTGCTTTGGCGGTGGCCGCCGGACTGGTATGCGGCCTGGTACCCAAGACAGGCTTTCTCTTTGTTGGCCTGCTAGCCTGCTGCTACTGTCTGCCAATCCATCTGCCGCTGGCATTGGCCGCTACCTTGGTTGCCGCCTGCTTCGCACCACTGCTCGAGCCTGCGGCCGGTCGAATCGGACTCTGGTCGTTGACGCATCCCCAGCTGAGCAGTTTTTGGAATCAGCTGGACCAGCTGCCTCTGGTTCCTTGGATCGGTCTGCACAATAGCGTTACGCACGGCAGCATGCTCATCGGCATGGCACTGGCGATCCCGACTTTTCTGCTTGCTTGGGCTCTTCTTGGGTTGATGCGGTCCGCCTCGGCTTCGCCCGAGAGCAAGCAAAATCGCGAGGAGAACCGGACATCGGATCCGGACCACCAACACGAGCCCATTCCCCACGTTTCTCAGTTCATTAGCAGTAAGGCAGATGACAACGTCAAGGAAGAGGGACTGGCAGAGACCGTCGAAGTGAAAACGGGGCTGAACGAGTCGGCTGGGATCCCAGATGCGGGTGAGTCTTCGGTGGTTGTCCAGCTGGAATCGTTGCTCGCAAGTTGTGCGAGCGAAGATGCCCATGATGTCGGGGGCGAGGAAGTCGTCGCTCGGGCTTCGCGAATGGCCCAGCTGGTGGACGAAATGGTGGCCGCGCTCGATAGCGATATCTCGGATTCCAACCTTCAAGCGTCAGAGATCTCCACGGGAGATCCCTTTTGGGTGGATGGTCCAAATCTGGACGAGGCTTCCGAGGTCGGGTGGCGCGTGGATGCAACGCTGGCAGCCGACGACGGGCTGGCAGCACATCTGCCTGCTGTGTGGCCAGAGACGACCAGCGAGAACGTTGACAAACCAGAGGCCACCGAGACGGCTGCGGATTCTGAACAGGAAAACCGCGTTCGATCCCAGAGCCCCTTCCTGGGATCAACCGAGTCGTCCACGACTGAGCCACGCCTCAGTCAGGCTGCTTCGGACGAAGATCTTTCCTCCGACTCAGACGAGGAATCATGGGTGGTCGAAACCAGAATTGAGATCGTTCGTCTGGTATCACCCGAGACAGGGTTGCCTGTTGCTTCACCGGCCGCCAGTGCGGTTGGATCTGCAACCGATGTGGTTTGGGAGAAGGCGATGAAAAACACAGACCGAGCTAAGCAAGTCGCCGATGGGCCAGAGACGAAACAGTTGCAGGAGAAATTGGTACAGGAGAAGCCAGCTGGCCAATCTGGCGGTAGTCACGATTTGGTGAAGGTTCATATTTCCCATACGGCCACGAGGGAAGGGACGGAGCCTGGTGGGCCGAGTCTCACCATGAACGTCAGATCGGAAAGTGCGCGGCATGAGGAAGCGCTTCGTTATCTTTTACATCATTTGAAAGAGATTCAGGATAAGGTTTAGCACGGATGCTAATCAGCAAACGTCGGCTCCAATGGGGCGTCATTTTCCTCCTCGCTTGTTTATGCGCCGTACTCGTTCGGCCGGTCCGTTCCTGGGTAGATCAGGTGCTGATCGGGCGGGCCATTGATCCGCAGCTTGCCGTTCGTGAGCTGCATTTCCATACGCGCACATCAGTCGTTGAAGCTCGCGATTTGAACTGGGGTGGAGTCGAAAACGATCGCTCCTTCGGCATTCGCGCGCGGCGAGGATGGTTCGCCGTTGATGGTGAAGCGATCCTAGATCGGCGGTTTTGTTTGCCGGTTGCGATCCTGGAAGACGCAGAGCTGCACTTGGAGAACTACGATCTGCGCGATCCCGCGGGCGGCAGCGTCTGGCAACAGGAGTTAGCCGAGCGAGTCGCGCAATTGGATTGGCAAGAGATCCAGCAGCATTTCAGTTCACTACTGGCCACTGAGGATCTGACGCAGACCTGGCGTGAGCGCGTGGATCGATGGGTCAACCGCTCGCGGCTGATCTTGGCTCGAGTGCAAATGGCCCCCGAAGCGCCGGATTCGCTGAAGAATCCGCTGCGCGCCGAAGACCGACTACGCCAAAGAATTCGGCGTCTGGATTCACTGACCACTGAGCATAGCACGCTTACCGATCAATTCGTCGAAATAGAAAAACTGTTGCAAGCCGAGGCAAATCAACTGGAAGAACTCTACCAGCGGGATATCGAACTCCTGAGCAGCATGCGATGGACCCAAAACGGCAAGCTCGTTGATGCCGAGCTCGTGCGGGAGGCCACCGAGTCGATGACGCACCAGGTAGCCCGGCAGGTTTGGCAATCGGTTGCCGACTTTGCCGAGGTCTCTGACATGGTGGCGCATGCGGTAGCAGGCGACGAGCCTCGATCGTACGACCGGGATGTGCGTTCGGCCAATCGCAACTCGCCTTCATTCGAGTTGGCTGAATTGAAGGCCCGAGGCGTCTTTACGCACAATCAGCTCGATACTCCGTTTTCGGTCAACGGTCAGTTTTCGGCAGAAAAAGATCGCGATTCCTGCGGCGCTTTCAGCGCCGCGTGGCGGTATCACTTCATGCATGGCGATTTGGTCGTTCGCGTGGTCGTCTCAGCAGACAGCCGCGGCGCCAATCAGATTCAGCTCGGAGCGGTTCCGGCTCAGGACACCGACCCGGAAGCTTGGCTGGACGCAAGCGGTGACGCCGATGGCAACGCGCCGCTTGCCCTGTCAGACGACGCCAGCTCGCTCGAACTGGGCATTCGCTCCGATGGCGAGCAGCTAGAGGGCGTCTTGGTCTTTGGTATCGACGCGTTGGAGGGCTTGGAGGGCAAGCCGATCGAGGTGATCCGGAGTGCGATGGCCAGTGGCGATCCAGCCGATCCGGCAACGATTGAAATGCAGCTCGCCGGTAGCTGGAAACAGCCCGAGCTAAAGCTCGATGGCGAGTACCCTAGTTGGTTGCTGTCAGCCGTCGAGCAGGCATTGGCCGGGCAATTGGAGCCAACCGAGATGGCCACCGAGGCGCGTCTGCGCACCGAATTCGAAACTCGCCTAGGCGCCTTGCGAGTCCTAGTCGCCAGCGCGTCGCAAGCAGGCCAGGTGGAGATGCAAAATCACCACCAGCAACTGGTAGCCGAGCGGGAGAGATTTCAGTTTAGCCTAGACGAAATAGGCACCGAGTTTGCCAGAAGACCAGGCGACGCACTCAACCGCTAGCGAGCTAGTGTGCGTTTTCTTGCTTGAGAACCACCAAGAACGTTCTTAGCAGAATCTTGATGTCCAGCCACAGAGACCACTGCTGGATATAGCGATGATCGAAGTCCACGCGTTTTTGCATTTTGTCCAGCGTCTCCGTTTCACCGCGGAATCCCTCGACCTGAGCGAGACCGGTGATTCCAGGTTTCACCTTGTGCCGAAGCATATAGCCTCGAATGAGCTTGCGGTAGTGCTCGTTGTGGGCTGTCGCATGCGGACGCGGACCAACCAGCGACATGGTGCCATCGAGTACGTTGAACAGCTGTGGCAGTTCGTCCAGCGACGTGCGCCTGAGTACGTTGCCGATGGGGGTAATCCGCGGATCATTCTTGGTGGCTTGGGCTACGTGCCGACCATTGTCACACGTTCGCATCGATCGGAATTTCCAGACCCAGATCTCGCGACCATCCAGACCATATCGACGTTGTCGGAAGAAGATGGGCCCAGGGGATGAGAGTTTAACCAGAGCAGCGCAGATCAGCATGATCGGCGAGATGAACAGCAAACCAACAGCCGCGGCGCAGAAATCGAAGACGCGTTTGACCCAACCGTCCACACCGTACAGCGGAGTTTCGAAGACGCTGACCGCAGGCAAGCCACCAATCGAATTCCAACGCGAATGGAGCAGCTCGAATACGAAAAAGTCGGGCACGATGTAGGCACTGGCCGTTGTGTCAGCCAGTTGATCCAGCAGCCAGCGGATGCGAGCCTCGGCACGCATGGGCAGTGTCACGAAGACCGTATCAATCTCACCCGCTTTTGCCTTGGCAACCAGTGCGTCGAGAGAACCCAGGTATCTGGATTCCGATTGAACGATGGAGAGCCAACGGTCCTTTGAACGGTCGTCGTAGAAGCCGAGCATTTGCAATCCACAGCCGGGATTGTTTCTTGCATTTTGGAGTAGCTGGATCCCCAGCGGATTCAGACCGGCGATTGCACAGCGTTTAGTCGACCAGCCTGAGGCGACCAGCGCCTCGGCGGCAACCCGGCAGGCCATACGCCCGAGTCCGAGCGAGGCTCCGGTCAGGAAAATCCAACCAAGAATACTGCTCCGCGCGAAATACTCACCTTGACGAGTAAAAAACGCCAACACGGCGAGCAACAAGACAGTGGTCAGCCAACTCGAAACCACCAAGGCGAGATCGACGTTGGCCGAGCGAGACTCTTCCGGTCGATATAGTGCGTTGGCTTCACTGACGAGAAAGAACAACAGGACGGCAACCGCAATGGCCAGCATCGACCGATCACTGGCCGCCTGACCTGCAAGCCACTGGCTCACAAATAGAGACGACCCGATGATCAGCACGTCACCGACGCGCTGGATAACGCCCAGTGGCGAGCGAGATTGCAGAATGCGGATGTTAACCATTATGCCAATGATGACGACGAGAGGGGGATGGCCCGATCAGGGAACACATTACATCCTAGGTCACGATTCCGGGGCGAAGTCGACTGTTTTCATCCAACTGCGCGCTCTCGAGTCTCCGAACACTCTCCGCTCGTGCCGTTTGTAAAGCTCTTGGTATCACACTGCTCCCCAATGTCTCAGACTCCGGAGAGGTTCTTGCTGATACAATGGACGGCAAAGCCGGCTAGACCGATTTCGAGTCCGCCCTCGTGGGAGGTCGTGGAGCTTTTATGTTGTTACTATGCCGGGGGTTGCTGGCTCTCCCTTGTCACGCAGCGGGTTCCCGAGGGGAAAATGGGACCGGGCAGACGCGCGGGAGAGTCAGGCCGGTGGATTTGCGGCCTCCCTGGTGCGTGGGGCCGGTGCGGCGGGTGACTGATCGAAGCGTGAATTCCCCTTAAGGAGCGATTTAGAAAATGGTTAAGATTCCGACCCGCCTGGATGCTTTGTTTCCTTCTGCCGCCTTGGAAAAAGTGATGGACGTTCTGCAGCAGCCAGACATATCTTCAACGGTTCGTGAGGCGTTGGCTAAAGTGGGGCTCAAAGATGCGGCTCCCATCGAGCAAGTTCAAGATGCATGGAAACAGGCTCGAAACTGGCTCGAATCGCTTGGTTCGGGCGATGAGGGGGGAGCGTACAATCCGTCCACGATCAACGCGACCGGGCAGTTAATCCGACCGGGTTTAGTTGGGGTGCCCATGGCCTACTCAGTCGCCTACGGCTTTGCCAAGGCGGCGCTGTCCTTCCAAAACACCTCCGCGCTCCACTGCGAGGCGCAGCGGGTGGCCGCGCGCTGCCTCGGCTCACAGGAGAGCGTTTGGCTGAGCAACTCGTCAGCCGCACTCCAGTTGATTGGAAGCGAGGACGGCCAGGGCGGTGTCGTGGTGGCCCGGACTGATTTGGTGCGAATTCCAGGATTTGGCGACTTGCGGGCAATGCTCAGCTGCGGCCGTGACCGGGTTGTCGAGGTGGGAGCGGCTAACGGAGCCGGCGAAGATGACTGGAAGGCCGCCTTGTCGTCGCCCGAGCAAGTGCTGGTGCTTGCAAGTCCCAACAACCTGGGGGCGGATGAATCGTCACGGCAACGCGCCGCGGCGATCGCAGCCGCGCGGCAGTGCGGCGCGCAGGTGGTCGAAGTGCTCGTCGATGGCGTGGTGAGCGAGCGGCTGGCTGAGGCATACGGATTTCCGGAGGCAAAACAAAGGGTGGCCGACGGTGCCGATTTGGCAGTCCTGCCCCTGAATTTCCTGGTCGCAGGTCCCGCTGGAGCGGTGGTCGTGGGAGGCGCGAAGCGGGTCCAGGCCTTGCAGCGGAGAGCCGAACTGACGGGGGTGCTGATGAGAGGCCCTGAATTGGCCGCGTCCATGATGGCTTTGCAGGTCGGCTGCATTG
>JANQJJ010000413.1 GCA_028281725.1 Pirellulaceae bacterium | reverse complement strand
TGCTGGCGCCCCCCAGATGCTCAGCCGTGCCGCGGTTAGCGGAGATGGAATTTGGTTGCACGTCGACAACGCATTTTGCCAAGTTTTAAACAACTTTTTGGGCGACAAATCGCGCATCGGCTTTTAAGCTGTGCTTAGCTTCGTTGCACAATGGAGCTCGACGAAGTAGCCTAGAGCCGTCACCTGCGGTTCGTGCCCTCCCAAATCATCCCGCTGGCCTGCGGGCTGACCTTGGGTTAGAGGACTTTGCCAATCCCGTCCGTATTCTCCCCGACCCCCGATGCCCATCGAGTTCGCTTGCGAATCCTGTACAAAATTACTACGAGTTCCCGATGGGAGCGGCGGACGTTCGTGCAGGTGCCCATCGTGCGGAATTCTGCTTGGCATCCCCGACCCGAACGCGATAGAAATCGTTGAGGTAGTCGGTGACACGCACATGCCGGACAAACTCCACATTCCTTGTCCGAAGTGCCGGCACCAACTGGTTTGTGCTCCAGACCTAGTCGGAACCAAGGGTCAGTGTCGCAACTGCAAATACATCTTCACGATCTCGACCGATCCCGGCAACGCGGAGGCCGCGGAAACAGAGACTCCCTCCCTAGTCTTCACCTGCCCCAAATGCAATCAGCTCTTCGAAGGCAAGGAAGAGATGCAAGGGCGAAGGGGTAAGTGCCATACGTGCGGAGAGGTCTTTACGATCGAACTGACGGCAGCCCGGCAGCCGGAGATTCAAACGATCGAGAAGGCAACCGCCCGGCCAACCTCCTCGGCCGCCGCCGGTCGCTCTGCCCATGCGGAGAAAAGCGAGGCGCCTCCCATTCAATTGACGTGTTCGAGTTGCCAGGGCACGATGGAAGTCCCCGCCTCTTCGGCTGGACAGACCACAGCCTGTCCGTACTGCCAACAACTCCTGCCTATTCCCAAAGCGGTGGCAAGTCCTCGCCGCCCACCTCCCCTCGCGGTGACACCTCGACCGCTACATCGGCCCTCCACTGAACAAGCTTTCCACGCGGATTTGGGAACTGACTTGGGAGATTTCGGCGGAGCTGACCAACAAGCCACCAACCCGTCACCCTACCTTGCGAACCCTTACGCCGCCACCAGCGTCTATGACGCTCCCAAGCAGCCTTCGCCCAAGCTTGGCAGTTTGCCAAGTGGACGTAGCCCAATCATTTATATCATGCCGGGAGTCGCGATGATCTTCGTTGCAGTCATCGGCCTGGTCTATGTCGCCGTGCTCACGATAGCCGTCTTCTTTGCATTTGCCGAGCCAAACGCTAACCAGACCCGTCTCATAGGCGCGGTCGCCGGAATCGTACTGATGGCAATCGTTGGCATCGCGATCCTGGCAGGCGGAATCAACATGGTACGGCTGTCCAGCCTTAAATCGGCACGAGCGGCCGCCTGTATCATGTGCATTCCCTGCACTTGCTACTTCCTGAGCGTCCTGGTTGGCATCTGGGCGATCTGGGTGCTCTACGGCCCTCAAGCTAAGGAAGATTTTTACAGTTAGTGCGAGCCGCACGCGCCAAATAGCGTGTCCAATCAATGAAATCGTTGCTCAATCGGGCGAGGGCGACGCACCACTTAACCAAATGCGGCCTTTAGTGCTGTGCAGCAAAACCGCCCCATCAACTCAGCCCGGCACCAACCCACCCCAGCGGCCAACTCAGTCATCGCGTCCGAGCATCACACCGCGATTGCCGGCCGAGTCGGCGAAAGCTCGAGACATCCCCGGCGTATTGAACTCCATAACCATGCTGCCCATGCCATCGACGGCTATCACCCCGCCGCATTCTTCTGGCAAAGCCTCGACAACCGTCTTCGCTGCGGCCTGGAGTGTTTTTCCTCCGTAGCGGATGCGCGCGGCGATATCGCTGGCAACGGTATGGCGTATGAATTCCTCACCGACTCCGGTTCCTGAAACGGCGCATGTCTGATTATCTGCGTAGTTCCCTGCCCCGATAATTGGCGAGTCCCCTACCCTGCCCCACCGCTTGCCCATCAAGCCGCCGGTGCTGGTTGCGGCTGCCAGGTTGCCCTGCTTGTCCAACACGACACACCCCACCGTGCCGAGATAGAGCTGCTCGTCGCCGGGACCGATGGTTTTTGGACGATGCAACTGGGCGTCGACGTCTTGGTTCTTCCAGCGTTGCCAGCTCGCTTTCTTACGCTGGGTTCGAAAGTAGTCCGGCTCGGCCTGTTCAATACCGATGGCTTCACCGAACTCATCCGCTCCGGTCCCCATCAGGAGAATATGCTTTGTTTCTGTCATTACCTTGCGAGCAAGCGAAATGGGATTCTTCGCCTGGCGCACTCCGGCAACCGCACCACACCGCAGGTTGCGTCCGTCCATGATGGATGCATCGAGTTCGTGCTCGCCATTTTCATTCAGAACACACCCACGGCCCGCGTTAAACGTCTGATCGTCTTCCATCATGCGCACGACCTGTTCGACCACGTCGATCGCCTCCGCCCCGGCTGTCAGCTGCTCGACCCCATGTTCGAGTGCTGCCGTCAATCCAGCGCGACGTTGCTGCCGGTACTCTTCGGTCCATTTGGCCGGATCTCCCCCTGCCCCACCATGGATGACGATGGCAAATTCTTTCCGGGACTGAGCTCGAACCTGGGAACTCATCGTGATCGTCATCAACAAGACACCCACTAGACTTAAGAAACCACCAAGTGACAGCGCGCGGAACATACTGAGGCTACCTGTCTGTAAAACCGGCGTTAAGGGAAATCGTGCGTGGTAGTTTACCACAATCCACTCGTGCGGGCCGCCCACGCACCATGAGAAGCCCGCTACTTTGAGTGCGACGCTGTCCAACTAGGAACTCGGCGCAATCCAATCGAATACCTCGTCCGCGACAGGAGCGGTTAGTGCTGCCGGAGAATCTCCAGTACGTCTTGGATGTCCGTCGGAATGGGACTTTCGAGCGTGATTGGCTTGCCGGAGATCGGGTGGGTGAACTGAATCTTCAGGGCATGCAGCGCCTGACGCTCCAGTAGGACCTCATCATCCCCCGGCCTTGGCGGGAGCTTGCGCGCGATCCTACGCAGGATGTCACCGCGCGTGATTCGCGCATGCCCTCCGTAGAGCCGATCGCACAGAATCGGTGCCCCGACATGATCCATGTGCACACGCAACTGATGCGTGCGGCCTGTCTTGGGCTCGAGCTTGACCGCCGAGATACCGTCGAATCGCTCGACAATCTCATACCGCGTCTCCGCCTCGCGGCTCTGGGGGTGCCCTCGCCGAATCGCCATTTTGTCGCGTTGAAAGGGG
>JANQJJ010000376.1 GCA_028281725.1 Pirellulaceae bacterium | reverse complement strand
TTCGGCCCTCGCTGGGATCGCGCCATCAATGATGGTTTGGATTTTCGCAGGTTGCCCGGACCGTAAACGCTCGTGGAATCTAGGCGGAATCACGATCGCCGCACGTGCCTTGTTATCCGTGATCAATCGCCGGATCTCGCGTTCGTGATCGACCGTGCCGATGAAGTCAAAATACTGCGAGTCCTTGAATTTGTGCGATAGTTCACGGCTGGATCTAGTTCGGTCAAAGTCCAAGATAACCATCGGAATCTCACGAACGTCTGGATTCACACCGAATCCAATCACAATCATCATCAACGGAGGCAACAGAAATGCGAGTGCGAACAGCAGTCGGTCGCGCGTGATCTCGCGAATTTCTTTTATGGCCAGTGCCTTGACGCGGCGAAAATTCATGGCGCATACTCCGGTTCGGACTTTGGCTGCGTCGGAGTGGATTTCAGCGTTTGAGCGCGCGATTGTTCTTGGGAAAGAATCGAATCGACAAAGACGTCGTCCATCGTCAGTTCATTGGACTGCCAATCGGAAACATCCATGTTTTCTCTGCGGAACAACTCGGTCAATCGTTGTTTGTCGCGTTCGATGTCAGTCGACAGAATGCGCAGGTTGCGTCCAAACGTCGCTGCGCGTTGAAATCCGTTTTCGCGTACCACACGTAGGGCCTGAGTTGGCGATGAGGTCGCGAAAGTCAGCGGCACACCGGCGTTTTCCTTCAATTCGCTCCGTAACTTCGCGGGCGTCCCCGCTGCCACAATCCGGCCCGCGTACATCAATGCCAGGTCGTCGCAATGTTCGGCTTCGACCATGTAGTGCGTCGTCACTAGAATCGCCACGCCCTCGTGTCGCGCCAAACGCACCAGAATCTCCCAAAACTGACGGCGTCCTAGAACGTCAACGCCCGATGTCGGCTCGTCCAAGAAGATGACTCGCGGTCGATGGACCAGCGCGCAGCCCAGGGCGAGTCGTTGACGGATGCCCATCGGCAGATCTGCGGTCAATCGATGCTCGTATCCTACCAAACCTACCTTTTCAACCAAATCTGGAATTCGCTTTCTGCACCGTTTGGGAAACAATCCATACACGCCAGCATAGAATTTCAAGTTCTCCATTGCGGTCAGATCCAAGTACAGCGAAAAAGATTGCGACATGTAGCCGATGCGTTCGCGAATCGCTTGGCTGGCCCGGCCAATTCGGGCTCCCGCCACATTGCCCGCACCCGAGGTCGGAGGCAACAGACCCGTCAGCATTTTGATGACCGTCGTTTTGCCGGCTCCGTTGGAGCCCAGTAGACCGAAGATTCTTCCGGCAGCGACTTCAAGACAGACGTGATCGACCGCACGAAACTTGCCGAAGTCGCGGACCAGTTGGTCGGCTTGGATCAGAGCAGGACCATGCAGGTGAAGATCCGTCGTCGTGGTTGGATTGGAATCATCGATCTGCAAAGGCTCTGGCGCAGACGACGTTGCCGCATGTTCGGTGATCAGATGACTTGCAACGACGTCTTCCAGGTCGGGCGGACTGGCGGTGAGCACACCGCGTTCTGGTGACGCGATTTCCGCGACGCTGGCAATCGCTGCGTCAGGTTCTGCGTCCCGTACGAAGACGCGCACCAAGTCACCTAAAGCCTGAACCTGCGAGTGCTTTTTGCGGATGCGCTGAGTTTCGTGATGTGCATTTTTGATCTGATAAGAAACGATGGTGCCTGGTGCAAGTGCCAGGTGGGAATCGTCGCTACCCTGGAAGATGATCTTCCCGTCCATGAGTAGCGCCAACCGGTCCGTGTAAGCGGCTTCGTCCATGTAGGCAGTCGAGATGATGGCTGTCACGCCAGATTGGTGGACCAGATCAGTCAGAATGGACCAAAAGTCACGTCGCGAAACGGGATCGACTCCCGTCGTCGGCTCGTCCAGAAGCACCAACTCGGGCTGATGAATAAGAGTGCACACTAACCCCAGTTTCTGTTTCATACCACCAGAAAGTTGATTCATCGGTCGATCGCGGAACTCCGTCAAACGTGTCATCGCAAGCAACTGCTCTTTGCGCTTGCGCAGCGTATCTTTGGGAACGAGACGGAGGCCAGCGAAGTAGTCGATGTTCTCGTCGATCGACAGTTGGGGATACAGATTGTTGCCCAGTCCTTGCGGCATCAAACCGACTCGGCTCTTGATTCGCTCGGCCGAGCGTTCCGAATCGATCCTGTTACCCAAGATGGTGATGACGCCCGCATCGTATTGCTGAACACCCGCGATGGCGCGAATCAAACTACTTTTCCCTGAACCGTCGGGACCGATTAACCCGAACACTTCGCCCTCGCGAACATCCAATTCAATGTCCCGTAGCGCGACTGTCCGTTTGTAGTTTTTGTTGACGCCGCGGACTTCGACGACGTTCTGTGTTTCCCCTTGGGCAAGGGGAGAAACTGGAATCTGGTCTACCAACGCGGCGGCATCCATGGCGTCTCCTCTTTCCAGCGGATGATGGCGTCGGCGGGCAGGCCGGGGGTGATGCGATGATCGGGGTTTTCGTTGAAGTAGAGTCGTACAGCGAAGACTAGTTTGACACGTTCGTCTTTCGTTTGGACTTCTTTGGGAGTGAACTCGGCTTCCGATGCAATGTATCGCACGGTCGCGTCAAAGGGCTGATTTGGATAGGCGTCGGTGTAAACTTTCGCAGGCAGTCCCAGCCGGATGCGCCCGATCAGTGGTTCAGGTACGTAGACCTGAAGGTAAAGTCGATCAAGATTGACCAAATCCAACAGCGGCGTCCCTGCGTTGACGACTTCGCCCTGATCGACGAAACGCGATACGATTGTGCCTGCTGTGGGCGCCAAGATAGTCAAGTCATCGAGCGTACTTTGTGCTTCCGCGACTCCGGCTTCTGCTTCGGCCAGTCGCGCCCCACACTCTTCGATGTGGGCAAGTGATTTGGCGTGCAGGGCTTCCAGAGCCGCCACCGCATCCTCCTTTTCCTTGATGCGATCGCTACCCAACTTGGCAACGGCAAGCCGTTTTTCCGCGGTGATTCTGGCAGCAGTTGCGGAGGCCAGTTCGTTTTGTGCCATCGTCCATGCGAGTTTTCGCTTGTCTACTTCTTCCTCTGAAACCGCTTGTGAACTCGATAGCTCTTGTGCGCGCTGGTAATCGGTACGTTTATGGCCTTCATTGGAGTCGGCCGTCGCGCTGGCGGCAAGCGCCTGATTCAATTCTGCCTCAGCGGTTTGGATGGCCAAGGGAACTTGTTTCGCCAGCAGAGCAAGCGACGTCTTGGCGGCGCGCACCTCGGCGGCTAAGGCGTCGGCGTTGGCTTTCGCACCCAACAAAATTGCTTCTGCGACCGCAACACCGTGCGTTGCCTGATTCAGCTGGGCTCTCAGCTGCTTGTCATCGATTTGAATCAGCGTGGCGTCGATATCGAAGTCGTCGCCTTCGCGTGCGATGACCTTTGACACGCGGCCGGCATATTTGCTGGCTATCGCCACGTGATCGCCCTCCGTGCGCCCGTTCGCTTGGATCAATCCCTCCGGGAGCTTTCTATTCTCCAGCCAAGCTCGCCGACCGGCCAAGCCGACGGCAACCACAGCGCTCAGCCCCAGCACGAAGAGTAGCGTTCGCATTGAGATCTGTCTCCTTGATTTTCGTGACAGGCCGCGGATGCCCTTGAAGGCCACAATCCGCGCGCTGGCACGCAACGCACATGAGCCAAAATCGCTCAGTCGACCTCCCTTACACAGGGCAATCGTGACCTAAGGGAGCAAAACGCAAAAAGCGCGCCATGTAGCACTTCAAAACAAACGAGCCCATCAATCAGTGGATCATTCCTTCTTTGCCCGAGGCAGGCTCAAACGATCCGAATGGACAGCCCAAACGCTCCGCCCTCGTTCTCGGGAGCTTCGTGCTTGCGCGGCGGGTCCCTGCGGCGCACCTCCTATTCGCCGTATCGGCACAGACAGTCATCGGTTCTTGGCAGGGATTCACCCTCTTCGGCTTCCGTGAGTTCAGGCCGCTGCCCATCTTCAGAACCCGAACCATCACCGAGGGTTGCGTCTCGAACACGACCACTCACTAGACAAGCCGCACTCTTCGCAGCAGCTGAAACCCAAGCGTCACGGAGGTTGTGACCGCGATTTAGAACTGTGGTAACGAAACTCACCTGCGCGATCGCTTTGGATCGAAAGTCAACCGACGCTAGCTTGGTTCTACTTTGAATTTGACATATTTGGTTCGAACAGGCCATAAAACCGCGCTGAATGCAACTCGATTTTGAGCAGCTAGAGCTCTCTGAACTGCAGTTGTGAACTCGCTTCTGGCGAAGGAAATCTGCCTATCGTTTGAAGTGCCTCGCGTTCCAGGACTCTTGTTGCATCGTTAAAGCCCAGAATCCTGGCCGTTACCTCGCCAACAGTTGTACGAGGCTCAATGATTACTCCATTCAGTGAGAAATGATCCGTCCAGCGATCTGCGCGCGGATTATAGAACCTTGTGAACTCCCTGGTGCCAGTGGTAAGTGATCCTATATCACTGCCCTTCGAGCGGTTGCAAAATGTGCAGGCGTAGCAAAGATTCTCCGCCGCGGTAGCTCCACCATGCTTCTCGGCAATCACATGATCGACTTGACAGCCGAGAAACGTATCCGACTCATGGATCAAGCAGTATTCACAGATGCGAGAAGCTCGCGATTCCACCAGCCGCCGTAGGTCCGCTGAAACGTAACGTGTCATCGCGAACCAAAAGAACGAGCTTTGGCCTTTGCAAGCCGCATGATGTGCTCTAGTTTCACGAAGTGATCAAGTTCCGAAGACTCTTCCTCGGTGAGGCCGACGGTCTTCTCTTTGTGCAGAAGATCCGCCACGTAGTCCTTGGTGAGCTGAGATAGTTCAAACCGCGCAACCGAGTCTGGTGTCGTGCCAGACGCAATAAAATCAATTATTTCATCATACGCTCGAATCATACTCTCAGTTTACCTTGAAGCTAGCCAATTCGGTACCCTCTACTCCCGCTGTTGCCCCGTTATCGGACATCCCGATCTTCACTCGGGGACACCGTGCTCGCGCGGCGGGTCCATGCGGCGCACCTCCTATTCGCCGTATCGGCACAGCCGGTCATCGGTTCTTGGCAGAGATTCACCCTCTTCGGCTTCCGTGAGTTCAGACCGCTGCCCATTTCCAGAACTCGAACCATCACCGAGGGTTGCGTCTCGGACACGACGACCAGTCTGGCTGGCTCAACCACTTGCCGCTCCTCCGGCTCCTGCGATAAGCTTGCTGATCGACGCGTGGCACTGCAGTTTTTTCTCCACGATGACCGTGGTTGCACTGGTAAGCGCCGCTCTCCTAAGCGTTTCGCTCGTGATTGTTTCAAGGAGATCAACACTCGCTATAGGACCGTTACTTCCCGAACGGTGCTAAGGTATGAGGAAACAGCATCGCTCCGGTCATTTTCGTCGGATGATTCCTAACGGGCTCAGCATGCGGCCTGCAGCGCGCACGTCAGAGTCAAAATGGGCTGGGTCGTTTTTACTCATCTAGGAAGGTGTGTATGTTGCGCACAGTTTTTTGT
Source organism: Pirellulaceae bacterium (assembly GCA_028281725.1). Lineage (GTDB taxonomy): Bacteria > Planctomycetota > Planctomycetia > Pirellulales > Pirellulaceae > Aureliella. The sequence continues at coordinate 5,302 of JANQJJ010000376.1, read as the reverse complement.
CCCGATTGCAGATTGGCAATACTATGAGATCCAGATCGATTCTTATCGCAATCAGCTATTTAATCCTTCTCCACTCGTTCCACTCGGCAAACTGGGCCGTTGGACAGGCGGACTGGACCGAGGTAGAGCTGCCAGCTCCGAGCGACCCCGTGGCTCCGATGACGGGGATCGTCTTGTGGGATAGCCATGAGCAAGTCGATACCGATGCCATCAAACTGGAATACTCCTATGTCGGTTACGACGAGGTTGTCCGGCAGCAGGGCGTTTATGACTGGCGTGTCGTCGACCAAAAACTCAGTGCGATCGCGTCGCGTGGACATCAGGCTATTCTGCGTTTCTATTTCGTCTACGTCGGTCGTCCAACGACGGTTCCGCAGTATATAAAAACATTGCCGGACTACAGAGAAATGACCGCCAAGAGCGAAGGTCAGACGACTAGTTTTGCGGACTGGCGGCATCCTGAACTACAGCGGTTCCTGCTCGATTTTTACTCCAGGCTGGCCAAACGCTACGACTCGGATCGGCGACTGGCCTTTCTGCAGACAGGATTCGGTTTGTGGGCCGAGTACCACATCTACGACGGGCCGTTCCAGCTGGGAAGGACATTTCCCGACAAGGCTCTCCAGCTGCGTTTCGCGCGGCACATGGACGCGTCGTTCCGGCAAACCCCATGGATGATTTCTGTGGACGCCGCCGATGACGAACGCGCTCCTTTCGCGCGGGCTGACGAGCTCCGGACACTCGGTTTCGGGCTGTTCGATGATTCTTTTCTGTGCAAGCAACATTCGGAGTATAACGCAGTCAACTGGCAGGCCCTCGGTGAGAACCGCTGGCAAACGGCCCCGGCCGGTGGCGAGTTCAACTACTACACTCGTCGCGATCAGCGGATGGCGCTTGCCCCTAACGGACCGCACGGTGTTTCCTTCACGACGGCAGCCGCACAATTCCATATCACATTTATGATCGGCAATGATCAGCCGGAGTATCAGTCGCTGGCCGATATTCGTAAGGCGTCCGCGGCATGTGGATACCGATTTCATCTGGAGCAGCTGGAGACGAACGGCAGGCAGACCCGGGGTGTGATCACCAATCGCGGTGTCGCCCCGATCTACTTTCCGGCATTTCCGGCGATAGGCAATGTTTTAGCTGAACAGTCGCTGCAGGGACTTCTGCCGGGCGCCCGATTGAGCTCTCACATTCCGGCGGTGGCGGCTGCCGAGTCCTTTCACATCGCCTGCGACCGTTTGGTGCCCGGTCAGAGCATTCCGGTTTTTTCCGGCGAACAATAGCCCCGCCGCGTCGGTTTTACCTGGTCCACGCCGGGGCAGGGCAGCCTACATGCCGGCGCGCCGCCGGACTCCGGCGCGGGAGGTGTTGGTGGGCGAATGATTTCAACCCCCAACACCGCCGCCCGGTGTCTCTAGCGGTCTCGCTGCCGCAATTCTCGGTCAGGTCGAGACCAAACTTACTTTTTGCGCTCGTACAAAATTTCCATCGAACGCAGTGCCTTGCCATCCTTCATTTCGTACATCGTCAGGAGGCGAGTATTCTCATCCTTGTAGACCAACTCGGATTTCCCTTTGTACTCCTGCCCATCCATGCCAACTCCCGTCGTCATATGCGTGAGTGTTTTGGTCGCTTTGTCATAGGTACCGACCATCTGCATCGCACTCGGACTAAACGAATCGACCCAGCTGCCGACGAACTTCTTGGTTTTGGTGTCGTAACCGGATGTGCCGAGGCCTTCAAAGGGCATTCCACCAAACTCACCCTTGAAGGAGCTGACCACCCAAAACTGACCAAGCATTCGGTTCACCTCTTCTCCCTTGGTAACCATCGGCTCGGCATCGGGAGCGGGCTGGCCGTCGGGTCCCATCCATGTCTTGACGGTTGCGGTCCAAGTGCCCACATCCTGCTTGAGCAGCTTGTGCTCTTCGGTGGCGGTAGGAAACTGGGCGGTGGCTATTTGCGAAAAGAACAAGCAAAGCAGCGCACCTGAGATCAGATTGCGGATCGACATAGTAGTTCTCCCTTTGAGATTCGGGGAATGACTCCTGGCAACAGTCAGGAGTACGGACGGAGGAAAAGGCGCGCACTTGAGGCTGGTCACGCGCAAACGAAATTGGGCCCAGGCGAATGCTTGATATCGATGCGATCGTCCGGCCGGCTGCTTTGCAGACTAACTTCTGATCTGAAACGTGGGAAGATCCCCTCGCGGTTTCTTCACGACGAACGGGTAGGCGTTAGGCGCCAGCGTGGCTGCACTAAATCGCGCCTTGAGCAACGCGGGCGTGATCTATGCCGTTAGAGGCCGGGCGAGCAATTTCCGCCGCCTTTGGTCGACTAGCTCGTCATAGACACTGGCTGCCATCAACTGCTCCAGGGCCTGATCGACTACCCCGCTGGGCTGCGGGTGGCCGGTTCCCTCAGATTCGCCTTCCCTCCGCCCGGCCGCGTTGATCGCATTGATGACCAGCAGGACATCCAGTGGCGAAAGTGAACCGTCTCCGGTTGAGTCGATGAAGCCGAACATGCCACCGGTGCGCGCTCGGCTAGTGGGCAATCGTCGGGATTCGCGAGCGTTGATTTCGTTGATAACGAGCAGGACATCGAGAGGAGTGGTGATTCCATCGTCATTGACATCGGCGGGATTGTCCTGGTTTTGCCACGGTGTTTCGCCGCTGAAATCGATGACGAAGATCTCAATCTGGGTGGCCAAGGATTGGAGATTCTGATCGTCAGTGACCGTGTACGTGGCACGCTGGACACCCGAGGTTCCAGGCGGCGCCGTGTAGTTAATTTTATTCTGATCGTTTATGGAGAACGCCGGTGGACTGCCGGGCGTGAGGCTGGGAACGAGCTTAGCCGGGTCACCGTCCGGGTCGGTGTCATTGGCCAGGATGTCGATCGTAACTTGCGGTGCCAGCAGATCCACTAAAGTCCGGTCAGGCGAAGCAACCGGGCGTGCCGGTTGAGGAAGCGTGACAGTGAGCGAATAAGATCCGCTGACGGCGCCCCCGTTAGGCAGCACCAACAGGTAGTAGGTCAAGTCACGGGTCAAGTTGGCCGTGATCGTTTCCAGATTGCCGGTCGTGCCTGACGTTGCCAGCACGTTGCCAGAAGAATCCAGTAGCCTCAGATCGAGATTTCCAGCTGAGTTGTCGAACCGCAGATCAAATTGAGCGGAGCCGCTGCCCAGCGAGTCGATGCGAAAATAATCACGATCACCGGGAACGTGAATGGAAAGAGAGCTGAGCGATTGGTTGTTGCCCGTTAACCGGGTCGCCGATCCGATGGAGTTATTGGACTCCAGAGCGTCGGGCGGAATCACATCGGGATCGTAAATGAAGTTTTTCCAGACATTGGTCGCGCCGACGGTAATGTTGTTCATCACGAGCGGGAACTTCAAGCCGTTGCCAGAGGCGGTGGCCGTGTATGTTCCGGGGGGCAACTCAATCTGATAACCGCCGGTGGCGAATCCGGTTGTGGTGAATCGACCTGCCGGCCCCTCGAACACGAATTGTACCGATCCGATGCCCTCGCCCGCTTCGTACCAGCCGCTGTCGTTTTTATCTTCGAACACAGCGCCCAGCACCATGACAGGCGGTGCTTCGATATTGGCTAGGATATGAGTATTGACCAGCGGTCCAAAACCGCTGCCTGAAAAGCTGGAAATGGCCGAGCCGGCTTGCTCGAAATCCGCGTTGATGATGGAGGACCGGTGTGGTCGTCCGCCTTGCATTCCGCCAGGGCCACTGCCCCAATCGATGACGTAGCCGCCAAAAAGGTGACCTGGAGACTTGCCAAATCCAAATACGTTTTCGGAGTGGATCTTTTCGCCCTGCGCGAAACGCAGGTTAACGCCGGCGTCGAGCAACGCCTGACGTCTTGCCAAAGTATTGGAATGGAACTGCCGCGGAGGATTCGAGCCGATCATGGCCGCGTTGTGCGAATTCGCAAAGTCATGGATCGCTTCATTCCAGGCCACCGGTGGTACCGAGGACAAAGCCGACAATTCGCTTCGAAGCAAATTGCCGTCGACCTGGGCGGCATCGAGGTCGTCTTGCAGAATTGGGTCTCGCGACCTGAGCGGCGAAGCGCTCGACATCAAGCGGGAGAACTCGCCTTGGGGATCGGTTCGAAATCGATTGGTCAGTTGCAACAATTCCTGCTCAGCGGCAGTCGGATTCAGGGCGAGCAATCGACGACACTCTAGTTGTTCGATGTTCAGCGGACGTGGCTGGTCTTCAGACCGCCGCCGATGATCGCGGCGCGATTTGGAAACGCTTGATAATCTGAGCGGGTGCGCCATACCGATTGGTTCGAAGGGTTGTCCAAGTTCATGAGCCGCCAAGTGGTCGTGCACCCAATCACCATAGCGCATGCGACGGATCGGAACGAACCCGAGAGCCACACTGGTTCGTCGGTCGATTTTGGGGCAGATCAAGCTAAATGCGTAAGAGAGTTATCTCAAAACTCAGCGGGTTTCGCCAGAGAAGGTTTCATCGGTTTTAGCCTGGCACCAACGGGCCTAGCCTATCGGCTCGACAGGGCAATCCATGGCTTCCAGGGCGGAAACCAACTCATGAACGGCCCAGCTGCGGTCGTCCGATGCCAGCAAATACCTGGCGCCCGCAAACGGCCATGCTTGGCAGTTTGCATCGGCAGCGGTCAGTCCCAGACGGGTTGCCACGTTTTGATGGTAGTCTTCCCAACTGGCCGTCTGGGCAGCCACCGGTTCTGCCAGAGCGACGATGAGTTTGGGAGTGGGGTCGAATACCAGCAAACTGCTCGAGTGCTCGACGCGGTCGGCGGCAAGGCAGGCAACCCAGCGTGCTTCTTTCGTGCTGCCGAGTGGCTCCACGGCTTGAAAGGTGGCCGGTTCGCGATGGCTCAGGGAACGCCACTGGGCCATTGCCAATCTGGCGACTTCCTCCAGGATCGTCTCGGGCTTGGTGTTGTCCGATGCGACTAACAGAAGACTACCGGCGCCGGCCTGCAGGGAAGTGGCCAGTTGTTCGATGGTCGCGTGTGAGACTGGATCTACCCAGTCTGCAGCAACGTCCATGGCCGGAACCAGGATAAACCGCCGCATGCACATTCGCGGGTGAGGGATCTTCAGGTGGGGGGTCCAGATCCGATGTTCTTCGTAGAGCAAGATATCCAGATCGATTCGACGAGCTTCCCAACGCCGGTTGCGCTGGCGTCCCAAGTCTTGTTCGACTGACCGAATCGCCTGCCAAACCTCCCACTCGGAGCGACCGGTCTGTACCGCGGCTACGGCGTTCACAAAGGGCGGTTG
>JANQJJ010000408.1 GCA_028281725.1 Pirellulaceae bacterium | reverse complement strand
AGGAGTCAATTGCCGCCAGCGGCCCTTCGGGTGCTGTGCACAATTGACTCCTGACCCCTTTACCCAAATCTCAGATCGCCAAGGGGCTGGACACGCTGGTCGTGGGAGATCAGCTCCACGATGACGAGCACGACAAACCATGGCACATCGACGTGGGGGAGGGAGAAACCAGCGATGAACGGGCGCATGGGGTAGAAGCATTCGAGCCGGCCTGATTTTAAACGAGCATTCGGTGCCCGGCACTAGCTGCCAAACCAGGCTTTTTTTATCTTCGTGGACATGCGTCTGACACCTGCGTCGAGTTGCTCTCGATCGCCGGCCTTAAAGTCTTCATGATTCTTGATGCTCAGTGCGCTATCGATGGCTTTTTGCATGGAAGCCTCATTGTCGAGTTCATCTTCGATACTGGCTTGCTGTAGGTAAGCGAATGCCTTCACCAAGTCTTCCATCTCGCCGTCGTTGATTATTTTCTGAAGTTCGCCGCGAGCGTGGCCTTGATCGTCCTGTTCAAGGTGGGCACGAGCCAACTGTAATCCAGCCAGACCTGCATAGTAGCGATTCAGGCGCGTTTCCTCTTTCGGAAAGTGGGCTTCGACGGCTTCCCATTTGGCGATCCGGCTGCCCTCGGTGCTGAGCAATGCCGCCTGGTACTGTTTCTCCGCAGATTCTTGGCGAATGATTCCCTTGTATGCTTCCGACGTGCTCTCGAACAAACGCAATGGCCGCGAGAACGTCAGCGCGGCGCCCATTCCGAAGGCGACGAGCAACAACGCGGCAGCGCCAATTGCGGTCAGGAGCCGTGTCCGAAGCGATGTTCTCCCCTTGCGAAGCCTGGACTGCAACATGAGCGTCGCCTGGGAGGGGCCACCAGCAGCTGCCGTGGCGACTCCGGGCAAGGGAATGGTATGCTCGGGCCACTGCGCGGCCAGGTCACCGGATCGATGTTCCCGCAGGAACTCGAGCACGGACGTTGGGCTTGGAAAGCGATCTTCAGGCGATTTGGCCAATAGGCGTGACACCAGCTGCACCAGTGAGTCGGGCAGATCGCTCCGGAATTGTGTCAGAGCAGGCACCGTGGCCTGAACGTGCTGCATGGCCAGTGCCAGTGGGGTCTCTCCGGTGAACGGCGGTCGGCCGGTGAGCATGTGGTACAGGGTAACGCCCAACGAGTAGAGATCGCTGCGGATGTCGACTTGCCCCTCCTGAATTTGTTCCGGACTCATGTACATGGGCGTGCCCAGCGTGGTGCCGGCCCGCGTCAATTGCGGGTCGTCTCCGAGTAGGATGCGCGCTAAACCGAAGTCGGCAACTTTCACGTCACCGTCCTTGGTGAGCATGATGTTTTCCGGCTTGATGTCACGGTGAACGATACCGCTCGAGGCCGACTTGCTCAGAGCTGCCAGGATTTGCAGTAAAATGCTTAGCGTGGCGCGGATATCCAGCTGACGATCGGCTGGTGGTGGGGCGTCGGGTGCCGCCGACCGGTCGCCCGCGGATTGGTTTCGATGGTGGGGATTTGGATTTGGCAGGTTGGATTCGGCTAAGAACTGGCGCAGATTGCTGCCGGGAATGTACTCCTGGGCGATGTAGCGATGTTCTCCATCCTGGCCCACGTCGTAGACCTGAACAATGTTGGGATGGATCAGGGAAGCAGCGGCTCGGGCCTCCTGCATGAAGCGTTGCAGGTGCACCTCATCGGTGGCCAGCGACGCCCGCAGCACTTTGATGGCCGCGGGGCGCCTTAGGCCTTCGTGGACCGCGTAAAATACATCCGCCATTCCGCCGCTGCCGAGCGCTCGCTCGATGCGGTAGGCGCCCACCTGATCCCCTGGATTCAAGGGAGCCGCCCCCGATGCAGTATTGTCGGTTGGTTCACTCATCGTGGTCGTGCAGTCGAAACGGACTTGGCGGCGCCTTCGATCCGTGGGCGGCCCAGAGCCGTATTGTAGTTGCTTTGGGCTGCGGGCCGCGAGTGGTCGATTTCCGATATCATTGGGCGTTCGCTCGCCGGCGTACTAGCTCGGCCAGTTCGATGATTTGCTCTGGAGAAAGCTGTTCAGCGCGCACCTGGGCGTCCAACTCCATTGCCGCCAGCAATTCATCTACGTCCGATTTGTCAAGTTGTCCTTTGACAGCACTACAGAGTGCCGATCGCAAGAACTTTCTTCGGTGCAAGAAGATGTTACGCACGAGCGTATGAAAATGTTCACGGTCTTCGATGCGATCGCGCAGCACTTTTTGAGGCCGAATGTCCAGGATGGCCGAATCGACCTTAGGCTGCGGCCAAAAGACGCTCGGCGGCATGACTCGAACGATTTCGGCTCGGCATTGGGACTGCATCCAGATGCTCAGTGCGCTGTAATCCTTACTACGAGGCTTGGCCACGATTCTTTCGGCCAGCTCGCGCTGGATGGTAGCCACCATGCGATTGGGCCACGGCTGGATTTTCAACAGATTGGACAGGATCGGAGTCGCGACATTGTACGGTAGATTGGCTACCAGCTTGAGTCGTCCGCCTGCGATGGCGGCGACTCGCTCCTGGAGTGTCTCCACCACCGTGGGGTGAAGCCGATTCTTGTTCTGCAGCGCGTCTTGTTCCAAAAGAGTGACGTTGCCCAGCGACTCAAACTCCTGTCGCGCCAGTGGAGCCAGATAGTGGTCGATTTCTACCGTGACCACGTGACCGGCTTGAGCTGCCAGCAACGCGGTCAAAGATCCCATGCCCGTTCCCACTTCCAGCACGACATCGCGTGGGCCGAGCTGGGCTGTTTTGGCGATCAACTCCACCAAGTTGAGATCGACTAAAAAGTTCTGTCCAAACCGTGTCTGAGGTTGAATGCGCGCCGCCTCAAAGCGTTTCTGTAGGTAGCTGAGCGTCTGACGTTCTGACATGAAGCGATTGCAGTAATCTAAGACTGGGTTTCGAGTTGACGTTGTACGTACTTGGCGAGCAAGTCCGTTTCCAGATTGACGGCGTCACCGGGGCGGAGTTGGCCGAGCGTCGTATGCCCGAGTGTATGAGGAATGAGCGCCACGGAAAAAGTCCGGTCGTTGACTTCGACCACAGTCAAGCTGACGCCGTCGATCGTGATGGACCCCTTGGAAGCCATCTGCCGCAGTAGGCCGCTGGGTGCAGCGAAGACCATCTCAGACCAATCGGCCTCGTCGGTGCGGGATGCCAGCGTTCCTACACCGTCAACGTGCCCGGTCACCAGATGGCCTCCCAGCCGATCACCCAGCGCCAAGGAACGCTCGCAATTGACCTCATCGCCCGGACGAAGGTTGCCGAGCGTCGTACGGGAAAGCGTCTCCTTGCCGGCTTGGAAACTGAGCGTTTTCGAATCCAGGGCGACCACCGTCAGGCAGCATCCCTGCGTGGCAATGCTGTCTCCGATGGCGATGTCGTCAAAGGTCGGCGGACGACCGAGTACGAGACGCACGCCGCCGGTTTCTTGTTCCATCCCGGCCAAGGGTACTTTGGCTTCAACGAGTCCAGAGAACATAGGCTTTTAAGAAAGTTAGTTGATGCGGGATGGGACCGGCCGAAAAATCGTCTTGTTCGGACGGGGTGGCCCCAGGTGGAGTGGGATCGGTCGGTGGGCAAAGGAGTCGCCCGCCACCGCCATTTAATGACGAAATCGTACCCGCGATCGTGGCGATCGACGACCGGCTTGCAGGTCGTAAACAGGAAGAATTGACGCCGGTCGGCAGACACCGTCTGGTGCTTTGGACATGATTGGGCACAATATCAGGCCACAATTAGCTGGAAAAATTAAGAGCCGCCCTAAGCGGAACAGCCGAATCAATCTCGTACGAAAGTAGAGGAATCTAAGTAATGAGCATTATCCAATCAGTACAGGGGCGGCAGATTCTCGACAGCCGGGGTAACCCGACGGTCGAGGTCGAGGTGGAGTTGATGGATGGTTCCATGGGACGTGCGGCAGTCCCCAGTGGCGCGAGTACCGGCGCTCATGAGGCGTGGGAATTGCGAGACGGTGACAAGGATGTGTTTCTGGGTAAAGGAGTGACCCAGGCTGTCGAGCATGTCAACGGCGAGATCGCTGACGCTCTGATTGGCCTCGATGCCGTGATGCAGCGCGAAATCGATGCCGCGATGCTCAGTCTCGACGGCACGCCGAACAAGCAGCGACTCGGCGCCAATGCGATTCTCGGTGCGTCGTTGGCCGTTGCCAAAGCGGCTGCGAGTTTCACACAGGTTCCCCTCTATCGTTATCTCGGCGGCGCCGGGGCTCATATCCTGCCGGCGCCGATGATGAACATCGTCAACGGCGGTGAGCACGCGGACAACTCCGTCGACGTGCAAGAGTTCATGGTGATGCCGCTTGGTTTCGATCGGTTCAGCGATGCCTTGCGCGCCGGGGTGGAAGTGTTCCACCACCTAAAAAAGGTGCTCGGGAGCCGCAAACTCAATACGGCTGTAGGCGACGAAGGCGGCTTTGCACCCGACTTGGGTAGCAATCAGGAGGCTCTCGATTTGATCATGGAAGCCATCGGGCAAGCCGGCTACAAAGCGGGTGAGCAGATCTACATTGCCTTGGATGTCGCGGCCACCGAGTTTTACGATGCCAATGAAAAGGTCTACTCCCTTGATGGCAAGAAGCTGTCCGGAGCCGAGATGGTCGACTTCCTGGCAGCCTGGGTCGACCAGTATCCGATCTGTTCCATCGAAGATGGATGTTCCGAAGACGACTGGGAGACCTGGAAGCTGCTGACGGACAAGATCGGTAGCAAAGTTCAGTTGGTTGGCGATGATCTGTTTGTCACCAACGTCGATCGGCTGCAGCGTGGAATCGACCAGGGCATCGGCAACAGTATCCTGATCAAAGTCAATCAGATCGGGAGTCTGACCGAGACCATCGGAGCGATTCAACTGGCTGCCCGCAACGGCTACACGTCAATTGCCAGCCACCGAAGCGGTGAGACGGAGGATGCCACCATCGCGGATCTGGCGGTCGGACTCTCGACCGGTCAGATTAAGACCGGCTCGGCTTCCCGAAGCGATCGCATGGCCAAGTACAATCAACTCCTGAGAATCGAAGAAGAACTCGGAGATACGGCGGCCTACGGTGGGCCGCTGTTCCCGAAACGCAGCTGAACCGAAGCGGTGTCGCTGTGGCTGGCTCCCGTGCGGCGAACCCTATCTACCCGTCATGCTCGGACCGGTAGTAGGGTTTGCTTCTTACGGGGTGAGGCCTCGATGCTAACGCTGCTCCGTAGCTGGAAGAATCGGGTAGCGCCGGTGATGGCGTCTACCAAGAATGAGGGCCTGGCAAGCCGGAGAGCGGTGCCCACAGCGCGGTAAGACCTACGTCTGTGCCTGAGAAGCTTCATTTTCGTTCTGTGGCTGAAAGCGCCGATAGTAGAGCAGTTTTTCCCACCAACGAGCCCGCCGCAGCATGGGATCTGCCGAGTCTACCAGGTGCTGTTTACCCCGGCGCGTGCGAAGGCGAAGCTGCCCGTTTGCTAACGCTTCGGATACCGTCCAGTACTTGTCAACCACGTAGGTGTACGAGTCCCCTTTCTCGGCAGCGGAGATTTCCTGCGCACGCTTTCCCGGAGATTCACTCACCTTCTGTTTGGTATAGACGACCCAATCACCTGCATGGAAACGTGAGGAAGCCAAGTCAACGTCCTTGTGCTCGTGAGTAAACCGATCGCGCCGCGCGGTACCGTCTTCGCGCAATCTTAATAATTATTGCCCGCCGGAGCACAACTGTAAACTCCGCAAGGCGCCTACTGGATGCCGAAGATGGGTTTGACCAGCACGTAGGTGGCGATCGTCAGAATGGGAATACCAACTAGATTCAGCACCAGTCCGTAGCGGACCATGCTCTTCACTTCGATCAAGCCCGATCCAAAGACGATCGCGTTCGGCGGCGTCGCGATGGGCAGCATGAACGCGCAGCTGGTCGCCATGGTTGCCGGGACGACGAGCAATAGCGGATCAACACCCAGGGATAGGCACAGTGCGCACAAGGTGGGCAACAGAGTACTCACCGTCGCCACATTACTGGTAAACTCCGTGAGGAACGTCATGAAGAGGCACACGACCGCAACGATCAGCCACAAAGGTTGCCCCGTCAATGGTCCTTCTAATGCGGCGCCGAGCCAGTTGGAAAGCTCTGTGCTGCTGAAAGCCGAGGCCAGCGCAAAGCCGCCGCCAAAGAGCAACATGATATCCCACGGCAGCTTTGCCGCTGTTTGCCAGTTCATCAGAGCGACAGATTGACCGGTCGCACTGCGCGAGCCCGATGGAATGAAGAATAATGCCACCGCCATGAGCATCGCGACGGTCGAATCGTTCACAAAGTGGGTCGGTTCGACCGCTGGAGCGCCGGGCGTGGTGCCCAGCCAGGCAAACCAACTCTCGGCCAACTGCGACCAGCCGGGGATGTAAATCGGGCCCACATCGAGCGGCTTTCGAAAGACCCATAGCAGGGCCGTGGCCGTAAATACGGTCAGCATCCGCCGCTCGGCTGTTGACACCGATCCGAGCGCTTTGAGCCTTTGAAACAGCTCGCCGCGCAGAGTACCGGCGTGCTGGCTGGTGTCCGGCAGACCCCGTGTCAGGACAAACCAGGCGACTGCCAGGTAGATCAGACCGATCGGAACGCCGACGGCCAGCCACTGAGCGACGGCAATTTCGCGAGCATCGGGAATCTCTTGTTCGTAGATGCCTACTGCCTGGTTGTTCGTAGGTGTGCCGATGATCGTGGTCAGGCCCCCAATACTGGCCGAGTAGGCAATCGCCAACAGCAAGGGAACCGCCAGGGACTTGGCGAGGCTGCCCGCATCCATTCCGTGACCCTCCGAGGACTGTTCCTGGAGCGTCTTCAGCAGGGCCAGCGCGATGGGTAGCATCAGCAGGGTCGATGCCGTGTTGCTGATCCACATCGAGAGTCCTGCGGTTGCGATCAGAAATCCCAGGATCAGGCGTCTGGGACTGGCCCCCACGACGTTGACGATGTTCAAGGCGATGCGGCGATGCAGATTCCAGCGTTCGATGCCCAGCGCGATGACAAAGCCCCCCAAGTAAAGAAACACCTTGTCGTTGATGTAGGAACGGCTGACCATTTCTGCCGTTTGCACGCCTAGCAGCGGGAACAGTACGAGCGGGAGCAGGCTGGTTGCGGCAAGCGGTATGGCCTGGGTGACCCAGAGGCCAGCCATCAGGATCGTGATGGCGATCAAACGCTGCGCCTCCGGCCGCATTGCGTCGGGCGTTGGCAGGACCATGACCAGTAGGCAGGCCAGCGCCAGAACAGGAACCGTATACCGCTTGGGGTTCGGGGTGCCTTCGGATGGAGTGGAAGATTCAGGATGCGTCATGGCCGAAAAGTTGAATTGAAGATGAGGATAATCGCCATGATCGTATCACAACGGACGACGGGAAGCACACGGATTGCCGTCTTGGCAAGGTTCGCAGTCGCACTGGCGAAATTTTTTTTCAGGCGGCGTGTCTTGCCGAGGCATGTTGCCGGTCGCCCGGTGAGAATCGCCCAAGAGCTTCACCCGCTGCCGGCCGGTTCGCGGCACCCACCAGGTAGCCGGTCGAACGCGGGGATCGGCGTCGCGCGGATGTCAGAGTTTTGCTTCTCGCCGTACACAGGCTAACCCGGTACCTGCCAAGAGAGTAGAGGCAATTCGTTAAACAAAATAGGGTTGCACCAGACTGGTTCACCCAGGCCGCGACCTTCGCCGTTCTGCTAACCTCGACTAGCGGTACCCGATCGGGTGGTGGCTTGACTGCCGCTGGATTATGCCTAGAGTGAAAGCATACTTTGCTCGTAATGACCGCCAGATTCCCGCCCTCAGGATCTCTCCCTGCCGATCTGTAACTTGGTCAGACATTCGTCGGTGCGCTCGCGCGGCTTAGTTTTTACTTTTGTGCTCCTTTGCTCGTTTAGCCCCGTCTGCACCACGTTCATTTTCATAAGGTGATTCGATTTGTGTAGTGCCATAGAGAGCGGGTCTCATCCAGGTTCTGATTTTTCTGCGGCTGCCACGACACTCTATGACCGCGTCGTTAAGGCTATCCAGTCGAAGTCAGATATCAAAGCAGTGATCGATGCATCTAATGACTGCGTTTATCTGAAGACCGCAGATGGACAGATCCTTTTTTCGAATGCCGCCTACGAGGCGTTGATTTCCGGAGCGGTGACCCCTGTCGGACGATACTCGGATGCTTTTCTCAACGGGACGACGAAGCCGGTCTCGGCCAGTTCCGATGCGCTGATCGTCAGTGGGTGTATTCAAGCGGAGTTTGAGCATCCGGGACGAGACGTTGACGGCCGGGACGTGATGTTTCGCACATTTAAGAAATCCTTGCTGGGAGTCGGACACCCCAACATGGCAATTTTTGGCGTCACACGGATCGTGGCGGTGCTAGGCCAACCCGAGCATCAGAAGATTCTGGATCTGGCCCGCAGTTGGAATTTGTTTCAAGCTTTGGATGCGCGAGATCGCGAGATCGCCAAGCTGGTTGCCCAAGGAGAAAAGCCGAGGGCGATTGCTGCCAAATTTGAAGTTTCTGAGAAAACCGTTGAGAATCGCCGCAACGCTGCCTTAAAAGCTTTGTCGTTGGATAGTCCCATCGATCTGATCAAGCTTCTCGTCCGGCTTCAGGACAATGGCTTCTGCGATTTTGGGTTGTGATTCCCCCGGCGAGCTGGCCGCCGCTGTGACGTGTCGCCGCGGGCAACAACAGGGCTGTTTTCTAGTTTTCTGGCAAGCAGCATGGCGGGAAAGCGCAGGATGTGGCGGCGCAGATTGCGGTTTCCGTAAAAATTTGCCCTTTTCCACACAAAGTGCGCGAGATGGCAAGAAAAGTGCACTGGAAGAAGTTGAGTGTGCCGATAATCCGACTTGTAGGGCGCCCACTAACCAAGCTTTGCATTGGAGTGAAGGTGAAATTCGTCACGCTTGCTATTCAGATCGTTTGCATTTTCCTGATAGGTAGTTTGGATACTCGGCTGGTCAGGGCTCAGGGGCTTATTGTATCGGCGGCTGGTCCCGTCAATCGAAGTATGGGGGGGGCGTCGACTGCGGCGCCGCTGGACGCTTTGGGCGCCATCTATTGGAACCCAGCCACGATCAGCGGACTTGCCAAGAGCCAGACTGATTTCGGTCTGGATTTGTTGATTGCCAATCATCGGATTACGTCTTCGGCCGGCGCGGTGAGCGGATCGACCGACGGTGAGGCGGGTGTGTTCCCGATCCCCAATGTCGGATGGGTGCACAAGACGGCACACCCATCGATTACCTGCGGTTTAGGCGTCAATGCCGTTGCCGGTTTTAAGACCAACTTGCCCTCGGATCCGACGAATCCCGCGTTGGCCCCGCCGCCGACCGGTTTGGGACGCGTCAGTTCGGAGGCATCCTTCCTGCAGCTTGCGCCGGTCGTGTCCGTCGCTGTCCGAGACAATTTGTCGATAGCCGGCGGTCCAACCATCACGACGGGGCAAATAGGTTTTGAACCTTTTGTTTTCGACTCGGCAAACACTAACGGGCGATATGCATCGGGCCGCTCAACTCGGTACCACTGGGGAGGTGGTTTCCAAGTTGGCGCCTACTACATCCACAATGACGATGTGCGCGCCGGTGTTTCATTCAAGAGTCCGACCTGGATGGAGAGATTTGAGTTCTTCGGTACCGATGCGACCGGTGGGCCTCGAATTTTGATGGCCAATATTGACTTGCCACTGATTGTCTCCTTAGGCACGTCCTATGCAGGATTCGAGGACTGGATCTTTGCACTTGATGTCCGATATCTTGACTACGCCAACACCAACGGCTTAGGAGATCCGGCCCAGTTCGATGGGACGGGACGTCTGCAAGGCTTGGATTGGAGTTCCGTCGTTGCGGTGGCTCTGGGATCCCAGTGGCAGTTTAGCGACGCCATCTCGCTACGTGGCGGGTATACCTACAACCAGAATCCGGTAAGCAACAGCGAAGCGTTTTTTAATGTGGGCTCGCCGTTGATTTATCAGCACATGGTCAGCGGCGGTCTGTCGCTAGCCACGTCGGAATCGATGTCGATCAATGTGGCTTATAGCTACATGTTGGAGAACAATCGCCGGGGCCCCATTTACGCGCCGGGCGTTGGTGCGGTGGCCGGTACAAGCTTTGAGAATTCGTTGGACGCTCACTTCCTGAGTTTTGGCATTTCGGTCTCTCAGTAAAACTGCAGGCCGAGAGCTGTCGCCAGTTCCGAGCGTGGAGAAGCCCGAGCGACCAACGGTGACTTGGCAGAGCTGGCTAATCGGCGATCAACCGCTTCGCGGACTCTTTAGATCTATCGTCTTTCCTGGCGAAACGTGTGAGTGCCTTCAGCAGCTTGTCCGGCTGGATGGGTTTGGTTAGGCAGCCATTCATTCCGGCAGCCAGACAGCGTTTTTTCACGCCGGCCAAGGCATGAGCCGTCATGGCGAGAATCGGAGTGTGTTTGGCTTCTGAATCCAGCTTGCGAATTGCCTCGGTCGCCTCGAGTCCATCCATCTCGGGCATCTCGAGGTCCATCAGGACCATATCGAAATGGGAGCGCTGGACCGCTGCCACTGCCTCCAGGCCGTTGTCGGCGACTTCGCACGTGTGGCCGACCAACTCGAGAATACCCCTGGCGACCTCCTGATTGACGAAGGTGTCGTCTGCGACCAACACATGCAGGCCGCCAATTCCTGCCGATTCCGAGGCAGCATCTTCCTGAGTCTGTACGGTGCCGCTGGTGACGCGCTGCACCAGGTCGGCCAATTCGCTCGATGCGATGGGTTTTAGCGCCGACCGTTCCGGAGCAAGTTTCAACTCATCCAGGATGGAGTCCGGCATATCCGTCGGAAGCAGCGCCAGTAGCGGAACGGATTGCAAAGGTTGACTTCGCCCGGGGGCACCGAGTGTTTCTACCCAATCGGAACCGAACCCCAGGTCCAACAGCACAAGCGTCTGGCGATCGTCCGGCGCTGATTTTAGCCGTTCGATCATTGGCAATGCGGCGTCCAGCTGCGTGAACATCTCGCACCGCGCACCGGCGGCCGTCAAGGCTTCAGCGTACGCGGTGTTGGCGCTTTGCCGTCCGCTGACGATCACGATCTCCAGGCCACTGAGTGGCTCCTGCTCAGTCTCGTCGTATTCCGGTTCTTTGATCGGGAGCACCACATGGAACGTACTTCCCAATCCACACTGGCTTTCAACCCAAATCCGTCCGTCCATCAGGGAAACGAGTTGCGCGCAGATCGCAAGTCCAAGTCCCGTGCCTCCGTAGCGACGGGTCGTCGAAGAGTCGGTCTGTTGAAACGATTCGAAGATCGCCTTGTGTTTGTCTTCGGGAATGCCCGGACCGGTGTCTCGTACGGCGATGTGGAAGCATGGCTGTCCGGTGTCATCGGTGTCTTGGTAGGCGTGGACGACCACCTCGCCGGCATCGGTGAACTTGATCGCGTTGCCAACCAGATTGACGATCACTTGACGCAGGCGGCAGGGATCTCCTTGAACCCGCGTGGGAAGATCCGGCGCGATGCGGCAGAGCAGTTCAACCTCTTTGTTGGAGGCGTGCACCGACATCAGTTTGGTCGCGTTGGCCAGCAGCTCGCGCAGTTCCATCGGGATCATTTCCAGTTCCATCTTGCCGGCTTCGATCTTGGAAACATCCAAGATGTCGTTCAGAAGCCCGAGTAGAGCATCCCCAGACTGTTTGACGATCGTCATGCAGTTCTTCTGTTTCGGATTCAGCTCGGTCCGCAGTGCCAAGTCGGTCATACCCAGAATACCGTTCATCGGCGTACGGATTTCATGACTCATCGTTGCCAGGAAGCGGCTCTTGGCCTCGTTCGCCGCTTCCGCCGTCTCCTTGGCGTCGCTGAGTTGCTGTTGGGCTTGCAGCAACTCCTGGGCGATGCGTTCGAGTTTCCGATTGGATCGAGCTAGCTGATTTGCTCTGGCGGTTGCGGTCGCGGTCCCTTCGGCTACCCGTTGTTCCAGCGTGGCGTTGAGCTGTGCGAGTTCCTCGAAGCCGGCTGCGTTTTCCAGCGCCGCGCCGGAGATCGCCGCCACAAAATCGGCCAATCGCTCTTCGTCCACTCCAAACAGGTTTTTAACTTGGCTGTGAGTAACGCACAGGCAGGCGACGGAGCGTTCCCGAACTTTGATAGGAACGCACAATCCGGAGCGGCCCGTGGTTACCTCGTCTGTATCCGAACCGGTATCTTCCTCTTCAAATGAGACGGCTCGCCCGGCCTGAAGCGCAGTCCGCACCATACGATGGGTGAACACGTCTTCCCAGTCTCGGGCATCCGGCCGCAAAACAATTTGGTTAAACTGGTCCAACTCCACCAGATAGCACTCTTCGCCGCGCAGCAAACGGATTGCGGCCGCGGTGGCCTCGGCAAAGATACGTTCTGAGGAAAGAGCGGACGCGATCTGTCGACCTGACTCAAGCACTCCATCGAATCGATCTGCCAGCGACAAGGTAGCGGATTGGCCGTCGAGCTTATCGCTGACGGATGTCAGGTCATCGAGCTGGCTGAATATATGTTGCGACTCCTGCAGAGCTTGCTCCGCATCGGCCCATTCCAGCTGCTCACCGATTTCTCCGAGAAACTGGAGTGAGGTGGCCAACTCGAATCTGGCGGTCTGGCGGCGAGCAATCTCGATGCTTTTGTCCAGATGTCGGCGCGCATCCTGGTTACCACCTTGCATGGCTGCGACCAGAGCGAATTCTCGATGCGCGCGGGGTAGGTCGTTTTCACACAATTTGGCTTGCCGAATCGACGTCCGCGCCGCACGAGCAGCCAACTTCAACGCACGCTGGCATTCCTTGCTTGCATAGGGATGTGAGGCGATGGCTTGCTCTCGATAGGCAGTTGCCAGCCAGGCAGAAGCCGGAATGGTGTAGGCGTTGTGGATGCCTGCCTGATGGGCGACTCGATAAGCCTTTTCCAGCGCGGCGATGGCGGTTTTCCATTCGCGACGGTAGATGGCTGCAATACCGGCGGCGATTGAAACCTGTGAAGTGCCTTGGACGTCGCGACGATCGCGCTGGAGCTCCTCGTTGACCAATTCCATGGGGATCGTTTCTCGGCCGACACGCGCCCAGATGTCGAGGATGATGCCGGACGCCTGTTCGTCTCCCAATTCGATTCCCGACTGATGGTTCTTTTTGACCTCGTCCAGGGCCGCCCGGAAATCCCCCAGATGATACAGTGAGGCCGCTACTTGGTATCTGGCGATATGGACTTGCCAATAGTCTCCGGTCCGTTCAAGCAGACGTACTGCCTCGCGGCCTTTTTCGATACATTCTTCGAACCGAGATGCGTAGTAGAGCACGCAACTATAGAAAGTGAGTGTCTGGCCTTGTCCCCAGACGTCTTGAAACTGTTTGCGCAGGGCCAGCGACCTCTCCGCGTAGTGGACGGCTCTATCGAACAAGGGAATCAAGCTCACTACCGGCGCATGCTCGGAGTAGGCATGAGCAAGTTCGACTGTAGGCGTGAATTTTTCCGCTTGGTTCAGTCCCCTCAGGTGGGCCCACAGGCACTGGACTTTAGTTCGACAAAACCAATAGCCATGCGTGAGTTTGCTGAAGAGCGTGATGGCCAGGCGCTCCGTTTCCGAGGGCTCACGATTGAGTCGGTGCATCAACAGCGTGGGGAACCAGGTATGGAGTATCTGGCTAAACGCCTCGAACAGGAGCAGGCAGGTCACCACGAACAGGTTTTGCGGCACAAAGCAGCCAAGCGTGCGCATGGCGCGTTCGAAACCCAGCGTCGCTTGCTCCATGTCGCCTCGTTTGAAACAGAGCTCGGCTTTTTTACTCTGCACCGTAGCCCGAGCCAGCTTGCCATCGGCCAGCGCGGCTGCCTCTTCGAATAAAGGTTCCGCTTCGTCGTAGTGCCCGCGAAGCATCAGTGTTTCGCCGAGTCCTTCGGCAATTCGGAAGCATATGGCGTCCGACGCACGGCTGGCGCCTCGTCGAGCGATCCGATACTGCTGCTCGGCGACGTCCAAGGAGAACTGAACGCGAGCCTGTTCCGCCGCCATGATCGCATGCTTCATCGCCCTCTCGGGTACATCGGATTGGTCATAGTGATAGGCGATATCCGAGACGCGATCGGGCAGTTCGCGCTCATAGTACTCGGCCGCCTCCCGATGCAGTCTCTGTTGCAATGGCTGTGCGATCTCATGTAGCAGGGCCGAGCGGATTTGATCGTGTACGAAGACAAACCGCCCGCCGTCAGCGCGTGCCCAGATCAGATGGCGTTCGCGAGCTTGATTGAGTGCTTGAATTGCGTCGGCGGGATCCGCATTAGCCAGCTTCGCCGCGACGTCCAAACTGAATTCTTTACCCAGCACAGCGCCGACCGTGAGAACGGCTAGTGTGTCTGCCGACAGCAATTCAATCCGGCGAGCGAGTATACAGGCAGCTTGCTGCGAAGATTGCAAGTCGGCCATGGCGTGAGAATCAACTTGCCAACCCGTACTACTGGGAATCAATGCCTTGGCTTCCACCAAGCCTCGCAGAACCGCCGAGGCCATGAATGGACTGCCGGCAGATAGCCTCTGGACTGTCTCCAGAACCGGCTCCGGCAGGCTGCCCGCCATCGACTCACTAAGCTGTCTGACCTCCTCGTCGCTGAACGGCTCCAGGAAGATGTGATACTGTGGATTCAAGCTCCGCAGCAAGTGCTCGGGACCGACTTCCTCGGAACGAAACGAAGCCACCAACGTCGTCGATCGAGACTGTCCCTTGGTCGGTGTTTCCCATCGACGGAGCAGGCGAAAAGTCAAGGCGTCGGCCCATTGGCAGTCGTCCAGCACCACCACCGTGGGACGGATTACCTTGCCAATTGCCTCCAGGAAACGCGTTAGCGCCTCGATCGTCCGGTTCTCACCGAAGGCTTCCGGCACGGCCTTGACGGCGTCTGGAGAACCCAGTGCGCCCGCAAGTCGCGGCAAGGCTGCCACCAGTGCGTTGGCTAGATCTCCAAGTTCGCGGCGAATTTTTTCAGCGATCTCAGGTGCCTGCTGCTGCTCGGCCAAAAAGCCGCTGACGATTCCGTCAAACATCGCGAAGGGATGCTGACCAACATGATTGGTGCCTTGGCCGCGCAGCACCAACTGTCCACGAGTTCTCGATAGCTTGACGACTTCGATCAGCAAACGGCTCTTACCGCTGCCTGAATTCCCTTCGATGAAAAGAACACCGCCCGCATCCTGACTGTTCTGCTCTATCGCCGATTCGATTTGTTGCAGTTCGTCCGATCGGACAACGAACGTGGGCTCAATTAAAGTACCGCGTTGATCCTTCGCACCGATGGTCACACTCCGTTGGCCCGGATCCTTGGCCGCTTCAGCGATCGCCCTTAGATCCGCGGCTACCGCCGACGCTTTTTGATAACGATCCTGAGGGTCTTTTCGCAAAAGGCGTTGGACGACTTCGTTCAGTTCACGGGAAACGGCAGGGTTGGTGGTCCGCAGGTCAGGAACTCGGGCCGTGAGGTGTTCCAGGAGTACGCTGCTGGCGTTTCCTCCTGAGAACGGAGGGTGTCCGGCCAGAGCATGAAAGAGCAAGACTCCTGACGAGTAAAGATCGGACGCGGGTCCCACGTCACAGTCGATGGAACCGGCTTCTTCCGGGGACATGTACATGACGATGTCACTGTCATCGCTGCCGAAGAGTTTATCCTGGTGGAATCTCCGGACGGAACCAAATCCGACCAGGGTGATTCTGGAATCTGGTTCGGAGGTAAGCAGTACATTGGAAGGTTCGATATTGCGGTGTAATATTTTGCTCTGATGCAATCCATCCAATGCGGAAAAGAGCTGTTCGCCGTATCGCAGGCAGTCTTCGATCGAAAGTGCTCCGGCAGACAGACGATGGTCTAGTGGCACGCCATTAATTTTTGGCAGGACCACATACGTCTCTCCAGGCAGGTGGCCATGATCCAGAACGGGCACTAGTCCGGGGACGTCCAAACTCGAACAAATCGTGGCGTCATGAGCGAGACGTATTTGCGCCCCCCGAGATAGATGACTGGTGTTGAATGTTTTTACGAAGACTTCGACTTGTCGCTGAGTGTCGTAACAGAGCAACGTCTTGCCTTCGAGAGATTCCGTGCGCACATCACGTATCTCGTACCGGTTGGCTAGCAGACGCAATGGGCTATTTCCAGTGTTTTCTGAGCTATTGGGCATGGAATTACATCAATTTTTGCGAGAGTGAATGGTGCTGTCTGACCAGCACGAACTTCCTCAGGAGGTAAACCAGGAGCCCCAACGGTATGGGAGGTCGTGTGGGAATTCGCTGTATAAGCGTAGCTCATTAAGACGAACCTTTTCGCAAATCCGCAAAACTTGGTCCGGTAGAGAAGACTAAATAAGCACAATCGATACCAGCGGTACTAATCGGCACCGAAGCTTGATTTTTTTCGCAAGTTGCGCGGATTTTTGTTGCAATTTGTTGTTAAAAGTTAGAAAATCGCATCGCCCCACCTGAGTCCCGTGTGGCTGAGTGTAACCGTCAAGGAGGCACGCAGCACGCATCGAATCATCAGAGCTGTTACATACTTTGTTTTGTGGGGGATCTGACTATGTCAGACGTTGATACCAATTCGGATTCGTTCGATCATCAAATTCTAGATCGCAACTTTCTTCGTGAACTCGAAGATTTCAAAAGGCAGTTGGCCGCACTCGACCAAGAGATCGATGGCGCTCAGTTTCCGCATAAGGACGATGCATATCATCGTCGAGTCTTAGATGCCTTTGGCGCATCGCAATTGTCTTGTAAAGAGTTCGAGCTGCAGTATGGCGATGATGCGACGCTGCTCGGCGGGGCCCAAGCCTATTTTCGTAGGGAAACCGACCCATGGTTTCGCCAGAGTTGGATCGCCAATAGGGCTCGGACCAAGCCCAGTGGGTTTGCGGGTGACTATGAAATGCTGGTGAAACTCTATGACGAGGCGACACCGGCGCGGGGGCTGGGAGGATACCTGGATCTTTGCATCCTGGACCTACCGCTAGCACGAGCCGTGAGGGCCCGGATGGCAGCGGCGCGCGAGTACTTGCTCGGTGAGATCGCGTCTAGGGATACTGCGGTACGTATTCTGGATATTGCAAGTGGTCCGTGCCGTGAGTATCTGGATTGGCCACCTATGCAGAGGCACGTGGATATTGTCGCTCTGGACAATGATCCGCTGGCCCTGGAGTATGTGCAAGCCAACGTGCAGCCGTCTCTCAAGATGCCTACGGTACTGAGCGCGGTCCGCTACAACGCGCTGAGAACTCGCTCAGCAGAGACCACCATACGCAAATTCGGTAGCTTCGATATTATCTATAGCGTGGGACTGTGCGATTATCTTACGGATGATCATCTGGTCCGGCTGCTCAACGCTTGGCATGAAACCCTGGCCGAGGGAGGCGTGTTGTACATCGCGTTTAAGGATACCGAGCAGTACGACAAGACGCCCTATCAATGGCATTTGGATTGGTTCTTCTACCAGCGGACCGTTCAAGATGTGCTTGATCTTTACGAGCGTGCCGGTTTTGATCTTCGCGGCATGCAGACGACTCGCGATGCTACCGGCATTATCACCAACTTCATCACGCATCGCGTACCCGCTAAGATTCGCCGCTTTGATGAGGCGGACACCACGCAGGTGGCTCCAACGTCCAAGACGCCGGCTGGCAAAACAGCATCGGTGGAAGAGGATCGATAGACGCGAAGATTCTGTCCGAGTGCCGAAAGATGGTTCGTGCGAAATCTCTCCTGACGCTTGCCAAGCGGGCGTCAGGAGGGCTGTTTAGCAGCGGGTGAGTCCATCGGTCGGTTCGGCGAGGCCGCTAAAGGGAGTTCCTACCGCTGCTATCGGGCAGGAAGCGGGTACCGCTCCGTCCAATCGCCGCTTGATCTGTTGGAAGGCATTCTGTTCTTCCAAGAAGGCTTGGACAATGACTGGATCGAAGTGCTGTCCACTGCCGTCGATGATGATTCTTCGCGCGGTTTCATGGCTGAACGCATTTTTGTAGACTCGCTTGGTCGTCAGCGCATCGTAAACGTCTGCCAACGCCACGATCCGCCCGCAGAGCGGAATGTCGGTGCCCGACAACCCGTTGGGGTAGCCAGAGCCATCAAATTTCTCGTGATGGGAACCGGCTATGTCTCGCGCAAAACGCAGGTACGCTGCCGAGGGACATGCGGAGAAGGCAGCGTCAAGCGTCTTGCATCCAATCGTGGTATGCTGCTTCATGATTTCAAATTCTTCGGGCGTGAGCTTCCCTGGTTTCAACAGAATGTGGTCGGGAATTCCCACCTTGCCGATGTCGTGCAGCGGGCTCGTCAAGAAGATCGTACGAATGAAGTCCGCGTCAATCTCGTTGGCGTACGCCTTGTTTTTTGCCAAATGTTCTGCCAACAGCCGCGAGTACTCGCGCATACGTTCCAGGTGAGCACCGGTCTCCGGATCTCGAGACTCGGCTAACTTGGCCAGCGAAAAGACGATTAGATTTCGGTTCTCCAGCGAAACGATCCGCTGGGCCACGCTCAGCCGCACTTGCAGCTCGCCGGGATCGAACGGTTTGCAGAGAAAGTCATCCGCACCGGCTTCCAAGCCGCGTACCAAATTGTCGCCACGGTTAAGTGACGTCAGCAGGATGAAATAGACATACTCGCCCAGTTGGCGTTGGCGGATTTTCCGGCAGAGTTCGGGCCCTGACATTCCAGGCATCTGCCAGTCGGAGATGACAATCCGGACATCACCGCGGCAAATGTGTTCGAAAGCCTCTTGTCCGCTCTGGGCAATGTCCACACAGTTTCCCATCGCGCGCAGCGCAGCGGCTAGAAGCTCGCAACACACGACATCATCGTCTACGACCAATATGCGTGCCTTGCAGTTTTCCTGGTCAGTCATGAAGCACCTTCAGCCCCAGCATTGAGTAACTCTAGAATGCGGTTGTACTCGTCAAGCAATTTGGGGGCGTAGTTGTTCATTTCGGGGCCAGCGGAATCGCATGCGAGCGCATGCAACTGGCCGGCAACCTGAGCCAATGGAAGGGCAGAAACCGTTAGCGAAGCCCCCTTCAATTTGTGTGCGAGCGCAGCGACCGCTTCGGCGTCACCTTGCTGGATGCAATCTATCAGGCATTCAATATCATCGTCCACGCGAGCCTGAAAGCTCGATAGAATCCGATCCATCAGGTCAGGTCGCCCCATGCAACGGTTCAGTAGCTCTTCCCGATCAATCGGGGCATTGCACGGATAGCGAACGCTTCGCATATTCATGGTTTCTATTCCAAGGGGGATTTTCCTTCGGGCGAGAGAAAAATTGCGGACTTGTTAATGAGTTTCAGAAGCGTAGGTCATGAAAGGAAGGGAGTCAAAATAGTTGAGTCCTAATTCTTGGGGGCTCCAATGCGGAACGCCAAGTCACCGGAGCCCGAATCCAGTTTATGAGGCGTTTTCTTGGTCCATTTGCCGTTTCGTCGTGACGCCAAGCGTGGCCGAGGGAAACCAAGGTGCTGGTTTTCTGTCCATCATCAGCGCGGCGCGCGATGGCACCTGGGGAGATGCGACCGTTGTTTCCCGCATAATGCTCAGATGCCGAACTGGTACGTCTGTAGGGAAGCTATCGATTGCAACGAGTCCACCTGACAGGGGCCGGCGACACGGCAACTGGTCTATCCACGTATTGGCCAGCCAAGGCCGTCATCACCCAGCTTGGCTCCCGAGCTGCCGCGTTGGCGATAGAATGGCAATGCGGTCGCGATGGATTTCCGGTGCCCTATGGGAAGATGCAGATGGCTAATGAAACAGGTGCGGAGGGCAAAGCAGAATGCCGCTTGCGAACCCCAGTTGGCCGTCTTGGGGGCCCTGCCCTTGCAAGAGGGTGCCTGATTTGGATCTTGACGCTGAGTGTCAGCGCAGGCTGGAACTCTCCGGCGTCTGCTGATGAGCATGCTGCCGCGGATCGCTACTTTGGAATTCGAGTCGTCGATTCTCAGACCGGAAGAGGTGTACCGCTCGTTCGACTGGCAACGGTCAATGGTATCGTCCACTTCACCGATAGTGCTGGATGGGTCGCCTTTCACGAGCCGGGGCTGATGGACACCGATGTTTTCTTTCGTGTTTCTAGCCATGGTTACGAATATCCGGCCGACGGATTCGGTATCCGAGGGATTCGGCTCAGAACAACGCCTGGGACCAGCGCGCAAGTCGAGATCGCGCGGCAGAACTTGGCCGAGCGGTTGTACCGAGTTACCGGAGGGGGAATCTACCGCGACAGCGTACTGTTGGGCCAAGACGTACCGATCCACGCCCCGACGCTCAACGGCCGAGTACTCGGGCAGGACACGGTGCAGGCAACGCCCTATCGAGGGCGTATCCATTGGTTTTGGGGTGACACGAATCGGCCCAGCTACCCGCTGGGTAATTTCAAAACGTCTGGCGCGACGTCGCTGCTTCCCGAAGACGGCGGACTGGATCCGCAGCTGGGAATCAATCTGAATTACTCTACCGATACCACGGGCTTCAGTCGCTCGGTGGCTCCGCTGGATGGGCCCGGAGCAATCTGGCTCCATGGTCTGTTTGTGCTGCGGTCACATGGTAACGAAACGATGCTCGCGCACTACTCCCGCCTGAAGTCGCTGGGCAAGATACTCGAGCACGGGTTAGTCCTATACGACGACCAAGCCCAAACGTTTGAAAGGCTTGTCAAGTTCGATGAACAGGCGGCACTCTTTCCCAGGGGGCAGTCTCTCGCCTATGAGCATGATGTCAACGAGACCATTTACTTCTGCACTCCGTTTCCGTCAGTTCGAGTCAAGGCGACCCTTGAGGATATTCAAGATCCGACTCGGTACGAAAGTTTTACCTGCCTCAAACAAGGAACGAGATACCAGTTAGGATTGCCGGACATAGCACGCGATCAGACGGGCAAGCTGGTGGTCGACGATGAGGGGGCCATGCTGCGACGCGAGGAGAGCCCCCCACAGATCGACCGGAACGAGGAAGGCGACGTGGTTTGGGGCTGGAAGCCAAACACGGGCGCGATTGATGCTTCGCAGCAATGGCAACTGATTCAAAAAGGATATCTGAAGCCAGAAGAAGCCAGGTTCTTGTTGTGGGATCCCGACAGGCAGGAAAGAGTCCACCTCCACGCAGGAAGTGTTCACTGGAACGAACATCGCGACCGTTGGATCATGGTTGCCGAGCAGTTCAAAGGCCGTTCATCGTTTCTTGGTGAGATTTGGTACGCGGAATCCAAGCGGCTCGAAGGCCCCTGGGTGAATGCCCGTCATATCGTCACTCACGATAAGTATTCTTTTTACAATCCTGCTCATCATCCGTTTTTTGATCAGGATGGAGGACGCGTTATCTACTTTGAGGGAACTTACGCAGACACCTTTTCCGCCGCCAGAGTTAGCACTCCGCGTTACAACTACAATCAGATCATGTATCGTCTCGAGCTGGACGATTCACGGATGGGGCTACCGTCCAAAGACGAATAGTCCTGCTTGGGTTGTTCGAAACTCGTTGATGAATCCCACTTTTTCTGCCTGCTAGCGCTTGGGGTTCCACCTGAAGTTCTGGAAGTAACTGTCCCAGCCCCAAACACCGATCACGCCCCTGGACTTGTCGCCAAGTAGTTCTTCTACAACCAGCACCGGCTCTTTGCCATCGTTGACGTAGGCTTCCAGGCGTTGCCCCTGGATCTCGAGCCTCACGTGAAACCACTCTTGACTCTTTATGTTCGCGCCCGACTCATACTTGCCCGGAAAACGTTCTCGAAGTGAGCGCCAATCGAAGTCGGGTCGTCCCAACAACGAGTACTGGACGGTGTTTTCGTGTTTCTCCGTACCGGAATTGAAGGGGCGGAAGTAGAGTTTCTCCACGGCGGTTCCATCTGGAGAGCCTCGAAAGCCGACGCCAGAGAAGGTATTCGACGCAATGTCGACTTCGATCGTCCCATCCTGGAACGTCGTACCCGGCAAGTAAACGAAGTTATCTTCACGCCCCTGGATGTGAAGGGCTGTCTTTCCTTGGAAGCTCTCGACCTTGACAGCCTGGGCGTTCGGCGCGGCCCATTCTCGCTTTTCGAAACTGATCAACTTGGATGAGTCCGTTTTCCCGTTGTTCGGCCTCGGCCCGCCGGTGGCCAGATCGCGACTGGTCGCGTCTGTCATGCGCATCGTCGGGTCCAACTTGCTAAGGGTGATGTTGTGAAAGGTGAACTCGCTGTAAGTGCATAGCCCGACGCAGCGGGAGCTTGGCAGCTTCCAAAAATCCAGCATCGAAAGCGACGCCGGGCTGCCACGCCATGAGAGGAACGGACGTCCATCGAGCGTCGATGAGATCGAAGCTTGCTCGGGTTTCACCTCGACTTCGATCAGCAATCGATAGGGGTGATCCGTTTCCAGAGTACCCGGGCGAATGGTCGTCGAATTGTCTTTCGCCAGCTTTCCATCAACCACGGCAATTCCGTGAGCCTCTCCCTGGAACACGGACAGATTGAAAGCACACTGACTCGGACCAATCGGAAGGATGACACACACGGCATTGTCCCCTGCTGTTCGCGTGAACTCGATCGTTAGCGAGTAGCTCTGCGGAGCTGCGTCCGCCAGCACGGCCCGCGAACCGGATTCTGCCCCCACACGCAGCTCCCCATCGCTCTTCCGCCATTTCCCCGAGACCACCTGCTTCTCAGGATCAAATTGATCGATCAAATCCGTAGGCATTTGTCCTTGCACTGGGCAGGCAATGACCCAGGCGATCCCAATCGCCAACAGGGGGTTGAGACGATGGCTGCAGATACGTCGATCTACTGGAAGCATTCGGCCGCGTAGAGCAATCATGAGAATCTCCGGGTGTCGGTAAGGGGTGTTGCTACCTGTCCAATACGTATCCGCGGATCGGTTGATTGCAGAAATCTTCGAGAACTAAAATATTCGTTCCGCCAAGGCCAACCTCGAACGAATCGGATTCGAGAGCGTGTATGATCAAAGGAGTGACGCTTCTGCGTCCCCCGCTCCAGACCACCTTGAGCGGATCGCGCCGGGAGCGAAGCCGTCCCCAAGCGACCTGCGGGAAACGACCATTTTGAATCCGTGCGGACAAGAGGAAATGGACGAGAGGCAGCTGATTCAAGCAGCCTATCGATATGCTGTGTCATTGACGCATGACTCGCATGATGCCGAAGATCTGATTCAAACGGCCTGTTTGAAGGTGCTGCGGGCGAAGGGAAAACTGGTCGGTAAGAGCTATCTCTACGTCACGGTTCGTAGTGTTTTCATTGATCGCCAGCGAAGTAAGTCGTCGCGCAAGGACGTAGACATTCCGGAAGACGTCCTTACCGATCCCACTGCCGATCACGTGGCGAACCTGGATCGAAAAATGGATATGGAGCAACTACTCGGTTGCCTGCGTCCGGTAGAACGGGAAGCATTGTTCCTGAACTGCGTCGAAGGGTATACGGCCGACGAAATCGCCCAGTTGACAGATCAGCCACGCGGTACAGTGCTCAGCCATCTATCTCGTGCGAAAAAAAAGCTCCAGCGACGACGTAGTGCTGGCGACATGTTGGGGACAAAATGACCGAAGTTCCACCTGAAACCGAAATTCGAGACTACTACCAAAGGGTCCATCTCGCGGAAGACCGCGTGGACGCCCTGCTGGTCGCTGGAGATCTTGTTACTGCCGCAAGACGATGGAAGCGGTTGGCCATCGCCGCTTGCGTTGGAATGGCTGCGATGACGCTCCTGGCGATTGGTCTCTACGCTGGGCGGCCCGGCGCAGTGCCCGAGCAGCGTCTGTCTGGCCCCAGTACTTTGCCACCCGGGACGTCGATTCTTGCGGAGAACGCGCCGCGCATGCAGTCGGCTGGCGAAGGCGTTGGCGTGGACGGAGCGGAGGCGGTCGCGCAACCGCCGAGTGCTACGGAACAGGCGCCGAAACGCTTTCGTCTGGTCGCGTTTCGCAGTCACGATGACCGGTGTCCGCACTGCCGCGCCACCGGCAGAGTTTATCAGGATCTGGCCCGGTCGTTGCAGGATGCACCGATCGAGTTCGAGCAATTTGATCTAAGCAAGGCGAATTCTCGAAGTGAGACCGACCAACGCATTGAAGAATTGCAATTGACATCGCTCGTTAGCGGTCGACTAGAAACCGCCTTTCTTGCCTTGATATCCACTGAGGGCACGCAGATCCACGAGTTTAAGCCTTCGATGCAGAGTGAACGAATCGAAACACGCGTTCGTGAAATCGTTTCAGGGCAACAGGAAAAGACGAAACCCTAGCACGGATTACTCACGTAGGTCCGGTCAAGCAAGTTGGACTCGTGAGACAGGTCACTCAAGATCAAATGCGGTTTGTAGCTCGCCGATGACTGATTCCGGCATGGTGGAAATGTCACCAATCGAACGAGCGTTGATGACAGCTTCCGCGGTGGACTCCAGGACTTCCAAGCGATCGAACGTGTCCAGTACGCTGCGCCCCGTCACGATGACTCCATCGTTCTCCAGGATGGCTGCAGGCGATTGGTCGGAGACGTAGTCAGCGATCTGACCGTCGTCGCGATACTGAATTCCATAAGGAACGCGGTTCACATCCCGCAGGAAAACGTAGCTTTCCGGAATGGTTCTGACATCCAAATCGGAATCGGTCACGCTAAAGGCGGTCGCATTGACCGGATGAGCGAAAACGATGGCCTGGACGTCGGGAAGTTTATCGTAGATCGCTTGATGGGCTCTTGCGGCTCGGCTGGCCAGCTTTCCGGATTCACGCTGCGGCCCCTCGACCAAGACGAGATCTTCGACGCTTAAGAGTTCGCGATCATGCTTGGTCGGCGTAATCAGGAACGATTGTGGGTCGACTCGCGCGGAAAAACTTCCTTCGGTGCTGATCAGCAGACGCTGGCGACAACCGCGGCGCAGGAACTGCACCAACTGGCGACGCAGTTCACGTTCCTTGGCCGTCGCTGTGGGTGGTTCGAACGATACGAAATCGACACTTCGGTTCGCTGCGAGTTCCAGTTGAGGTTTGTCCAGGTAACGTACGCTGCCGAGTTGCCGGGCCTTGATCAGCGTCTTGCCGCCAAACTCGAATGCTTCGAAGCGTTCGAACGCTTGCTGCAGCGAATCCCCTCCGACCACCACGCCATGATTTTCCAGGATGACGCTGTCGCAGCCTTCGCTGAACGTCGCTGCAATATTGCTCCCCAGTTGCTCGCTACCAGGGCAAGCGTAAGGAGCAAAGCCGACCTTGCCACAGACCGAATGAGCCTGATGAAATAATCGTGTGTTCGGCGTCTGCCGGCAGATGCTGAACGCGACGAGTGCAACTGGGTGCGCGTGCACGATAGCTCGGATGTCGGGGCGAGCTTCATAGATCGCCCGGTGGAACGGAAATTCCGAGGATGGTGGATGCCGGCCATTCACGCTGCCATCAGCTTGAACACAGACAATGTCGCCACGAGTCAAGTTGCCTTTGTCGACGCGGGCAGGTGAAATCCAGATGGCGTCCGCTTCGTCGCGGATCGAAAGGTTTCCACCGGACGTGGTGGTCATCCGGTAACGATAAATGCGATCCATGGTCTGCATGATTTCATCGCGCGGATGAAGCAGGTTTCGTTCAGTCGTCATATGCGAATTCTTCCAATGTGATGGTGCCGATTGGAATGACAACCAAGAGAGGGAACTCAGTTCACCCGCGGCTTGCCATGGAACCCGTCCATTCTGTCAGAATCGGGGCTTCAACGCAGCCGGACCACTGTCGCCATTGATTCTGGTACTCCACTACTTCCTTTTTCGAAATGGGTTGCAGATTGCCATGCGTCTTTTCGCTGGGGTGCCTATCGTCATCACGCAGGCAACTCGGATTCTGAAACCCACAGCCTACAGTTCAATGTCGGAAACTCTCGCTGAACCAGCGCAGATTTGAGAGCATATTTCGCAACAAAACTCTCATCGTTTTCTGCGTAAACAATGGAGTCTGGCTCCAAGCCTTGCCAGTTTGGGTTGTCGAGAACCATTTCGACGTGTTCACGCAGATTGTCGCTTTCCCCTGCGTAGATACCCACATCATTGTGGCGAAGAACGAATGCACCTGGGATATCGAATTTCGGATTTCTAAAGTCTTCTATCGCCACGGGCTGGATTTTCTTCTTGATCCAAGCACCAAATTTTTCCGCCGCAGTTTCTCTCGCAGGCTTCGTGCGTTTGCGAATCGCCAGTGCAGCCCGCCGATACTCGACGGGCGTGACTCCGGCCGGACCAAACATTGCGGCAAGTCGGTCGAATTCCTTGGCAAACTCAGGCGAACATAGAATGTCGTCCAGCGTTTTTTGATAGTCGATGGCTAACAGCCGCCATGCTACCTCGCTTGCGAAACCATAGCGGTTCATTTGCTTGGCGCTGATTCGCGGAGGTTTCTTGGTTGACCTCGGTAGCTTACCCTGTTTCCTCAAACGATAGAGATCGCGGTTCCAGATAAACGGAGTTCCGCTAATCCCTCGCTTGCGGCATTCGGCAACAAATTCTGCGTTGAGGTCGCTGTCGCACATTAGATATTCGGCCGGATATCCCAATCCTGTTTTCTTGTAGGCCGCGATAATCGCGTTTTCGAAGTTTTCGCTGATCGGCTTCTTGCGTTTTTTTCCTTTCGCGGTGCTGGGGGCGCTCTCGATCGGATCTTCTGGTCCGTCGATCGGATCGCCAACACTGGTTTGGTCGAGCCGCGCGCTAATGTACTTTGCGTAGTCTTTTGAGAGCTCGAATCCCAACCACTGTCGACCTAACTTTTTGGCCACACACAGGGTCGTGCCGCTGCCGCCAAACGGGTCGAGGACTAATTCTTGCGGACGACTCGAAGATCGAATGATTCGTGCAAGCAATTGTTCTGGCATCTGGCAGCCATGAAATCCTTCACGTTCTTTAAACGTCCCAGCGACGCGTGCGAAGTACCATGTATCGTGCATGGGGCTGAAACTACTGGGTGCGTCCTGCGGGCGAATGATCCAGGTGTTATCGGGTAAGCGACCGTCGGGGTTGGCGCGGTTGTCCGCATACACCATCTGTCGCGCCGACTTAACTCTGATTTGAGGATTTGGCCTATCGAATGTGAATTTTTTGACGTTTTTCACAAAGTGAAAGAGATGCGTATGAGAACGGCTGAATCCGTTCACGCAATTGACACCAAATGTGTAGTACCAGATCACCCAACTCCGGCAATGGAATCCGGCTTTCTGTGCCTCGATTTTCAGTTCCGCGGCATACTCGTCACCGATCGCAAGCCAGAACGTCCCGTCCGGCTTCAATGCCCGATAGACTCCGTCAATCCATTGACGACACCAGACGAGATAGTCGTCAGCGTGCTTTGCGTCTTCGTAAACGTCGTATTCATATCCGATGTTAAAGGGAGGGTCAGCAAACACTAGATCGACTGAACCTTCGTCGACTTTACCTAAGAGTTTGACGCAGTCACCTTGAAGAATTTGATTTCTGGATTTCAACCGTACCACGTTTCTTCCTATACGATTTTTTCCCTGTACGACGATTTAATGCCGGCAGTGTCTCACGGCGTGCATCGCTTCAGACGAATCGAGTCTCTCGACTTGTTCCAACTCGCAAAAGCCCAAGCCGCCTGAGTTTAGGATTTCACCTGCTTGGTTGCCAAAGATGAAGCCTTGCTATTCGTTTCCCTACTTCCTTACTGCCACTTTCTTGCGTTCGCTGATGAAATCGGCCCTAGCTAACTAGGGGGCGATTGGGTCGGGTAAAGGGGGCAGGAGTCAATTGCCGCCAGCGGCCCTTCGGGTGCTGTGCAC
>JANQJJ010000339.1 GCA_028281725.1 Pirellulaceae bacterium | reverse complement strand
ATGCCACCACATCGTCGGTATCCGCTGTCGACCCCGGTCTCGCGCCGCAGGTGGCTTGCCCAGGTGGCGTGCAGCTCATGGCTGAGCGACCTGAGCTGCTCGTACGGATCGACCGCCCCGCGTTTTGCGGCCGGCGGCAGGATGCCTGCCCCAGCCCAGGAGGCGCCTCGACCAATGCTGCCCGCATCGAGAACCTGAACCACCTGGCCTCGGCCAGCTAGTTCCCAGGCGAGTGACAACCCGATGACTCCTCCCCCTACAATGACGACATCGGACTTGGCTTGCGTGGAGACCACAGGAAACTCCGGTGAGAACGATTAGAACCGCAAAACGTCGCAAACCCCTGCATTTTGCATGCCCCGCGAGAGTTGCAAATAACGGATTTCAACTAAACTGAATTGGTTCACCCCTGGATAAAGCCTTATAATTATCGGCAGCAGGGTAGCTGGTTAATCCGGGCTTTGTTCTCGGACGTCAGTCAAGCAAACAGGTAATCAAGCGGGGAAAACCTGTCGTTAACCCCAGTTTCTTGGGAAAATTCTCGGGAATTCGTTTACTTGGCCTACCTACCTGCTATCCTCTTCATCTTGTCCGAAAGGGACCATTTTGGGCGGCAACGACTTACCTCTTGCGCCCCTGGGAGCCAACAAGAGTCCGAATGCCAGCGGTCACTGCAGAGAAGCTTGTTGAACTGGTTGAAAAAAGCCAGCTCGCCGAACCGGAAGTGCTGAAGACTGCACTGGAGGCCATCCGGTCCGAACAAGGGGGCTCCCTACCAACCGACGCGGTTGATCTCGCCAAAGCCTTGCAGCGCCACAAGGTCGTAACGCGTTGGCACTGCGAAAAGCTGCTGCAAGGGAAATACAAGGGCTTTTTTCTCGGCAATCACAAGTTGCTGGGCCACATCGGCAGCGGTGGCATGAGCAGTGTCTATCTCGCCGAGCACACCAAAATGCATGACCTGCGGGCGATCAAAGTGCTTCCGCAGAGCAAACTGGGCAAGTCATCTTACTTGGCACGATTTCAACAAGAAGCCAAAGCGATCGCTTCGCTCAATCATCCGAACATTGTACGTGCTCACGATATCGACAACCAAGGCAATACCCACTACATCGTCATGGAGTACGTCGACGGGAATGACCTGCAGACGATCATCAAAAAGAAAGGCCCGCTGCCGTTCGACCAAGTCGCCGAGTACATCGCTCAAGCCGCTCGTGGGTTGCAGCACGCGCACGACGTCGGGCTCATCCACCGCGATGTCAAACCAGCCAATGTGCTGATCAATTCCAAGGGCAAAGTCAAACTCCTGGATCTTGGGCTGGCCCTGTTTGCCGACGAAGCAGAAGCTTCTTTGACGATGGACTTCAATGACAAGGTCCTCGGAACGGCTGACTATCTGGCACCCGAACAGGCACTGAACAGTCACAAGGTGGACCGCCGGGCCGATCTGTACGGGCTTGGATGCACGATGTACTTTTTGCTGACTGGCCATCCCCCATTTCCCGATGGCACGATCGCCCAACGCATCGCCAAGCATCAAAAAGAGATGCCCAAGGAGATTCGTAAGATCCGGCCCAAGTGTCCGGGCGAACTGGAAGGCATCTGCGTCAAGCTACTTCAGAAGGATCCAAAATTCCGCTACGCAACGGCGACGCAAACTGCGGAGGTTCTCGAGGCTTGGTTGGTTAAGTATCGCTCGCAGCATCCGGTGGGAGTTGGCGGAGAAGGAGGCAGTAGTTCCTTAACGCTT
The DNA here is from genome assembly GCA_028281725.1 of Pirellulaceae bacterium. Taxonomy (GTDB): domain Bacteria; phylum Planctomycetota; class Planctomycetia; order Pirellulales; family Pirellulaceae; genus Aureliella. Next base: position 12,415 of record JANQJJ010000339.1, on the reverse strand, counting down.
GGTGAAGAGAACGACTCGCGTGGCCCCGGTTCTCGCAGTAGCAGTATTTCGGCCGCTTCGATCGACACGGTCAGCAATCGTGGCAGCGACACGTTGGCGGGCAAATCAGGAAGCTCGATTGTCAATCTGTCGACGTCCGACAGCGGCGTCTTGGTACGTGTCGCCAACAAGGCAAACGCCTCCGACACCAGCAGCCAAATCGACTTGGAATCCGAAATCGCACGCAGAAGTCAGTATCGAGGCGGTGGGCTCAGCTCGGCCCATGGCAGTCAGTCGAAACCCGGTCCGGGGCCGGTCCCCAAGTCGGGCTCGGGCCTTAAACGACCGGCTCCGGGAATCCCGGATAACCCCGCGCCCAGCCCCATTCCCGAAAAAACGGGGCCCAAAGTCATGTGGATCATTGGTTTAGCCATCATGTTCGTCTTGGCTGTGCTCCTAGGCGTGTTGATCGCCAAAATCACTCCCTCTGCCCCAACTTCGGGTCTTTTGGACGCTGAGTACAGCTCCCCGCTTTCATCCGCTACTAGAATAGTTAAGTTCACTGACGTAGCTTGAAAACGCGTTCTTTTCGCTTGACTCGGTTCAGTCCGCTCCTGGTCCTTGGGACCCGGGTTTCCCTCGCAGCCCACCTCAATTGACGGCTGCCAACTTGTCCGCCAGGTAGAAAATCTCCATAGGCTCAACGATGCAAATTCGCTTTCTGGGCAGCCGACCATTGATGCGCACCACGACAGCCTGCCTGATCCTCTTTGGACTGGCCGCTAGCGTTCAAGCCGCCGTAACCCCCGAGCAACGCGCCAAACTTCAGGAACTCTCTCAGAGCACACTTCAGGCCAAGAAACTCTACGCCGAAGGAAAGTTGGCCGATTCGGCCAGTAAAGTCAACGAAATCCAGCAGGAACTCGTCGCCCTAATCGAGTCTGGGGACTCGGCACTGCGGCGCGAGGCAAAAAGCGTCTACATCAAGCTGGGCCAGACGCACGGATTACTCGAACTCGAAGGCGCTGATCTGACGGCCCTTCCCAGCTGGAAATCGCTCAGCAGCAAATCGGAGATGAAATCTCCGCCCGCAACCGGTTCGGTCAGCTTCCAAGCCGATATAGCCCCTTGGCTGATTAGCAAGTGTGGCAATTGCCATATCAATAATCGCCGCGGCCAATTTTCGCTTGCTACCTACAACGATTTGATGCGAGGCTCCGCCGGTGGTGCCGTCCTGTTTGCCGGAAGCGCTCGTGGCAGCCGTCTGGTTGAAGTCATTGAAAGTGGTGACATGCCCCGTGGTGGAGGCCAGGTCACGGCAGCACAACTGGCCAGCCTCAAGCGGTGGATCGATGAAGGTGCTAAGTTCGATGGTTCCAATCAGGCGGCCGCGCTAACGACTTTCGCCAAAGCGACATCCGCCACCTCCGCGGCGGCGCCGGCGAAAGTCGAGATGGCAACCGGTTCTGAAACTGTGAGCTTCGCCCGCGAGATTGCTCCGATTTTGATGGACAATTGCAGTGGTTGTCACATCGCCGGCCGACGCGGGTCGGGGGGGCTCCGAATGGATACTTTTGCGCAGCTGCTGCGAGGTGGAGACAGCGGAGCCGTCGTCATGGGTGGCGATGCCAGCGCGAGCCTGCTGGTGAAGAAGCTCAGGGGCGAGTCGGGGCAGCGGATGCCCGCGGGCGGTCGTCCTCCGCTTTCACCCGAGCAAATCCAGCTGATCTCCACCTGGATTGGCGAGGGGGCCAAGTTCGATGGTCCGTCGCCTCGCACCAACATAGGCACCGTGGTGAACGTGGCCTGGGCATCGACCGCATCCCAAGATGAGTTGTTTCAACGTCGACGCGAGCGAGCGCTGGCGCGGTGGAGTCGAGTGCTGCCGGATGACCGGCCGTCGACAGCCGTCAGCGACGAAACGTTCGTACTAGGCAACGTTTCACCCGAACGCATCGAAGCCATCCTGGGGCAACTCGACGATGCGGCCCGGCAGACCAAGAAGATGCTCGGCGCACCTGCCAAGCAACCGCTACTCAAAGGCGGGCTGATGGTGTTTGTTCTCAAAAGTCGTTACGACTACAGCGAATTCGGACGGATGACCGAACAACGAGAACTGCCCAAGCAATGGCTCGGGCACTGGCAGGCCGATCCGCTGGATGCCTATGGTGTTCTGGCGAGAGAATCCGATACCGAAGATAAACAAACGGCAGCGATCGCTCTGCAGATTGCCTCTGGCGCCTATCTCGGTTCGTTCAGCGAAGTTCCCACATGGTTTGCCGAAGGCGTAGCCCGCAATCTGGTCGTCAGCACCTACCGTCGCGGCGATCCACGCGTCATGCAGTGGCAGCGTTCGCTCCCGGCAGCCATGCAACGAGTTGAAAACGCGAAGACCTTACTCGATGGGCGGCTCGACGAAGAGACCGCCGGATTGGTTGGCATGAGCCTGACGCATTTCATGATGAATCGCTCCAACCGTCGCCGTTTTGACAAACTGCTGAGCCTGTTACGTGACGGCCAGACCTTTACCGAATCGGTCACCGCTGCCTTCGCTCCTCCAGAAACGTTGATCAAGACCTGGCTTGGCAAGTAACGGCCCACCGGTTTTTCAGCTTAACTGGTACCGCGTCCCCGCCGCATCAGAAACAGGCCCACAATGGTGAGCACGCCACCGAAAATCTGGGCCATCATCGGTTGTTCTTTCAAGAACAGCCAACCGCCCAAGACGGCGACCAGCGTCACCACATTTTGGTAAACCGACGCGTGCGAACCACCGACCGCTCGAACTCCCGTATGCCAAGTCGCGTAGGCAACGCCGGTAGAGAAGACCCCGGAATAGATGATCGCCAGCCAAGTCGCAGGTCCCCAACTGCTACTGAGGATTTCCGGAATCTTGGGTGCCACCAACAACAGGTGAAAGGGAGTTGTCAGTAGCGCACTGATAAAGGCCAACCGCAGCGGGCTCATGGATTCCAGAATAGAACGACTCATCACCGTGCCTGTTGACCAGGTGAGTGCCGCCAACAACATAATCAAATTGCCCACAAAATACTCGCTTGCCAGACTCACCTTGCCGCTACCCTGAGTCGTCACGATCACCGTCCCCGCGAAAGTGACCGCCAATCCAATCCAGGTGACCCGCGGCAAACGCTCTTGGAGAAAAAGATAGGACAGCGCGGCCGTCCACATCGGCAACGATGCCAGAATCAACGCCGTATTGCCCGCCGTCGTTAGATCAATTCCCTTGACGAAAATCACCAGATACACAAACCCGGTCAGGAACGCGAAAACCAGGATGCGAGGCCACGCAACCGACCGTATTTCCCGAGGCCAGAACTTGGCTTCTATCCAGGCCAGGATACCCAAAGTCAGTGTCGCAAAAACTAAACGCAGAGCATTAAAAATCCAAGGATCAAAACCGCTAATCGCGTTTTTGAACACAATGATATTCGTTCCCCACATAACCGCCGTGGCAAACAAAATGCCGTCGGCAAACCACCGATGACGAACCGCCTCTGGCTCGGCCGCCATCCCGGGCTGACCAACACACGGGCTCTCCTCATCGCCCAGGTCGGACGGTTCAACGGCGTCGTTGTCAACGGCAGTACTCAGCGCTAGTTTTCCTTAGTTTGCAAATTGCAATCCGTCATCCGCACGCGGGGAAGCCACGGTCAAGAAAAGCTGCACGGTAACTCAAGATTCCCGTTTCGCAAGACCGCTTGTCCCTCAGGCAGGCAGGAAGCGTGCGGCAGGCTCGAACTCAATGGTACAGAAGGCTCCCGCCAGAGCCCATACGGCCTGCAGGGGACCCCCGTTCCCCAGGCCAGAGAGGTGGATTACGGCAAACGATTCTGTCATGATGCTACCTACCGGAAAATCTACTTCAGTCAATCCGCGACGACTGCAAATCAGGACAACGGTGATGCCCATTCCCAGGTCTTTCCAATTACTGGTCTTCTCCTTGCTTTGGACGCTCTCACACGCCGTAGACGCCAGCGCGGAGGGGCCACCGGAAAAAACGACAACTCTTGACGGCATCGGGTTCACGCTCTCCGATGGTCTCCAGATTGCCAGCGCCGCCAGGGCACCGCTGGTCAAATGGCCGGTAGTCGCAGACTGGGATTCGGAAGGCCGCCTGGTGGTGGTCGAGTCAGGAGGTGTGGGACGACCGATCGAAGAACATAATCTGAAACGACTGCATCGCGTGATTCGGCTTGTCGATGACGATCTGGATGGTCAGTTTGATCGTCGCATCGTGGCAGCGGACAAATTGCCTTTCGCCGAAGGCGTTTTATGCCTGGGCGACAGCATGCTGGTGTCGGCTCCACCGCATATCTGGAAGTTGACCGACCAGGATGGCGACGGAGTCTGCGAACAGCGCGAGGTTTGGTTTGACGGCCAAACAATTACTGGTTGTGCCAACGATTTGCACGGTCCCTACCTCGGACGTGATGGCTGGATCTATTGGTGCAAAGGAGCATTCGCGGAACAAACTCATGAACTAATCAATGGGAAAACACTGACCGACAAATCCGCACATATTTATCGGCGACGACGGGAAGGCGGCCCCATCGAGCCGGTCATGAGCGGCGGCATGGACAATCCTGTAGAAGTGGCCATCACCCCGGAGGGCGAGCGTTTCTTTACCAGTACGTTCTTGCAGCACCCGGCCGATGGTCTCCGTGACGGCATCGCGCACGCAATCTATGGGGGCGTTTATGGAAAAGACCATTACGTTATCGACGGTCTTATTCGCACCGGACCGCTCCTGCCTATCATGACGCACCTTGGCCCCGCCGCACCGAGTGGCTTAGCCTGTCTGGAGTCAAGGAATCTGCTCGCACCACCGAGCCAAAACTTGGTTCAACGGACTTTGGTTGCTGCACTGTTTAACTTGCAGAAAGTCACTGCACATCGACTGCAGCCTCACGGCGCAAGCTTTACAACGCAGGATGTCGATCTGCTGGTTGCCGATCGCATCGATTTCCACCCGACTGACGTGATTGAGGATGCCGACGGCAGTTTGCTGGTGATCGATACGGGCGGATGGTACGACCTCTGCTGTCCTACCTCACGCGTAAATCAGAAGATCGCTCCAGGTGGCATCTATCGCCTCACCAGTGCCGCCACCGAGCGCTCGCCCAATCATCGCGGTTCGGCCGTGGCCTGGAACCAAACGACTCCCGCCGATCTCGTGAGGTTACTCGATGACTCTCGTCCTTGGGTTAGGCGATTCGCAAAGCTCCAGCTCGCGAGTCGAGCAGACGATGGCGCGGTCGAACTGCTCGGTCAAGTGCTCCATGATCAGTCCGCGCAACTCGACCGACGACTGCGGGCCCTATGGGCACTTTGCACCATCGGCACCAACCAGACTCTAGCTTGCTCGGCCGAGGCCCTCGATGCGGATCATCCCTCCCTGATCCAGGCGGCCTGCCATGTCGTTTCGCTCCATCGCTTCCAGCCCGCCCGGGCGGCGCTCAAACGTCTGGCCAGTTCCCATCCACCCCAAATCATGCGGGTTGCTGCAGAAGCGCTAGGCAGAATCGATGATGGAAGCGCCATGGATGCTTTGCTGCAGGACGAACACGATCGCCAGCCGGATCGCGTCCTGGAACACTCTCGGCTCTATGCGATGATCGAGATAGGTGCTGCCGAGCCACTGGCAGCGTTCCTGACCAGCAAGTCGTCCCATCAGCAACGCAGCGCCATGCTGGCACTCAATCAATTGGACGGTGGTGACCACCTGACGGCCGAACAGGCTCTAAGAGCGCTTCAGTCAGAATCTTCCGAATTGAGCCGAGTCGCCTGCGAGATCCTTTGCCAGCGCCCGGAATGGTCTGAACAGGCGATCAGGACCATCGACGCGCTGTGGAAGTCCCAGCCCTCAGACCATCTGGCCGAGCTCCTCGGGTCGATCGCGATCGCCTGGAAAGGCCAGCCAGCCACCGAAGCGTTGGTTCGCCGCTGGATCGTCGATCGCGGCGCCCCCACCCAAGATGGCAGGCTGATCACGCTCCTGGCCGGATTCTCCCCGGCTCCCCTGCCGGCAACTTGGGTCGACCCGGTCAATGATTGGCTCCGGGATTCACCTGCGGAGGTTGCCCAGCTGCTCGCCGACTTCGATCTCTCAGCCGCGTCATGCGGGCCGATTGTCGAAACCATGCATCAGCTACTGAGCGGCTCGGACAATTTAGACACTCGGGCGAGATTGGCCCAGGCGCTGCCACCGGGTGAGCGACTACCGGATGATCAGCTCGTTTCTGACCTCGTCGAATCAGGACAACTCCGCGCACTATCGCACGTCGAGCTATCAGCACGACAGGCTGAACGCGTGTTGGAGCAGGTTCCCCAACTGGTTGCGAGAGATCTCCAGCCGGCGATTGAGGCCATCAGCTCCGCCCAGGTCGATGCCCTCGACGTTCGGCTGCTGGAAATGCTTGCCCAGTTGCCTACGGCTAGGACTTTGCCACTGAATCAACTCGACAACATGTATCGAAATCGCGGGCCGGAGCTGAAGACGCTCGCTCAGCAAACGAGCGAACAGCTTCAGCAACCATCCGCTGACATTGACTTGCAAACGGAGACGACGCTCGCCAGTTTGCCGGCTGGGGATCCGCTACGCGGATTGCAAGTATTCCGCAGCAACAAAGCGGCTTGCAGCGCTTGCCATCAGATGGGATATGTCGGCGGTAGAATTGGCCCGGAGTTGACGCGGATTGGCAAGAGCCGGACTCGCCGCGCGTTGCTCGAGGCGATCCTGTTTCCCAACTCCAGGCTGGAACAGAGCTATCAACCGATGAAGGTGCTGACGAAGGCTGGGCACGTGTACAACGGACTGCTAAAACGTCACTTGGATGCAGGCAGGTTCGAATTGCAGCTTTCTGCTGACAAATCGGTCATCGTGCAAACTGAGGATATTGAGTTGCAGGAGCCCAGTCTGGTTTCGATCATGCCTAGCGGCATCCGAGAGCAGCTAACCGACCAGGAATTGGCGGACCTGTTGGCACTGCTGGAATCGGCCAAGTAGGGCTGCCAAACGATCTCTGCCCTGCTCGGATTTTGCCGGTTAAAAGGACTATGCGGCCCATAAAAGACAAGCAGGGACAGAGCCTAGTGCTTTGTCAACACTAGTTACAGTTTTCACAAAGTAGTTCTGAGTAACCACCTGAACCGTGTCTGGCGCACCGGAATTCTGGAGACTTCTCGACCGACTCCAAGTAAAATAGTCGAAGGCGTTGACCCGAACGGGTCGTTAAAATCTTTTCTGTTTCTAATCTGTCACGTTTGTCGATTCACAAAGGCGGTCGCAACGTGGTTATGCGTAGGAGGCGTATCATGCAAGCCTCTAACGTCCGTTTGACGGCTGCGCACCTGTTCTATGCGATGTCCCTGTGTGCCGCGTCAACGGCGCTTTTCGGGATGCTTGGGTTACCCGTCTCAGCATTTATCCTACTCGTCTGGTGGCAAATCCTTTTGGGAGCGCAACGAGAATCAAACTGCATATCCGAGAGCGTTTCTCGGGAGCAGACTCTCCGTGTCTCACCCGCCGCAACTTCATCGGATCGAGCCGGATTTACTAGAATGGAGCTGCTGGTCGTCATGATGATCGCCGGTATTCTCGTCGGCCTTCTCATGCCGGCCAGCAGCGATTCGGATCCGATGCGGCATGCCGAGATCTCCATGAAAATGGTTGCCCGTGCGATGCGCGCCTATGAACTTCAGCATGGCGCGCCGCCTCCTTCGATCATCTATGACGACTCGGGAAATCCCATGCATAGCTGGCGGGCTCTTATTCTGCCTCAACTCGGTGAGGATAAGCTGGCAGCCGCGTATCGATGGGATGAACCATGGAATGGACCCAACAACCTCTTGCTGGCGCAGTATCGTCCGTGGCACTATCGAACCTATTACCCGCAGCATGATGACGACGTAACGTCGACGTCGATCCACGCGATGCGCGGACCAGCCGACGAGGATCTGCTAATCGTTGAGCATGAACAGGCCCTAACGAACTGGCTGGAGCCCACGAGTTTCCCGGCCAGCAAGTGGGAACTGTTTCAGCGAACTCCTGAGCTGGGCGAAGGCTTCTGGAAGCCCGGCTTTTTTGTGTCGAGTTATCGAGGACGCCTGGCCGTAATGGACGACCGCACCTTTCAGATCCATCCGCCGGCGACTACTAGTCCAACGCAGCTTGGCGAGTTGCCAGACGAATCCTCCGGCGCGACTCCCATCGTACTTGGGCAACCTCACGTTCGGCTGCATATCGACAATGCACTTCGCCTGGGGTTCTTTCTAGTTGTCGCCCTCTATCCGATCCGCTGGCTTAAACGAATTCACGCTAGCTCATCGATATCCTAAGCAGAGATCGAATTGGTTTGCCCATTCGGCACTGCGCCGGGGTCGGGTAAAGGGGTCAGGAGTCAATTGCCGCCAGCGGCCCTTCGGGTGCTGCGCACAATTGACTCCTGCCCCCTTTACCCAAATCTTTAGTGTTGACAAAGCACCAGTCTCTAAGCCGTGCTTCGGCGTATCTCACGACACCAACCTCTCCCCACAAACATCGCAGTAGCTCGCGTCGGGCGAATGGCCTTCGCGCAAGCAGTGAGGACATGTCCGAGTGGAAAACCCCTTGCCGTGCTTCTGGGCACGAAACTCCGCTGAGACAAACCCGGTGGGAACGATAATCAAACTGTAGCCCAGTAGAATTAAGGCCGCGGAAATCAGCTTCCCAACGGCTGTCTGCGGAACAACATCTCCATAGCCCACCGTGGTCATGGTAACGATCGCCCAATACATCGCCTGTGGGATGGAGGTGAATTGACTCTCAGCGATTGGTTGCTCCGCTCCGAATCCCGTGCGTTCCACGTGGTACATTAATGTTCCACTAATCGTAACCGCGACTAGGACCGTGGCCAGAAACACAAAAATTTTGTCGCGCGACTTCCAAACGGCGCTATACAAATCGTTCGCTTCGCTGAGCATACGCATCATCTTGAGAACGCGGAACACTCGCAACAGCCGAATACTGCGAACGATCATCAAGGATTGCGATTCGAAACTGAATAGCGCCAGATACAGTGGCAGGCAGGCCAGCAGATCAATGATGCCAAAGAAGCTGACAGCGTACTTCAGCGGTCGCTGGACGCAGCTCAGTCGCGCGATGTACTCCGCCGTGAACAATAGCGTGAGGCCCCATTCCAGAGTGCTCAGTAAAGCAGACCACCTGTCGTTGACGTCCTGGACCGTTTCCAAGCTCACGACGACAATACTTAGAACGATTGCCATCAACAGGACAATATCAAACAACTGCCCTGCCCTGGTGTCTGCTTCAAAAATGATCACGTATAGCTGATTTCGCCAGCCCTCCGGGCGAGCTTCTCCAGCCCTCGACGTTGCTCGACTCTTCGGCTTTTCCCGCGCCACGCCTAACCTCCTACGATACATTCCTCAGTCACCACCACACTCCGTAGCCCGCCGACAGTCCGGAGCGTGCGTTTCAGAGCGATTTTAGTAAGGCTGCCCTGCAGACCAGGAGCATCTTCCGAGACAAACCGTGTATGATAACACGCCGTAACCTAACCTTGAGGTAGCTGACCTTCGCCGGCCGCTCCGGGGCTGAGGTGTCGTCCAACCCGAGAGCTCGGTGGGAAGCGGTGATTGCGGCAAGGACTCGGACCCTCGTTTCCGCAGGCCTGCCCGAAAAACCAAACCCGGACACCCGATTACTTTGATGAACTTCCAGCCGTGGAACGTCGCCAATCGGCGCGACCGGCGGCGATCAGTCAAACCACGGCCAGCGAGCCGATTTCCTTTACGCTTTTTATTGTTATCGAGGTAACTCTCATGTTTCGTCGAATCGCACTCCCCTTGTTATTCGGTATCTTCTTGCAAATGACGGCGACAGCACAAGACAAGCAGGTTCTGGAACTTCGCACTTATACCTTGGTAGACGGTGCTGCAGAAGAGAAGCTCGATGGTTACCTGGAAAAGGCCTTGTTGCCCGCGTTAGCTCGACAGGGGATCGGTCCTATCGGCGCATTTGATCAAGCCTCGGAGGCCGAAGACGGTTCGATTCAGGTGATGCTGCTGCTCCCCGGTCCCGACGTTGAAACCGTAACGCGTGCCACCGCCAAACTGGCCGATGACGAAGAATTCAGCCGCGCGGCTGCCGACTACCTGAGTACGCCCGCCAAGCAACCGGTTGTCAAACGCATCCAAAGCGAACTCCTCCTGTCGTTTGACTGCTGGCCGCAGGTAGCCGTCCCACAGCAAAAGAAAGACGGTAAAGACAGGTTGTTCGAATTGCGAGTCTATGAGAGCCCGACAGAGAACTTGGGAGAATTGAAAGTAGAGATGTTCAATGCTGGTGAGGTTCCCATCTTTCTCGATAGCCACATCATGCCTGTCTTCATGGGACAAGCGTTAATCGGAGACAAAATGCCCAACCTGACTTATATGACGGTCTATGACAACGATCAGGCGCGAAAGGCTGGCTGGGATAACTTCCGCAGCCACCCTGATTGGAAAGTACTCAGCGCTGTCCCAAAGTACAAAGGCACCGTCAGCAAGATTCACAAAAGTGATTGGATTCCCAAATCCTATTCCCAGTTGTAATGGCGGTGGCTGGCAACGAACGAATTTCATATCATTCGCCTCAAATCCTTCAGCGCCAAAGGACAAAACGATGCGATTTTGCTTAACGCTCCTACTCCTGGTAGGAACGATGGACGCGCTGCTCTGTGCCGCTGATCCGGTTCCTGCCGAGCTCAAGTCAGGGATCGAACTCCAGTACACCAGCTCGAATCTAAAACCTGGTGACGACTTCTACGAGTATGTCAATGAAGGCTGGCTGAAGAACACGGAGATCCCGGCAGATCGATCGAACTATGGCTCGTTCTCGGTGATCGACGACGAGGTGAAAGAAGCCATACGCAGCCTGATCGAGGAGGCCGCCGAAGACAAGGAGGCTCCTGCGGGCAGCGACAGCCAGAAGGTGGGCGATTTTTTCCGCAGCTATACCAACGTCGCATTGCGCAACAAACTGGGCACTCGGCCCGTTCAAGGCATTCTTGATGAAATTGCCGCTGTCCAGGATGCGGAGGGCATGGCTAAGATGGCCGCCAGCCTGTTTCGCAAGGGAATCGTCGGCGCGTTTGCCTGCTTCATCTCGCCCGATGCCAAGCAGAGCGATCAGTACACCGTTTACGTCACCCAAAGTGGGATCACGCTCCCAGATCGTGACTACTATCTCGAAGACAAACCTCAGTACAAACGGGCTCTGAGAGACTTGGAAGCCTATGTGCGCGACATGCTAGCAACATTTGGTCACGCCAGCCCCTCCGATGCCGCCGCTGAGATTGTGGCCCTCGAGACCCAGCTCGCCAAGCTCCATTGGGACCGCATACAGAATCGCGACCCGGTCAAAACTTACAACAAATTCTCGAGAGAAAGCCTGGCCGCGGCCCTGGACGGCTTTGCGATGGGCACCTTTATTGCTGAATGCGGCATTGAGCAGCAGAATGAGTTCATTGTTCGCCAACCCGACTATCTGGACGGTCTGAACGCATTGCTGAAAGATGTCCCGCTCGAAACCTGGAAAGATTATTACACGTTCCAAGCGATCGACGCGGTAGCTTCCGAGTTGAGTGAAGACATAGAGAAGCGATACTTCCAGTTCCATTCGACCGCTCTGAGTGGTGTCGAGGAACAGAAACCACTGTGGCGGCGCGGTGTCGAGGCTTGCAACGGCATTCTGGGAGAAATCGTCGGCAAGCTGTATGTCGAAAAACATTTCCCGCCCGAAGCCAAAGCGCGGATGAACGACCTGGTCGGCAACCTGAAGAAGGCGTTCGCCAAACGAATTGTCAGCCTGGATTGGATGAGCCCCGCCACGAAGAAAGAGGCACACGACAAACTATCAAAATTCACGACTAAAATCGGTTACCCAGACGAGTGGAAAGACTACTCGAAGCTGGTCATCCGGCCGGACGATCTGGTCGGCAACTACTTGCGAGCTTCCGCCGTAGAGTACCAGCGGCAGCTTGACAAACTCGGCGGACCGATCGATCGCAACGAGTGGTTCATGACACCGCAAACGATCAATGCGTACTACAACCCGCTGATGAATGAAATCGTGTTTCCCGCCGCAATCTTGCAGCCTCCTTTCTTCAACATGGAAGCCGATGACGCGGTGAACTATGGCGGTATTGGCGCGGTGATTGGTCATGAGATCAGCCATGGCTTCGACGACCGAGGCAGCCAATACGATGGGAACGGCAATTTGCGTATGTGGTGGAGTCAGGATGATCGAGATGAATTCGAACGCCGGGCGGCGCAGTTGGTGGAGCAATACAACGGCTACAAACCGTTTGCAGACATGACGGTCAACGGTCAGTTCACGCTCGGAGAAAACATCGGCGACCTGGGCGGCATGGCC
>JANQJJ010000299.1 GCA_028281725.1 Pirellulaceae bacterium | reverse complement strand
TTGGCCCAAAAGACGCAAATACCCCACCTTAAGCCCATCTTGCCCGGCACGCGCCTTGCTCGGCCCTGGAACGGTCGCGTTTTTCCGGCAAGCTGAGTGAAAGTCGGTGACGCTTCCGCAGGACAACGCTATCGTTCCCTGGGAGCACACAATGAATGACCAGCGCAATGGTGACGACCAAGACGATCGTAAATTTCTTGCTGAAGCATCGGCGGCAGATGGCCCTTTGCAAGGGCCTGAGTACATCGTCGGCATCGGGGCATCAGCCGGTGGACTGGAGTCTCTTGAAAGATTCTTTACTGCGATGCCTCATGACACGGGCATGGCTTTTGTTGTCATCCAGCATCTATCGCCGGACTTCAAGAGCTTGATGGATGAGCTGTTGGCAAGGTACACCCGGCTGCCGATCTATCGCGCCGAAGAGGGCATGCAGGTGGAAGCCAACTCGATTTACCTGATCCCGCCGAAGAAAGAGATGATCGTAGCCGGCGGTCGCTTATTGCTCACGGACAAAGACCCGAAGCAGCCGTTGGCGATGCCTATCGATCGCTTTTTCCGCTCTCTGGCGCAGGATGCCGGGAAACGAGCCATTGGGATCATCCTGTCCGGCACCGGCAGCGACGGTTCCCGTGGCATCTGTGATATTCATAGCTCTGGTGGTTTGGTGATTTGCGAAACGAGAGAGACCGCTAAGTTTGACGGCATGCCGCAAGCCGCTTTGGAGACCGGCGTGGTCGATCAGATCCTGCCTTCAGATGGCATCCCATCCGCTCTAGTCGATTACAGATCGCGCTCGCCCCTCAGTGAGCCAGTTGCCAGTGCCGAGCAGGCCCCGTCGGAAGCCATTGATATGGTCTTCAAACTGTTGAATGATCAGTGGGGGATCGACTTTTCGCACTACAAACCGAATACGGTCAGCCGACGAATCCAACGCCGACTTTCGATGATCGGGGCCTACACACTAGAAGAGTACGTAGAGAGACTGCAAGTCGATCACGACGAACTGAACGCCCTGTACAGGGACCTGTTGATCGGAGTGACGCGATTTTTTCGCGATCGCGATGCGTTCGTAAAACTGGAATCGGAAGTGATTCCCGACTTGGTTCGAAAGGGGGCAGGTGAGGAAGAAATTCGAATCTGGGTTGCCGGATGCGCGACCGGCGAGGAGGTCTACTCGCTGGCCATCTTGGTCCACGAGCAACTGGAGAGCGCAGCTCGTCCGGTCAATGTGAAGATCTTTGCCACCGATGTCCACCGGGCCTCTTTAGATTATGCCGGAGCGGGGGTCTATAGCGAGGAAGCTTTGGCCGATGTAGCGCCTGAACGCCTGGCTCGCTATTTCGACAAAAAGCGTGATGGCTATCACGTGGTGCAAGACCTCCGCCAAATGATCGTCTTTGCGACGCACAACGTGATCTGCGACGCCCCATTTACCAAGTTAGACCTGATCACATGCCGCAATCTGCTGATCTACTTTCAGCCCCGCGCTCAGCGAAAAGCGCTGTCGTTGTTTCATTTTGGGCTGAAAACCGGTGGTTGGCTCTTCCTCGGCCCGAGTGAAACCCCAGGTGAGCTACTCGACGAGCTGGATGTCATCGATGGGCATTGGAAAATCTATCGCAAAAGCCGGGAAGTACGCTTGCCCAGCGACATGGAATTGCCCATGGGTAAGACCCTGCTCCCGGCGCGACATACCTACAATCCAGCGACTGTTTCGCCGACGGCCCAGCCAGACGCCGCGCTAGTCGGAGCGTATGACGCGATGCTCGACCGGTACATGCCTCCAGGGCTGTTGATCAACGAAAAACGCGAGTTGCTCCATGCGTTTGGGGGTGCCGAGAGATTCTTGAAAATGAAGTCGGGCCGCCCCACGAATGATGTGCTGAACATGTTCGATCGGGAACTGCGCAACGCGGTGACCGGGGCCGTGCAGCGGGTTCTGCGTGACCAGTCCTCGGTCAGTTACACCGGCGTTCGCCTGGATGAGGAGTCGGACGAACGGAAGTTACGCGTCACGGTCGAGCCAATCGCCAATCCCCATTCGCCCATAGCCCAGTTATTGATCCGCATCGAAGAGATTGAGCTCCCCTCGGTCGAAACCGGCGCGGCAGCCGGCGAGCCTGTAGACGAAGACATGCGCCAAATGTCTGCCGACCGAATTGACCTGTTGGAGGGCGAACTCCGTTACTCCAAGGAGAACCTGCAGGCAACCATCGAAGAGCTGGAAACCAGCAATGAAGAGATGCAGGCAACCAATGAAGAACTCGTTGCCGCCAATGAGGAGCTGCAAAGCACGAACGAGGAACTGCAATCGGTCAACGAGGAACTTTATACAGTCAACGCGGAGTATCAGAAAAAGATCGGCGAACTGTCCGAGCTGACCAGCGACATGGATAATCTGCTCGACAGCACGGAGGTCGGAACGATTTTTCTCGATCGAGAGTTGGCGATTCGCAAGTTTACGCCCCAGATTGGCCAGGAATTCCACTTGTTGCCGCAGGACCTCGGACGACCGATCAACAGCTTTGCCCACAACATCAAACATCCTGACTTGCTAAATGATCTCAAGGCCGTAGTTAAAAACGAACGTCCGCGCGAGAGAGAGGTGCAGGATCGACAGGGCAAGTGGCTTTATCTACGCATCCTGCCCTACCGGACGAAGACGAAGAAGGTCGATGGTGTTGTGTTAACCCTGATCGACATCACACCGGTCAAGCAGGCCCAACAACAACTGGCGCAGGCCGTCCGCCGGCGGGACGAATTTCTCGCCATGTTGTCGCACGAGTTACGCAACCCGCTGGGAGCGATTCTTAACGCAACGGAAGTGATGCATCGAAAAAAAGTGGAAGAGATCGCGATTCGCAGCGCGATCAACGTGGTGCGGCGGCAGGGACACCAGATGTCGCGGCTGCTGGATGACCTGCTGGACGTATCTCGCGTTACCCAGAACAAAATCGAGCTGCACATGCAGCCGACCAACCTGCAAACCATCATTGAAAATACGATCGATGCCGTTGGTCCACTGGTCGAATCCAGAGACCTGCATTTTGTCAGGAACGTACCTAGCGAACCCATGCGGGTATTCGGCGATGAAGCGCGACTGCAGCAGGCGCTGTGCAACCTGTTGGTCAACGCTGCCAGGTACACTCCGGGTGGAGGAGAGGTCTCACTGGAGGCGAAAGCCGATCAAGGTGAGATCGTGATTCTCGTCAAGGACAGCGGCGTGGGGATCCCCTCCGACGACCTGGAGTCCATCTTCGATCTGTTTGTTCAGTCGGATCACACGTTGGACCGGTCCAATGGAGGTATGGGAATTGGATTGACCCTGGTGCGCTCCATCGTCGAAATGCATAACGGTCGCGTGGCCGTCAAGAGCGACGGAGTGGGAAAAGGAAGCAGCTTCGAAATTCGCCTGCCACGTTACACTCTGAGTTCCAGTGAATCCATCGCGGATGATCAGCCCCAAGAGCCAAGACCGACTTCACCTGGTGAAAGTGGACGTATCGTCATCGTCGAAGACCAGGAGGATGCCCGCATTATGCTGCGTTGTCTCCTGGAATTGGAGGGGTATGAAGTTCACGAGGCGGACAACGGATCCCGGGGATTGACGATGATCGAACAGTTTCAGCCGGACATCGCGTTGATTGACATCGGCCTGCCAGGCATTGATGGCTACGAGTTGGCTCAGCAACTGCGAAAGAGTCTCGGCGACCATGATACGTATCTGGTGGCGCTGACCGGGTATGGACAACCGGCCGACATCGAAGCGGCCTACGAGTCCGGCTTCGACGAACATTTAGTCAAGCCGCTCAACCCCAAGAAACTGTCCCGTATTCTTGCTGTTCGCGGCCGGAAACCACTGGAAACCTCGGATTCGAACGTTTAGGGCATTTTTACTTTTGGTGTAGCCAGTTTGCAGCGAGTTCACGTTGGAAACCGTTGGTAGTACAGGCTATGAGGGTGTGCAACTTGCACTAGTTCCCGCAAGCGGGATTTCGGGGACGTGCCAACATCGGGGAACGGTCGGAGCAATCCAAGCCGGTCCACCCACGTTTCGCGTGATTGAGATGGCGAAAGCGCGGACTACCCAACCGGTGGTTAGAACTGGTGTGGAGGAACTGAAAGTGTCTGGACGCCCCGAGTACGGCCGGCCCGAGCACCGCCGGCCCGACTTTCCGGCGACTCATGCTAACCACTGGCTGGTGGCGCCAACAGCCATCTGGAATTCGGACTCGTCCAACTGAAGGACATTCTGCGCTTTGACGAGCGACTGCAATCGTCCGGGCGTAATCTCGCCATCCGCCCCGGCCACTCCAAACATGGCCTGCACCAACAACAACTTCTCTTCATGCGTTCTTCGCTCAGCGACGGTCGCCAAGAAGCTCAGCGTGTTGAGTCGATGCAGTCGAACCTGAGAACAGGCGATACCGAGTTGCTCGCGAGATAGACTGCTCTCGACCATGTTCTCATACAGTCGCCGGGCAACGCGTATCTCGTCCTCAGTCACATGACCATCTTCCACCATCATCAATGCGATCGTCTTGAGCAAATCTTCCTCCAACGGAACCTCCTTCTGGCCTGCATTTTCCACAGCCGACGATGAGGGGGAGGGCATCATTCGGTTGCTCAAAACGGCAGTCTCAAACGCATTCTTGCAGCGACTGCACTGCACGTACTCCTGTAACGCTCCGATCGGCAACACCGGTATAAAATACAGTGTCAGAAAAGGCCTTGAGGCGCGAAGACGAAAATTCTCGCTATGATCGCAATTCGGGCAAATGAAAGTTCCTCGCATTCGAGTACTGGCCCACTCCATCGTTCCAATGAATATCATGTTGTGTGATCTTTCCTATAACTAGATTCCCACAGCAGTTGAAAAACCGAGTGGAACCAGATCGTATCCCAGAACCCGTCCGGCACCAGCTGCTGGCGCCTCACCGAGTCCATTCGCTCCGCAGCATAACCGGCGGTCTCTCAGGAGCCCAAGTCTGGCAAGGCATTTCGTGCCACGGCCCGGCATGCCTCCGCGCATGGCCGCCAACTCATCCTAGTCGCGATGGTCTATCGCAGATCCACCAAGCGATGGTCCGAGCGCGTCGAGCCGGAATCTTATTTGTGCCGGAACTCTATTCTACCCGCGATGGCCAGACCATTGCGGTGGCTAGTGACCGACTTTGGGAACTAAGCAGTTGGCTCCCGGGCTCAGCCGACTATTTGCAGGCGCGGTCCGACGAGCGTCTGAGGAACGCCATGCACGCCTTGGCTCAGCTTCATCGAGCCTGGTCATCGCAGGCGTGCGTCGCCCCAAGCCCAACGGTGGTCGACCGTATCGAGCGGCTTCGGCACTGGCAACAAACCGGCCTGTTGGCAGATCATTTCGCTTCCTACGCCAGCAATCGCCTCGAAGCTGCCCTGATCCGAGACACGGTGTTCCATCTCAAAAGTTCGGCGCCGCGCCTGCAATCATGCCTGCAAGAAGCCTCACGCCAGAGGGTCCAGATACATCCGGTGCTGCGAGACGTATGGAGCGACCACATTCTGTTCTCCGAAAATACCGTGACCGGCATCGTCGACTACGGGGCGGTGCGAGTTGATGAACCTGCAACCGATGTGGCCAGACTACTCGGATCGCTGGAACCGGATGACCAGCAGCGATGGACTTCGGGGCTGCAGTACTACCGCGAAGAATCCGGCAGTACGCTGGATCCCGACCGGGTGGGGTTGCTGGATCGAGTCGCCACGCTCCTTTCAGCCGCCCAGTGGATGGATTGGCTGACCATCGAGCGTCTGCAGTTTGATGTACCTGCCAGCCAACTATTCGCCCGCTGGGAAGGATTTCTAGCTCGGCTGGCCAGCATGCGTCTCTAGGATTTTCCGTCGCGCCGGGTGCCGGATTCCCGCTCGCTGGTCAGACAATGACTGGCTGCATGCTCCCTTAATTGGGAAGCTCGCCCCGGGTGTCGGTAAAATCGCTCGCTAACACTCGACTTTTGGGCACGCCCAGCAATTGCCGCATCGCCGCCAGCAAGACCGCTTCAGCATCGGGAGAAACGTAGCTGGCACGTTCACTGACTTCGTAACCACCTTGCGGATAGGCCGTACGCGTTCCGATATAGCCGGTTGCATATTCTCCGTAAGCGGCCATCAAGACGTTGGAGTCAGGCTTCATAGCCTGCGACGCCAGCTGGTACTCCACAAACAATTCTCCGGGCATGAATAGAATGTAGTTGTCGCCCAGTTTGAGACGGGAAACCGGCACCTGTTTCCCGGCGTTCATCCGTCTGAGAAAAGCGAGCTTCTTGGCCGCATTCAGACGGATCGCAGGCTGGGCCGACGAATCGGCGACCAGCTTCACCAGACTCCCTTCAATCAAATGCTCGGCAACCGGCAGGCTGACCTTCGTCGCTGCCCAAGCCACATCGGCAGCCGCTATCGCCTGCTCCTGCCGCGCGTCCCAAGCCTTACGCATGGCCGCCGAGACCTTATCGGCCAGAATCTGGCGATTTTCCCGCGCTCCGTCATTGAATTTGCCGGCACCAATATTGCCGCCGGCGCCGTTGAAATGCAGGTGGAACACGCCGGTTTGGGTCTGCCGACTATTGCGAGCCATACCGGGAAAATCCGGGTTGGCGCCACCGGTACGATAGTAACTCTGCGGATGCGTCGCGTAGAAGGTCAGAGCCGCTATCGGACCGGTGTTTCCGTTGAACACGATCGTTCGCAAGTAGGGATCAATCACTCCGGTCGGTAGGGCGCGTATCTTCGGATCTTTGCAAGCGGTATAGCGCGTCGTATGCACTCGACCGTCGGGCCCGAGCATCCGCCGGTTGGAAGCGACATCGTGGACATGAGCCTGCCCAACACTGATGGATGTGACCGATACGACCGAAGCCTTAGCCGCCTCTGCCGCCTGGCCGGCTCGCTGGATCACGTCTTGGATAAACGGCACGTCAAAGTGGACGCTCGCGTGCCCAACTTCGTCAAGAATTTTGGCGGACGTCAAATCACATCGCGGCGCGTCATGTTGATGCAACGTGTGAACCACGACGCGATCGACCGACGTTCCGACTGCCTGGGCCAGGCTTTCACAAAACGTCTCATTAGCCTGGTTGGCAATTCCCAGCCAGTCGACTGCGCACAAAACCACCGGTGCTTCGTCGCCTAGAATGACGATGCCTTTGCAGCTAAGCGGTTCGGTCGCCTCTTTCATCGGATCATAAGCCAGCGGACTGCCGACTTCAGGAGTTGCGTCGATTTCAAATGTTCCGATGCGGAGTTCTCCGGCGAACAAGGGTGATGGGACGACCAGCAGTGCCAGCAGCAGAAATCTCAAGCTCATCAACGTACCGACTCCCTCGTTAAACACGACTAAACGCCCTCGCAGCCTGCCCGAAAAAGGGGGCTGACCCTTTGGAGACCGCGTCGGAG
>JANQJJ010000262.1 GCA_028281725.1 Pirellulaceae bacterium | reverse complement strand
CAAATCGACCGTGCCGACCACCTTGGTCGAAGTTACTCCAAAGGCGTCGTTGGCAGTTACGTTGGCAGCCACGGTGGCACCAAAGTCCGAGATGGTCTGGAGTTCCTCCGCGTTGCCACTGAACCGGATGGTGCCCTTGGCGAAGCTGAAGGGCGAGTTGAGTACATCCGAGCCCGAGAAAAGAAATTGATCTCGGAACTTGGTGTTGCCCAGGTCAGCGAGTCGTTGGGTGGCGGTCTGGATTTCCGTTACGAAGGATCGCCTTTCGTCCTCGGAATAGGTGGTGCCGGCCGCCTGGACGGCAATCCCTCGAATCTTGTTGAGAATCGCCTGGGCTTGCGATAGTGTGGATTCAGTGACCGAGAGTATGCTGTCCGCGTTTTTCAGATTCACGTCAACTTGGGACTTGTACTCCAGCTGCCGTTGGGCGGCCAGGCCGCGAATAGCGGCGGCCGGGTCTTGACTGGCCTTGGTGATCCTGCGACCGGTGCTGAGCTGAGTCTGCAAGGCATCAATGGCACTCTGGTCGGTGTGAATCTGAAATAGCAAACGAGACGTGCTCAGCTGCGCCGTCGATCGTCCATTGACTACCGGGTAAAAAGTACTCATCTCTTTTGCTTAACGCCAATGTCCGTGTTTTCGAATTGATTACAAGTTGACCAGGATTTCAAGCATTTCGCTGGAAGCCTGAATCAGGCGGCTGCTAGCCTGAAACGCGCGTTGGTAAAAAATCATTTTGACAGCCTCTTCGTCCAGGTTGACTCCGGAAATGGCCAGATGCTCGCCTTCGAGCGTTTTATAGAAGTTGCGGAGTCCTTCGGAGACACTCGCCTGAACATTGATATCCTGCGTGGTGTGCACCACGATGTTCTCGTAAATCTGCTTGATGGATTGGGAATTGAGTTGTTCCAGCGGCGCATCGAAGGCCTCGGCCAGTCGTAGAGCGTTCTCCGTTCCACCACCGACGCCTGACAGGCTGCCGGCGAACATCCGCGGATTGTTGACCACGACGGAGTTGAGGTCGATCGTACTGGCCGAATCGCCAACGAAGAACGTATTGAGCCCAGCGGCAGCTAAAAAATCGGACGAGTCGTTTTGAAATGAGAACCGAAGCTGGTGCGTGTCTGTCGAGAGCCGGAGTCTCCCTTCGGCGGAGATGGACGCCGACAGACCCGAAATGGCGTCGATGGCTGAACGGACATCCTCCAAGGACGTGTCATCCGTTCCGCCGGTGAGCTTGATCCGGATCTTATGCGTTTCGGTCAGACCGGTTCCCTGGTCAATGACCTGAATCTCAAATTCACCATTTTGGATCTGCACGGGAAATCCGCTCAGATCCAGAGGCGCTGTTCTATCGTCGGCAGTAAAGCTGCCCGTCAGCTCGCTGAACCCATCCAGGTTCTGGCCCTGGGAGTGAATTCGGTTGAACTGGGTGACCAGGTCGCGTGCAAACTGGTCTAGATCCGATAACGTGCCGGCGACCGCATGATCGCGGGCCGCGTACAGTCCATGCAGTCTGCCCCCCGAGACCAGCAGCGGCGAGTCGGTGTCGGCGATTCGAACTTCCGGCACCGAATTCAGGCCATCCGTGTTGAGTGCATGCGCTACATCGCGTTGTATTCCGTCGGCGACCAAGTACTCACCTCCGACATAGACCGTCACTGCGCCGCTGGGTTGCTCAATAGCACGGATGTCGATGATTCTTGACAGGTCCTGAAGAACTTGGAGACGATCGTCCCGCAGGCCAACCGCATCGCTGCCGCTGGTCTTGCCACCCTCGATTTCGACGATCCGTAGATTCAACTCGGCTACCTGGTCCGTCAACCGATTGATTTCGGTGGCCGAATTTCGAATCTCCTGATTCAGATTCGTGCTGATTTCCCCCAATCTTCGGCCGATCGTGCGGATGTCACCGGTAAGTGATTTACCGCGTTCGATGACTAGGCGTCGGAGCGAGTCATTCCCAGGCTGATTGAGTACGTCGTTGATACTTGACGAAAAGTCGGCGATGCGCGTGCTCAAATCGTTGTCAGACAGTTCGCTGAAGATCGCCTCCATCTGGTCGTATGTTTCCGAGAGTGCTTCGCTGCTGGACAAGCTACTTTGAGTTTCCCGTAACCGCTCGACGACGAAGTTATCGAGCTTCTGAATAACACCGGTAGCTCGAACGCCATAACCTAGAATCAGATCGCCAACCTTCACGCCGGGCACAGGAGTTTGAATCAGTTCCTGTCGAATGTAGCCCGGTGTATTGGCGTTGGCGATGTTGTTTCCAGCGACTTGCAGACCCAGTTCAGAGACCTGAAGCGCGCTGGCAGATTGCTGAATCGTCGCGAATAGGGACATAGACTGAAGCCTCTAGGTGTCACCGGGCCATAACATGCGTACGTTAGACACTCGCGTCGAGCAGCTGACCGCCGCTAGTATCCGCTTTCTGATTCTGAACGTAGACGTCGCGCTCGGAGGTGCCGGCGGTGAGTAGCCGCATCGTGTCGTTGGCGAACTGCAGGCCGTGGCTGACTAGCACCCAGGTCGCAACATGTCGTTTCCGCAAATTGGACAGCTGTTGCCGAGCCCTGGCCACGCTCTCACGCAGCTCCGGCCTCCGCCAGGCAGGCAAACTCCGTGCCAGCGATTGCAGGTCAGAGGATGGCATCCCAGCCTGTTTGGCGTCGGCCAGCAGCTGAGCTCGACCAGCTAGAACGTCATTCAACTCGCCCATCAACTCACCTGCGCCCGTAGTCAGGTCGTCTAGATGCTCGATGTCGGAGCGCATAAACGCCTCTTCGCCGCCAGTGAGCCACTCGCTCCAGCGTCGATTGATTTCCGATAGTTGCACGAGATAAGATTCCAGTCGAAGCGTAATGGATGTCGTCTCTTCCATGACCTGCTACCCTGATAATCGATTGGCTGTTCTATACTGATCGCGCGGCGGACCACTTCCCTAGATCGGCAAAATTGCTCAATCCCGTTCAAGTTAACTGCCGATAAATCAACTCGCCAAGCGAATGCTAGCAACTGGGTTGTTTGGATAGCGAATGAGAATAGCGATACTGGAGTGGGTTAGTGGCGGTGGCATGGCGCGCGAGGCAGCGGCGAACATCCCTGGCGGCCTGCTAACCGAAGGGCTCGCGATGCTCGAATGCCTGGCGACCGGCTTGCAGCGGGGTGGGCATGACGTATTGGCAGCTGTCGATGCTCGGTTGGTGCCTGCAGACACGCAAAGGCGTCTGGCGAAAGCGGCTCAGCTCACGCCGGTCTTCCCGGCGGAGGATTCCGCGAGTCCTCCATCAGCCTGGTTGCAACTCGGCGAAGCCTGCGATGTGGCGCTGGTGATCGCGCCTGAATGCGACCACTTGCTCGCCGGAGTGCTGGAGGCGCTTCGTGCTGGCGACGTCGACCTAGTCAACTGCACTGGCGATTTTTTACTCTCCGCGTCGGACAAACTGGTTGCCGCTGGGCGTTTCGGCGAGCGTTCGGTCGCGCATCCGCCAACCTGTTGCCTGTCTCGATTGGACGAGGAATGGATGTTAGCCAGCCGGCTGACGCCTGAGCGCGCGGATCCAGCCCGCTGGGTTGTGAAACCGACCGATGGCGCGGGCTGTGAGGGGCTGCAGCTGGTGTCGGAACCCGAACTGCGCAGCCGAGCGGTGGCCGGGTCTTCGAGTGACGAGTTTCCGAGCAGTCCTGCCAGTGCCGTGGTCCAGCCCTGGCTCGATGGCCAACCGCTGAGTTGCTCGGCGATCGTCGATCGCGCTGGCCACCGTCACTGGATGCCACTGGTCACGCAGGAGTTTTCCGGCGGACCGAAACCCAAATATCGAGGCGGCCGGATTGCAGACCGAGAAATGCAGTGCCAGCGGCCCACTGAGTTGTTAGACAATGCGCTCGACGCTCTTGGAGACGGAGTCCTTGGATGGGTCGGCATCGATCTGATCTATTCGCCGACCGCCGGATCGTGGCATGTGATCGAAGTGAATCCGCGCTGCACGACGTCCGTATTGGGACTGTCCAGATCCTACACGGGAAACTTGGCTTGTGAGTTGGTAGGCGCTTACCAGGGCACATTGACCGGGTTGAGCCAAGAGTGGCGGCAGGCCGAGTTCCGCGTCTAGTGGGCACACGCACAGCGGGTCGGCGAGCCGGTGAGGGCAGTTTACTTTGAAACACGTTCCAAGACGGTCGCTGGTGAACCGGCACATTGGAGCGTTGTACCGGGTGCGAAGTTGCCACGTCGCAAAAAGGCTAGCCCGATGACGGAGCCGCTTGTTGCCACCTCCGCAACAGACGTCAAGTGTCCCACCTCTTTTTCTCCGCTAGACAATGTGTCTCCCGCCTGGACCTGCGCCGAAGCGATTTCTACCAAGCAAAGTTTCTTCTGCAATTGTCCACGGGCGTCCAGCCGTGCGATCGTCTCCTGGCCAAGATAACATCCCTTGGTAAAGCTGATGGCTCGCGCATCGCGGTCGAGTTCCTGCGGAATCGTCTTTTCTAAGATCTCTTTTCCGCTGAGCGGCCAAAAGTTGCTGATGCGCCGTCTTTGCAGGTCGCTTGCCGACCAATCTTCGAAGCCCTGGGCGTGTAGCGCACCGACGAGTTTCGGACGTTCGCCTGCCAGGCAGGACAAGATGACGGCCCTGTCACTGGTCATAGCGAAAGCAGCTGCACGCACACGGACACCGCCAATTTGGACTTGGCCGGCCGATCCGCTACCGAGCAAGTCGGTGCGTAAGCGAGAGAAACTGTCGTTGGTCGGCGGGCTATCGATCAGTAGCAGGGAGACGTCTTGGGACTGATCCTCAACGCGTGCGTCTTCACTGATGATGTACTTGTCAATATGGTTACAAACATAGGTTGGATCGTCGTGTTGGCCTACCAGCAGGATGCTGTCATCGAACCGGGCAACGACGACATGCGCGACGGACCAGCCGCGTAGGTTGGTGATGAAAGCCTCGCAGGCCTCCCCAACCTCCAATGATGCGATGTTGTTCGTACAGAGGTTATTGATAACCTTGCCGGCATCGCTGCCGGATACGTCCACAGCGAGTCCAGAATCTAACACACTGACGATCAGAGTCTGAGGATCCATCAAGGCAACCTATGGTCGGCGGCGTCGGGAAGCAAACGTGAGGCGACGTGGCGAGCGGGCACACGCGCAGCGGGTTGGCGAACCGGTGGGGGAAATCTATCTTGAAACACTTTCTAAGGCTACCGCAATGGCTGTAGCCTGCAAGTGCCCTCGCGCGCTGACTCTGGACGGGCCGTGTCGCTGACAAGTTTTCGCTAACTCGAGAGGTTGCTAACTAACCCGACCCTGACAACAACTTAATAGCTGCACGAGCTCAGGGAGGGTAGCCGGCGAGAGAGAGGCTTCCGAGCCGAAAGAATCTAGTGCTTTGTCAACACTAAAGATTTGGGTAAAGGGGTTAGGAGTCAATTGCCGGAACGGCCCTTCGGGTGCTGTGCACAATTGACTCCTGACCCCTTTACCCGACCCA
>JANQJJ010000253.1 GCA_028281725.1 Pirellulaceae bacterium | reverse complement strand
CGGCAATTGACTCCTGCCCCCTTTACCCAAATCTTTAGTGTTGACAAAGCACTAGGTCTATCTTCACGAATCTGGCGGGCACGCTTTGGCCGCCGGAGTGGATCGCCGGAGACAAAAAGACGGCCCGGAGCCGCCCCCAATGTTTGCCTACAGGGGACAGCCCGGACCGATAGTTGACACAAGTTGGGGCATTTTTGTGTCACAAGTAAGAACGCTTCCTAACATGAAACCTTGTGGACTCATCCAAAAGTTCCCACAAAAAAAATCGCCTCGTCCACGGAATTGGTGGGGCGTTTTCCATTAGAAAGGCCGCAAGTCCCATATTTCATTGGGTCTTTTGCATTTTGAGGCCATACTTTTGGTGGTTCGAATTTGCAGTGCCTGAATTCAGTCCACATAGTACTCAATCCACTCCCCATAGAGCCCCTCCGCCGTCGCGCCGCGTCAGCCCTTCGCCCTGCGTTTTGAGGGCAGAGGCGGTTAGGGCGGCCCCCTCTGTCGAGCTGAGCCGAAGTGTGACGCGCAACATTACCAGGTACTCACCCACTCATTTCGTGAGAGAGCCCGGAATTTTTAGGTGGCGGTAAATCATCGGATTCCAGGAACGTCCGTAACCTGAAACAATATGTCGCCACTTATTGTTCCCTTGGGTCACCGAATGGTCATCGTGGAGGCGTGATAAAATTCTGCGCCTAACGTGGAATGCGGACCTGCCTACCAATGTCGGGACGGCACGCTTGCGAAGTCGCTATCGGGGGGTGAGCAGTGTGCGGAGTGGCGCGCGTGGTCGACGTCATCATCGAAGTTCTATACGATTGAACCGACGCATCGAACCAATATTTTTTATGGGGATATCCATGTCAGCGCGAAAGATTGTTACGCGACTCACACGCAAGGCAAAGAGCGGTTACCGTAAACAACCATTGCGAAGACTGCGGTTAGAGGCCATGGAGAGTCGGCGCTTGTTGGCCGTCGTTGCCGTGGACACGTTCGACGATGTGGTGGACCCAGGGGATGGAGTTACCAGTCTTCGCGAAGCGATCGCAGTGGTGGCGGGAAATCCGGGAGCTGATACCGTCGAGCTTCCTACCGGCGTATTTCCCCTGTCATCGGAGCTGTCGATCAATGATACCAGTGGCCCGCTGAAGATCGTGGCCAACAGCGGGCCGGCCGTGATCGACGCTGGCGGATTGAACTTTCGCGTGATGATTGTGGCTGCCGCCAGTGATGTTACGTTAGAAGGTCTTGAGATCACCGGTGGATCCGAGGCGGTGGGAGGCGGCATTTTCAACGCCGGCTCCCTGTGGCTATCCGAGACGACCGTTGTCGGGAACTCCGCGCAGTTCGGTGGTGGTGGCGTATTCAATACGGGAGTCCTGACGGTCGAGGATAGCCAGCTGAGCGACAATGTCGTCGTTTCCGGTGATGGCGGAGCCGTCCGCTTAACGTCCGGTTCGGTGGTCACGATTTCCGGCAGCGTGCTTTCCAACAATACGGCCAGTGCCGCCGGCGGAGCTATCTACAGTGATGGAGGCCAAGTGTGGTTGGAGGAGAGCCAGGTTCTGGACAACTCGTCCGGCAGCACGGGAGGCGGCCTGTTCCTGACCACCGGATCGATGGCGACGATCGATGACAGCACTCTGTCTGGAAATCGTTCCGAGGGTTCTGGCGGCGCGGTGCGGTCTACGGGTAGTTCCTCAGTCGACATCAGCGGCAGCCGGCTGACTGGAAATTCAACGCGGTTTGCCGGTGGAGCGATCTTTCACTTTGGTGGCGACCTGCGCATCGAGGATAGTCAACTGACTGGCAACTCGGTCGACATTGGCGATGGCGGAGCCGCCAGTGTATTAGGCAATGCCACGGCAGATATCGTGGATAGTTTGTTTGCTGAAAACACCACTGGTAACAACGGCGGCGCTATCTTCAGCAACAGCGGCCAGCTGGCAGTGGTCGACAGCCAGATTGAGGACAATTCGGCCGGTAGTGGGGGAGGCGGCCTGTTCCTGACCGCCGGATCAACGGCGACGATCGATGACAGCACTATGTCTGGAAATCGTTCCGAGGGTTCTGGCGGCGCGGTGAGGTCTGCGGGTAGTTCCTCAGTCGACATCAGCGGCGGCCGGCTGACTGGAAATTCAACGCGGTTTGCCGGAGGAGCGATCTTTCACTTTGGTGGCGACCTGCGCATCGAGGATAGTCAACTGACTGGCAACTCGGTCGACATTGGCGACGGCGGAGCCGTCAGTGTACTGGGCAACGCAACGGCAGACGTAGTGGATAGCCTGTTTGCCGAAAATACTACCGGTAGCAGAGGAGGAGCGATCTTCAATGAGGGTAGTCTGTTGACGCTGATTGCCAGCCGGTTCCAGGACAACTCAGCCGCAGCCACCGGTGGCGGTCTATTCGGATCCGATGCGACAACGACGATCGAAGACAGCCAATGGCTTGGAAACACTGCGATGTTAGGGGGAGGAGCACTGTTCATGTCGGGCAGCGATTTGCAGATCGCTGATAGTTTGTTTTTCCGTAACGAAGCGACGGCCGGTGGTGGAGGGGCCATTGGCTCGAACGGGATTTCTGTAATCGGCATCGATGATAGTCTGTTTCTCGACAACCGGGCCGGAGCCAGTGCCGGAGGAGCCATCGACAACGGTGGCGGCAAACTGACGATCCGCGACAGCGGGTTCGTCCGCAATCGCGCCGCGACCAATGGAGGAGCGATTGCCAGTTCAGGTGAGCTGACCGTCACTAGCGTAGTATTTCTATTTAATGTGGCCGCCGGCAACGGAGGAGGTATTTTCGTTGGTTCCGGTACGGCGGACGTCTCAACCAGCCTCTTCGTTTTCAATCGAGCCGAGGCTAACGATTTGGGGACGGCTATCTTCTTGACTGTAAGCGGTTCGTTGACGATCGACGCCGCAACGATTGTGACACCCAATGGAGTGCCGATTTTCCCTGCGTAGCCGAGAGAGTCGTCTGTCTCGGTTCGGTTTCCCGCCGACGTCGGGCGCGCCGTCTCATTGTGCATCACTGCAAACGATACAAGAATTGGTGGTGGACAAGGCAGACCTTCGGTACGGGAAGCTCACCATTTCGGACAAAGTCGGTCTGACTGCGTTCCTCGTCTTGGTAATTGGCTGTCGCGCGTTGTTCTTTTGGTATGCTCATTGTTTGGTTAATCTCGATGTCGAACTCGCTTGGCGAAAGATGCGGTAACAAATTGGCCGAGCGCATCGGAATGACGCCTCAGAATCTGTCGATCTTGAAATCGGGCCGAGCAAAGGCGATTCGGTTCACGACCCTGGCAAAGATTTGCGATGCTCTCGACTGTCAGCCTGGGGATCTACTGAAGTTCAGGAAAGAAACAAAAAATCCGGACCGTAGCTCTCCGAGCGATGAGCGTGCGGGAAGCCGGCGCCACGTGCGGTGGCGGCCATGAGAGGTCCAGGTAGCGTTTGGCCCATTTTCCGATTGCCGCACCTTTAGGGTTCAGGGCGTAGCATGGCAACCGTGAATGGCAGTTCGGCGAGCGAGCAGTTATGATTGTCCAGTTTGGCGGGATTATTCGGCGCCCATGGATCCGCAGGTGCTTCAGAACGCGCCCTAGAATTGAAGTAAGTCGGCGGCAGCCAAAATCAGACGAACTGAATTGGCTTGCCACCTGGACCGTCCCCCGCAAAGCCCCTGCATCTGACTCCAACGCACAACAGGCCTAATATGTCCCAACCGATGGAAGGCATCTACACTCCCAACATCACTCCCATCGACGCGCGCGGACGCGTCGACGAAGACAAATTGTGTGCGTACGTGGATTGGCTCATCGAGCGCGGCGTGCATGGCCTGTATCCCAACGGTTCGACAGGCGAATTCACCCGGTTCACGGCGCCGGAGCGACGAAGAATCATTGAACTCCTTTGCTCCCATGTCGGAGAGCGAATTCCGATTCTGGCCGGTGCGGCCGAAGCCAATGTGCGTGAGACGATAGACGCTTGCGATACTTACGGTGCGTTGGGAGTGCGCGCGGTGGCGATCGTCGCACCGTTTTATTTCAAACTGGGGCCGGAAGCGGTCTATCAGTACTTCAAGGAGATTGCCGACCACGTTTCAGTCGACGTCACGCTTTACAACATCCCTCTTTTTGCGTCTCCCATTGATGTCTCTACCGTGCGGCGACTCGCATTGGATTGTCCGCGCATCGTTGGCATCAAAGATAGTTCGGGAGACATTCCGCACATGATGCGTATGATTGCAGCCGTCCGTTCGCAGCGACCTGAGTTTTCCTTCTTAACCGGTTGGGATGCCGCTCTGGCCCCGATGTTGATGATCGGATGCAATGGAGGGACCAATGCGACCAGCGGCGTTGTGCCTGAGTTGACGCGTGCGATCTACGAAGCCGCGCAGCGCGGTCAATGGGATCGCGCGATGCAACTGCAATATCGGTTGCTTCCCCTGTTTGACGCCATGATTGGTCAGCCGGAGTTTCCCGAGGGCTTTCGCCGGGGAGCCTTGTCGCGCGGCTGGGATCTCGGACAAAGTCGACAGCCTCTGTCGCCGGAACAAATACAAACCGCGCAAAAAACTCAAGAGCAGCTGGTACGCATCCTGGGCGAGTTGAGCCAATGGCTGCCCGACATTGCTCCAGCCAACGCCACCGGCTCACCCAGTGCCACCAGCCCTGCCAGCGATGACTTCATTGAGCGCGTCGTACGCGAAGTCATGCAGCAACTTGGGCGCTAGTCGCCGGCCGGGCGGGAGTTAGCCGTGCTGTTCGGTGCGGCTACTTCGTGTCCAGCGCGACTGTCGAGTCGGTAAAAGATTGCCAGTGGAAGGACGAGCAGGCCCATCATCCAAAAAACGCTGGAGATCGGCCAGCCGAGGCCGGTGGAGATCGCCTCGAACAACTGATAGAGCGGACCTGAAATTAAGATGCCCACGAAATTCGCCTGATTCATCGTGGCAATCATGCGGCCTTTTAGATTCGACGGCGGACGATCTTGAAGGAAAACCTGCAGCGGGATGGCGTAGATCGCCGCAAACACTCCCATCGTGATCAGGGCAATAATGCTGCCGGAAAAGCCGAGCAAGTGCTTGCCGCCGGCCGTCCAAAACCCGAGCGCGATTAAACTGCCGAGAATGCCCCATAGACCAACCGATACCAGGCGATCCCCGTGCCCGCCTCGACACAGCCGGCTGGCCAGTAGCGCACCAATCATGATCCCGAATCCGATCGACGCGGTGAGCAAGCTGGTTTTCGTCGCATCAACGCCAAGCAGGCCCAAACCAAGTCGGTTCACCGTCGGCACGGCGATTCCGGAGACGAGCCAGAATACGCAAGAGACGAGCAACGCATTAAGCAGCACGCGATCTGCTCGTAGCATCTCGTAGACGTCGTGGCTAACCGCCCAGCAGTCAGCGGTCAACTTGATTCCCGGCTGGGCAGGCGGCACTTTGCGCACCATCAGCGACGTCAACGTGCCGGCAATCGCGATACCGACACAGACAACCAGACCGAGCCACAGACCCTGGGCCGTACCGCCTTCGTCACCCACGAGCAAGTCCTTGAGTGCACCGGCGAAAACCGTTCCAAAAATAATTGCCAGAAAGGTGGTCATCAAAATAATACCGTTGGCCCGCGGTAGATCTCGGGTACGAAACAACTCAGGCAACACGCCATACTTGCCCGGTCCAAAAAAAGAACTTTGTGTGCCCATCAAGAACAGGACCACCCACGTTCCAGCCGTACCGAAGAGGTCGTAGAAGTAGAATGCGGCCAGCCCGAGCAGCATGACGCCAATCTCCCCTACTTTGCAAAGTATGATGATCGGCGTCTTGCTGAAGCGGTCCGACAAATAGCCGGCAAACCCGCTGAAGATGACAAAAGGCAAAGAAAAGACGAGTGTGGCCCAACCTTGAATGTCACTCGGCGGCTGTCCGTCCCCAGCTCCGGCGGCCGCTTCAGCCGCCACCAGGGGAACCGCCAGAAGAAGCATCAGCTGCTTGTACAGGTTGTCGTTGAATGCGCCCAAGAACTGCGTACTCGTCATGCCCCAAAACGATCGATCTGCCATGAGTCTAGGGCGGTCGTCGCGAGGGCTCTCTTTTTCCGTCATGCTGTTCCTCGGGGGATTTCTGTGACTCCTGTTGTTGGCAGCTGGAGCCACCCTGGGTGCGATTATTGTGGCTGCAATTCATGGATGCCGAAAGATGACTTGCTTGTGCGCCCAAAAGCGGCTGCCTGGGAGACGGCCGGCAGGCTCGTTTCGGTATCGCTTTTATCGTTTTTGCGTATTTTGTGGTAACTGAACTTGGGCTTTCGACCTGCCAAAGGTGTAAGATACAGGTGCAAAGCATCCCGGCGGGAAAATGGCTGTCGCCTCTCCCCGGGTTCCCATCGCGCGCCGCCGTGATGGTTGCCAGAAAAGATGCTTACCAAAAAGCAGGCAGTTGTTTCTCGCAAACGATGCTAAAAGACTGAAGATGTCACGATAACTCTAACTCGGCTCGGATTCTGCTACGGAACAGTTGGGAGCAGCGACCATGAACGCGAATAGACGTCAGTGCCTGAAAACGATTCTTGCCTTGGGTGCCGGAGCTGGCCTCAGTACCACTTGGCCCAGTCGCTTGGCGGCAGAGATGAAGTCCGTAGATTCGCGTCGCCGGCTGATCGTCTTATGGATGCCGGGTGGTCCATCGCAGATGGACACGTTCGATCTAAAACCCGGCCACTCCAACGGAGGTCCGTTCCGGGAGTTGAAGACCTCCGTGCCTGGTATGCGATTTAGCGAGCACCTGCCTGAGCTGGGAAAGCTGGCTGAGCATTTGGCGGTCGTACGCGGCATGCAAACCAAAGAGGGAGACCATAGTCGCGGTACGTTTCTGGTACGCACCGGCCAACGCCCCGGAGCCCCCCTTCGATACCCTGCCCTGCCAGCTGCACTCGCAAAAGAGCTGTCTCCTGCCGATCAAAGCAGCCCGGGTTACGTCAGCATTCTGCCGAATTCGTTCATTAATCCACCGGCCTTCAGTGCAGGATTCTTGGGGGCTTCGCGGGAACCGCTGACCGTCGCCGGTACCGCAGACTATGACCCAGCACAACAGGGGCAGACGGACGAAGCCGCAGACAACGATAGTCCTGTTAACCTGCGAGTCGACAACCTACTGCCTCCCAGAGACCTTGACCGCGAACGCCTAGAGCAGCGAAGGCAGTTCTGGGAGTTGTTGCAACAAAGCTACGGAGCTCCGCAACGGGTTGGCCCGGCTGCCACACACGACACGGTCTATCGACGTGCGATGCAGTTGGCCGAAAGCGAGTTGGTCGAAGCGTTCGACCTGACCCAAGAGCCCGACGAGGTGCGCCGGCGCTACGGCGTCGACTCGTTTGGCCAAGGCTGCCTCATGGCCCGCCGCTTGATTGAACGCGATGTGCCGGTTGTGGAAGTCTCACTCAGTGATGGACCTGCCGGTCTAGCCTGGGATAGCCATGCGGACAACTTCACCGTAGTGAAGCGGCTTAGCGAGCGGCTCGATCGCTCGTGGAGCCAGTTGATGCTGGACCTCAAGAGCAGCGGCTTACTCGAACACACGACGGTCGTATGGATGGGTGAATTCGGTCGTACGCCCCAGATCAACGAAATGGGAGGCCGTGACCATTTCCCCAATGCGTGGAGTTGCGTACTCGGTGGCGGCGGCATCACCGGTGGTTCTATCGTCGGGAAGACCAGTGAAGATGGTATGGAAGTGACCGATCGTCCCGTTTCCGCCGCCGATTTTCTGGCCACGCTCTGCCACGCCGTCGGTGTGGATCCGGAAACGGAAAACATGTCCGAGGATCGACGTCCGGTCAAGATCGTCGAAGGGGAACCGATCCGGGAGATCTTGGCTTAACCCTGCCGGCCCAAGCGGAGAGGCCACAGAGCAAGCCAGCCAGGCGCCGGAGCGTCAGTCCCGGCATAAGAGACAGACGCACATCGCTTGCATGATCTCTCCTTGTCCAACCCCACCGGTCTTTTCGCCTGTTTTTCCCTTCAGGCCCACTTGTTCCGGCAAGACCGCCAGGAGATCGGCAATGCGATTGCTGATTTGCTGTTTGTAGGGCACCAGCTTGGGACGCTCCGCCAGGACCACGCAGTCTACGTTGACGACTCTCCATCTCGCGTCCCGAATCAGATCGCAGGCAGCCGTGAGCATCACCGCGGAGTCCTTGTCCTGGTTGGCGGGATCGTCGTCTGGAAAAAGCATGCCAATATCACCCAGGTTGGCTGCCCCGAGCAGGCTATCGGTAATGGCGTGCAGGAGCACATCGGCGTCACTATGACCAGCCAAGTGATAGTCGAAGTCGATATCAATGCCGCCCAAGCGTAGTGGCCCGCCGGGTTCCAAGCGGTGCGTATCGTGCCCCAAACCAACGCGGATGTCTTGATTCACCGTTCTTCTCTTCCTCTCCGATCAGGGTACTTCTACACGCGGATTAGACTGCTAAGCGTCTGGCCACGCAACCTGACAGGCTCGCGCCACCTAGACCATGCCCATTTCCGTAACCGACTTGAGCTTTCAAGACGTTTTCCTGCCTTTCTCCGAAATCGTCTGTAAGTCTCGCTGCTGAGGAGCGTCCCATAGGGTCCGCCCAGAAATCCTGCGGCCCAAGCGGCTTGCCGATGTCTAGCCAACGCGGCCTGAGGCTCCAGGTGGGAGACCTAAACGGATAGTCACCAAACCGGCTGGGCATGCGTGGGTTCTGTAGCTCGGGCGGGGACCGCTATCGACGATGTAACTGGACACCTATAATCTGCCAGCTATGGCTATCATCGAGATCGAACAGCTAACGAAAAGCTACCAGGTCTACCAAAAGCAGGAGGGCTTGCTGGCGGCGGTGCGTGGACTTTGGCATCGTGAGTATCGCGATGTCGAGGCGGTCCGAGCTATTGATTTGACGGTGGACCAGGGAGAGTTCGTTGCATTTCTCGGACCCAACGGCGCCGGTAAAACCACGACACTTAAGCTGCTCTCGGGCGTGATCTATCCAACCAGCGGCACCGCTCGAGTCATGGGGCATATCCCCTGGCATCGCGACAACGATTATCGTCGACGCTTCGCCTTGGTGATGGGCCAAAAGAATCAACTCTGGTGGGATCTGCCCGCACAGGAATCCTTTCGACTCCACGAGCAGATCTACCGAATCGACGGGACCGATTTTCAGCGAACGTTGGATGAACTATCGGATTTATTGTCGGTACGAGACCTGCTAGGACGGCCCGTACGCGAGTTGTCGCTCGGCGAGCGGATGAAGATGGAACTGATCGCAGCCCTGCTGCATTCTCCCGAAGTGCTTTTCTTAGACGAGCCAACCATCGGGCTGGATGTCGTAGCCCAGCACAACATTCAGCAATTCTTGCGATTTTATCAGGAGGAGCGGAAGATCACGATCCTCTTGACCAGTCACTACATGAAGGACATCGCGGCTCTGTGTCGGCGAGTCGTCGTCATTACCGATGGCGCGATCAAATTTGATGGATCGCTCAGTGGAATCGTAGACAGTTTCAGCGGTTCCAAGATTCTCCGTTTGCAACTTGCCGATGGACAATCTGCCGACGGTTTAGAGCGTTTTGCTCAGGTCGAGTCGATCGTACTTCCCAAGGTCACGCTGCGTTGCTCACGCCATGAAGTCACCAAGATGCTCGCCAGCATCCTCGGCCAGTATCAGGTAGACGACATTGCCGTGGAGGACCCACCTCTGGAGGAGGTGATCGCCAAACTGTATCAGGATCGTGACAGTGCCTCTTCGCCGAGCGAGGCAACGACGTAGGCCATGCAAGCTCCGACGCTCTATATTCGCTTTGCTTGTTGGTGGACCATCTTTCGCACAGCGCTCGAGGAACGGCTGGCCTACCGAGGTGATTTCGCGCTTGGCACGCTCATGCGCTTCCTACCGATCATTACTCAGATTTTTCTGTGGTGGGCCATTTACGAATCCGTTGAAGCGTCGGGAGATGAAGGCGTGGCGATGCTGGCCGGCTACTCATTTCCCGATATGGTCGCCTACTATCTGCTTTCAATGCTGGGGCGCGCGTTTTCGAGTATGCCAGGTTTGGCTTCATCGGTCGCCAAACAGATTCGCGAAGGTGAGATTAAGAAATACATCGTCCAGCCAATTGATATGCTCGGCTTCATGTTGCTCGGGCGTGTGGCTCACAAGATCGCCTACTATACGGTTGCCTCTCTACCGTTTGCCTTGGTCTTTTTTCTTTGCCGTGGCTATTTTACCGAGGGCTGGCCGCCGGCGGACGTGCTGGCTGCCTTCCTGATATCGCTGATTCTCGCCTTCTTGTTGGGCTACCTGTTGGATCTCTGTATCGGTTTGATTGGATTCTGGTTTCTCGAAGTTAGCTCCCTGTTGTTCGTCTACATGTTGCTCAACTTTTTTCTATCCGGTCATATGTTCCCTCTCGATCTGCTGCCCGAGCAATGGCGCACCTTCGTTGATTTCCTACCGTTTAAGTACCTGGCTTATTTTCCTGCCGCCATCTTTCTCGGTAAGATTGAGCACGACGAACTTTGGTGGCAAGTCGGAGTGGAAATCGCGTGGCTGGTCGGCCTGACCGTCCTGGCACGCGTCCTCTATAATCGCGGACTGCGGCGTTACAGCGGCTTTGGTGGCTAATGTCTAACTTGCCAGTCAAATCGAAGCATCCGAATTACCTTCGCGTGTTTGCGATGTTCGCAAAAAACTCCCTGGTTCGAGACATGCTGTTTCGGACGAATTTTTTTATCGAATCAATCAGTGGCCTCTCCTGGGCCATCATGAACGTCGGCCTCTACTGGATTATCTTCGAGCACACGACGTCGATCGGCAGAGAAACCGGCTGGGGTAAGTACGAGTTCTTTGTCTTCATGGGAACGACCTGGATTATCAACTCGATCATGCAGACATTCTTCATGCCGAACTCGGAAGAATTCAGCGAGTTGATACGCACCGGCGGACTGGATTTCGCCATGCTCAAGCCCATCGACACGCAGTTCCTAATTTCACTTAGAAAAGTCAATTGGTCGGGCCTTTCCAACTTCTTGTTCGGTGCCTTACTGCTAACGATCAGTCTGAGCTACCTGCTGGAGCGGCAGGAGAATCCATGGAGGCTTGAGCCCACCATTTTTGTGCTGTATCCGTTCTATATCATGTGTGGCGTTGCCATCCTTTACAGTTTGATGATCTGCCTGGCGGCAACGAGTGTTTGGCTTGGCCGCAATCAAACACTCTACGATTTTTGGTTTTACATTACGAACTTCTCACGCTACCCGATGGAAATCTACATGCGCGGTTGGGGGCTGCCGCTTTGGCTGATCTTCACGTTCATCATTCCTGTACTCGTCGTGGTCAACGTGCCCGCGCGGTTGCTGGCACAACCGCTGGACCCTCGCGCCTCTTGGGAATGGCCTCTGGCCGCGTTTACACTTCTGGCGACTGCCGCGTCGCTGCTGGTCAGTCGCTGGGTTTTTCGCCGAGCCCTGCTCTCATACCGCAGCGCCAGCAGCTAGAGCATTTTTACTTTGGGTGTAGCCAGTTTGCACCCGGTTCGCGTTGGAATGCGTTGATAGACCAGGCTACGTGGGTGTGTGGGCTCGCACTAGGCACTGCGCCCGCCAATGGATTTTGGTCGTCGTTTCGCGTGTCGTAACGCAATTCTCTAATCTGAAAAGCCCAGACTTCGAAACGGGCCAGGGAAAGGGCGGCAGTAGAATCGCGATTCTTCCAGCATCAGCCGTCCAGCGCCGGTAGCTTCTTACCCTGCAGCTGGTAGACGTATCTTAAAACTTCGGCCACGGCAGCATACTGCTCCACTGGAACGACTTCTCCAATTTCCACCGTCTTGAAAAGAGCTTGT
This sequence comes from Pirellulaceae bacterium, assembly GCA_028281725.1. Classification (GTDB taxonomy): domain Bacteria; phylum Planctomycetota; class Planctomycetia; order Pirellulales; family Pirellulaceae; genus Aureliella. The sequence goes on along the minus strand of JANQJJ010000253.1, from coordinate 14,789 downwards.
GCCAAGGGCTTTCGTTCGAGTACCGGCACGCCGGCTTGGAGCGCGATTTTTCGAATGCGGGCTGCAACCTGTCCGGCTCCCTTGGCGAGCACGATGGGCGCAGGCATCGTTTCGGCATCAAATCGGATGGCGATTGCCAATTCGGTCGGGTTGGTGATCACCACGTCGGCGTCCGGCACGGCACTCTGAATACGATTCATCATCAGCTGGCGCTGGACAGCGCGGCGCCGGGCGACAATTTGCGGATCGCCGTTCATCATCTTCATCTCTTCGCGCAATTCCTCGTCTGTCATTTTGAGATCTTGCTCCAACTTCCACCATTGAAAGCCGTAATCCAAAACCGCGAGAAACAACAACACGAGTGCGGTCCGCATACACATATCAAGCGTCGTATTCCAGACCAGTCCGCCAATCTCACCGGCGGTCAGGGTTTGGGCTCCCATAATCTGGTCCCATTGCCCCCACAGGCCGAGTGCGATCACCAGCGTTACCAGGGCAATCTTCAACAGACCAAAGCCGAGGCGTGCCACGTTGGGCAACGCCATCAGCCGGCCAGCTCCTTTGATCGGATCGATGCGTTTCCAATCGAGCCCAAGCTTTTCAGGAAGAAATAGAAAGCCTACTTGAAACCAGTTGTTCACCAGGATGATGCCACACACGCAGAGCATAAGCGGCGATAAGAACCACAGGCATTCTGTGATGCTTGCGGACACCAGCCCTGCGGCTGCTCGCTCATCCATTCTCCAGTATCGCGCTTGAGTGAAACTGGCCTTCATGATCTCCGCGATGGAGTTCAACATGGCAGGCCCGGACCATCGAAGTGCGAATACCGCCAGCAACAGAACCAAAGCCGAACCCAAGTCTTGGCTGCGCGCGACTTGCCCCTTCTCGCGCGCCTGCTGGCGGCGATGGGGTGTTGCGTCATGTTTCTTGTCGCCTGACGAGTCTGCCAACGTTCAGCCCGGTATTAGGAACCTACGGTAAAGTCCGCTGAAACCACGCGGTGACAGCTGTCAATCCAAACCGCCAACTCGTTCTGGAACACCCAGGTGACTCCGCCAACGGACGTAAACAGCAACACCAGCAGCGCCATCGCATTGATGTTGAACCCGATAGCCAAGACATTCAGCTGGGGTAGCGTCCTGGCAAGCAGCCCGGTAATCAGGTTGGCCAGTAGCAGCGCGGTGGCCAACGGCGCGGCGGCCCGCACACCAATCACGAACGTATGCCGCAATACCGATTCGAACTCAGCCAACCAGAGAGCGTCAAATTGAACGGCGCCGGCTGGATAGCGTGCAAAGCTGTCCAGACAGCAGGCCATCAGCTGCCGGTGGCCGCCGACGAGTAGCAGGATCACCATCGCCAACCAGCCGAGCATGTTAGAAATAACCGGCATCTCCTCGTTGGAACCCGGATCCGCCGCCGTCGCCAGGTCGAAGCCGGCCAGGTGCCCCACGGCCTGCCCAGCGATTTGCAAACTGGTGACGGCCAGCAGAATAATACTTCCGAGCAAGACACCCAGGATTACTTCGCCCGCCATGGCGATCGCCATGTTCAGGACGTCCCCGGGAATCGGCCGTGCCCCTGAGAACGCCAGCGGAGAAAGCAACGCGGCCACTCCAATGGCCAGCAACGCTCGAAAACGCATCGGCACGGCAGCCGAACGCGTGGGAGGAGCCAACATGAGCGGTGGGCTGATCCGGGCAAGCACCGTCAGGAAAACCCACAGCGGCTGACTTAGGAGTCCCAATATGGTTTCACTCATATGCTCTGCTCGTGCGTGCGAACAATCATTACTTGCTCACAACCTCGGGAATCTGCGTGTAAGTCTTGCGCGTATACTCGATCATCCGGTCTGCGATCCACGGTAGACAAAATACGAGCGCCAGCACCATGGCCACGATTTTTGGAACTGCGTTGAGTGTCTGATCTTGAATTTGCGTCAGTGCTTGGAGCAGGCTGATCACCAGCCCAACCAGCATCCCCATCACCAGCAGGGGCGCGCCGATCAGCATGGCCGTCAGTACGGCCGTGCGAACCAACTCAACAGCGTCACTTGGATTCATCGCGATGCCTCTATACGTACGTCCCGAAGCTTGCGAGCAGCATTTCCACGACTAAATGCCAGCCGTCGATAAGTACAAACAACAGCAACTTGAATGGGAGTGAAATCATCGCTGGAGGCAGCATCATCATGCCCATCGAGATTGTGACGGAGGCAACGACCAGGTCGATGAGCAAAAAGGGCAAGAAGATTTGGAAACCCATTAGGAAAGCCGTCTTGAGCTCACTGAGCATATAGGCTGGCAACAGGACTCGTAGCGGCACCTCTTCAAAACTCTCCGCATGCGTTCCATCGGCATTGTAGTAGCTATAAAAAAGATGAACATCGTCATCGTTTTCAGCCATGTCGATTTGGCGGATCATGAATTGGCGGACTGGCGCGACCCCCGCCTCCCAGGCCTGTTCGATAGTCATGGTCGAATTTGGCGCGGTATAGGGGGCTATGGCATCGTCATAGATCCGATTCCAAACCGGAGCCATGATAAATAGCGTCATGAACAGAGAGATCGACGTGATCACTTGACTTGGCGGAAGCTGCCCTGTCCCCAACGCTTGACGCAGTAGCCCCAAGACAACAATGATCCGTACGTAGCAGGTCGTCATGAGCAGAATGGCCGGCGCCAGACTGAGAACGGTCAGCAGAATCAGGATTTGCAAGCTGCTTGAGAGCCCTTCGCGGCTAGTCCATTTCTCCGGCCCACTGAGTAGGAAGTCCTCTGCCGAATCGCCACCGGCGTTTTCCTGTTCCGACGGGATGGACTGAGTCACTTGATCAAACAGCCGTCCAATACCTGACCTGTCCTCTTCCACGCGCGATTGCGCCAGCGCCACGTTGGAAGTCGACAGCAATGCGATGACTAGCAAGACGCCTAGGGACCGCCGCGCCGTAGCCGAGTCTCTGATAGATAGGTTCACGCGTCGTTTCCTCCGTGCTGCAAGATACTGCGGAAAGAACTCGTGACACTTCCTGGCTGACCGCTCTCACAAAACCCTGCCAATTGGTCCACCTCGACTGGGTCGGTGATCTCACTGATCGTTCTCGCCTCTCCCTGAACCATGCTGACAAGTACTAACTTGGGACCAAAACGTACTAGGACTAACTGCTGCCGGGCAGCCAACGGCGTCCGTCCAAGCACGCTGACAACCTGTTTGGGCAAGCCCCCAAGTGATTTGCTGAGCGTACGCCGATAACACCAGGCGACGCCGAGAAACAGTCCTATCACGACCAGCAGACTCGAGCCGACCGAGAAGAACATTCGGAGCGTTCCGCCGCCCGATCCCTGCCCCTGCTCGCCGGCAGTCGACTGGCTGGGAGGCTTGAGCGGCGTTCGCGTGGCTTGGGGGGAAGCAGACGGTGGATCTGCCGATGATGGAGATGCTGTAGAACGGTGTTGCGGAGTGAGTGTTTCCCTGGCTGGCGCCGAGCCGCTGGCCATTACCACCGATCCATAGTCGGGCAAGCCGTTTGGGCCCGCCGGGCCGGTGGCTCCAGCAACGGGATTGTTATTCGACGTCCAGGCGTCGGCGGAGGAAGTGGGGCGCAGGCTGGAATTGCTGACGCCGGGCCTGCTCGCTGCGTTGCCGCCGCTGGATAGGACCGCATGTCGCGGGCTCTCGCCGGGAGTTGGCTGAGCAGCGGCATCCAGGTGGCATGCACTGGTGCACACAGTCCAAACCAACAGTCTCAAGGGGGTGCATAGGATGCGGGGGCGCATTTTCGACGTCCTTGTCGATACACGACTTGCGGGAAAACCTGCCAGAGATGCGGAATTGTCTCTAGGCTGCTCGTCGCTTGAGTCTCGCTATTCTTCTGTAAATGCGTCCGAGCCGACCAGTTCCGCAACGCGAACACAGAAATTATCATTCAGAACAAGAATCTCACCGCGTGCAACCAGTCGACCGTTGACAAACAGGTCGACGGGATCACCCGCCAGCTTATCGAGAGTGACCACCGAGCCTTTTCGCAACTTGAGAACATCTTCGAGGAGCATCTGAGTTCGCCCCAATTCGATCTTCAGATCTAGATCGACGTCGCGCAGCAAATCGATCGAACACTTATCGGGAGGACCTTCCGCTCCGATCAAGTCCTCCAATTCGAACGGCTTGGCCTGCGGCGGTTGTTTAGGATTCTTGTCGAGCTCGTTGAGAGCCGCTTCGGCATCCTCTAGGAGAGACGCCGCCTTATCGGCAACTTGCTCGCTGGAATCAGCCTGCGAAGCGTCTCCCGCATCAGCTGCTGCGGCTGCGGCCGCCGCCGCAGCCTCGGCTTCCGCCTTGATCTCTTCGAATGAACTCATACGGGGTTGCCTCCTGCAATCCCAGCTGGTACTTCTCCAAAGTCGAAATCTTACTCTGGATACACTTGGTACTCGTGGAAACCAACCCCCAGAAGGATGGGCCTTTCATCGTCCAGAACTCCGTTACTTGTCGCAAGTATTCGTCGGCGAATCAACCCCAACTGTTTCTCGTTCAGCTCGTCCATGGTGGCATTGCGGACTTCACTCAGCATTCGATCGCGGAATCGACCTTTACGCTCCGAGAACAGTCGCTCAAGCTGCTTTTCGTCTCTGAGTTTCACGGTACCGAACAGGCGAAATTCGACTCGGTAGTTCCGGTCGGCACCGGGAGGGGTAAAGGACACACCGTATTCGCCGAGTTCGAATTCTCTGATGGAATTGGCATCTTCCTGGGCTTCCTCACCCGTTGAGGCCATATTGGATTGGACGTTCTCGATCAATCTTGCTTCCGCCAGTGCCGCTACATCATCAGCGCCGGGCACCAGGAAAAAGAAGATGAACGTCTCGACAATCACCACCAACGTGATGAAGCCAGAGATCAAGATCTTCGGCAGAAGAGATGGTTTTGCAGCTACAGGTTCTTCTTGGTCGGTCATAGCCTACTCCGATTCGGACGCTTCCACGATTTTTTCATTCCGTTCTTCAACGGTTCCAATCAACTGATCCACGGTTTCTTCCAGTAGAAACACTTCCACCCGTGGATTGAGTCTCATTTTTTCAGGATCGCTTGAAAGGTGCATGGGCTCCCAAGCTCCGGCTGACGAAAGCCGGATCCGCTCTGGCGGAATTCCGTGTTTTTCAGTCAAGTAGTTCATCACGTTACGACAACGGCGGTATGCCAGATCCATTGCATCGATCGGCACGGGACCTTGTGTGGCCAGCTGTTGGGAGGTGTGACCTCGAATTTCAATCTTCTGTGGTTTCCCGGCGAGCTGCTCGACTTCTACGTCCAGCGCACCGCGCGATTCGTCGTTGAGTTCAGTTTCTCCATTCTTGAAGAAGACAACGGTACCGATCGCCGTATTTCCTCCAGGGCGGACGATCCGCACTCGTTCGTCCTCTCCCACCGGCGCTTTGGTAGGCGCGCCACCTTTGTGCGTATCTTTCTTCTTGGCGCGGCCCGTGGTGGACAGCACGCGATACTCACTTGAACGCGCTTGATGAGTCCCTGGTGACACGCTTCGAGGCGTAAACTCGTGACCAAATCTCCTGCGCATCGATTCGACCATGGCCTGATACTTCTCTTCTTCCTTCATATCGCTCATCGAAACAAGCATGATGAAGAACGTTAGTAGCAGCGACATCATGTCCCCGAAGGTAACGACCCACTCGGGAATACCCGCTGACTCATCTTCTTCTTGCATAACGCCCTCCGCTACTAGTTCGCCGGTCGTTTCTTCGGATGCAAGTAAGTCATCAGGCGCTGCTCGAGAGCACGTGGACTTTCACCGGACTGGATGGCCAGCACACCGCGGACGATCAACTCCATTGCGTTGAGTTCGTACTTGCTGAGCAAGCCCAGCTTCTCAGCAAACGGCTGGAACCCCACGTTGGCTGCGATTGCGCCGTACAGGGTGGTGATCAGAGCGACCGCCATACCCGCACCAATACCTGACGGATCAGACATGTCACTAAGCATCATGATCAGCCCCATCAGCGTGCCGATCATTCCGTAGGCGGGAGCAAATCTGGCCAATTGATCCAATATCGATTTGCCCTCCTTATGTCGACGCGCCACCGCTTCCATCTCGGTCCGCATCACGGACTCGATGGTGTCCGCGTCGTTTCCGTCAATGGCCATCTGGATGCCTGATTTGATGATGGGTTGTTCCACTTCGCCCATCTTGCCCTCCAGGGCCAGCAAGCCGTCGCGCCGAGCCACTTCGGCCAATTCAACCAACTGCTTGATGATGTCCGGTAGGTCGTCCTGCTTGTTCATGAACGCCTTCTTGAACACCATGGGCAGCCTGAGAAAGCTCTTCAATGGAAAAGCCATCATGGCCGCTGCGCTGGCACCGCCAATCACCACGCCAAACGAAGGGATGTCGATAAAGGCCGTGATGGGCGCACTCCCCATCAGAATCGATCCTACGATCAGCAGGATTGCCAATAGGAACCCAGCTAGTGATGTGATATCCACTGTTGCTACTCCACCGCACTTGCTTGGCTCAGACCCGGTAGCATAGGAGGCAGCATCGCCTTGCGCTGCTGGTAGTCGATCGAACGCTCGACGACTTGGTCCATCGACTCCGCCACGACAATTCGCTCGCCCGAAACCAGCGTCACATAAGTGTCAGGACGCTGCTCGACATAGCGAATCAGATCCGCGTTGAGTATGAACGGATGGCCGTCGAGCCGCGTTAACTTGATCATTGCCCCTTCTGTCCTTTAACTACTCCGTGTAGAAAGTCCTCCTGCGAACAGTCGGTACCGGGCCCACTGCCTGAAAAACTCCCACGCAAACCTAGGTTATTACTGGGGGTACGCTGCCTGGTTGATGAAAAAACTCACCCGCATGTTGACGATCAGCTCAATCGCCTGCGTTTTAGAGATAGCAGATGCCTTAGAACCCGTCTAATCGGCACGATCGTTCGCTATGGGCTTGCAGGTGACCAGACGTAACGGCCCGCTCGCCCCTCACCCGGGCTCTCGGTCGGTCCGTCGTGGCCGCTCAAAAAGAGGTACCAGGATCCTCGATCAAATGCACGTAGCTGTTGTACCGCCTGGGGTCGATGCGGCCATCGGCAACTGCCTCGCGCACGGCGCAGTCGATCTCATGAATGTGCGTACAATCCGGAAATCGACAACCACTGACATAAGGTCGAATATCGCGGAACAGCCCGGCTACTTCTTCCGGTACGACATCCCACAGCTCCAGCTGCCGAATTCCAGGGGTATCGACCAGGTAGCCTCCGTGCTGCAGCGGTAGTAGCTCCGCCGTGGTCGTCGTATGCCGTCCCTTTCGGTTCTCGGCACTGACCGATTGGACTCGCAACCCAAGGCCGCTCTCGATTGCATTGAGCAGCGAACTCTTTCCGACTCCACTCTGGCCGGCCACCACGCTTTGGCGTCCACGGACCGCCTGTCGGAGCGCATCGATGCCCCATCCCTCGGACGCGCTAGCCAACATGGTGCGGTATCCCATCTGGGCGTAAACACCCAGCAGCGGCTGAAACTCACTTGGCTGCACCAAATCAACCTTGTTGATGACGATCACCGGTTCCAGAGACGCCTGCTCGGCCGTGACCAAAAACCGATCGATCAGATGGGGCTTCAGATCCGGTTCGGCCGCACTGGCCACGATGATCACCAAATCGACGTTGGTCACCAGGATGTGTCGTCGTCCCTTGCTGGCTCGGCTCAGCACACCGCGCCGCGGGTGAACAGCCAGGATGATCCCCTGCTCCGTTCCCTCTGGCTTGAACAGGACCACATCGCCTGCGGCAACCACGTGCCGTTGGTCGGTGCTGATCGATTTGAGTACCTGACGTACGGCACACCGATACGCGTTTCCATCCTCGGTCCGGACAACACACTCCAGACCATGCACCCGCAATACGCGACCGCTGACGACGCAGGGATCATTGAACTCCATTTCGACCGACAGTCCGTCGCCGGCGTTCTCTACATGCTGGCCGACGACGGTGCGACGTCGCGTCAACTCACCTTTTCCGCTGACGCGCTCCCGAGAGGTCATCGACTCGTCGTCGAGAGCATCCAGGTGAAACTTGCGGGTGAGGTCCGTCGTTCGCTTGCGCTGTTGATAGTTCTTCTTAAATTCAGCGCGAACTTTCGAACGACGAGGCTTTTTGGACATTGCCGACTTGCTTCGCAGTCCGCGAACTCCTCTACTTCGAACTATGCCGCAGAACCATCCGAGCTCGACTCCCCATCCGAACCAATCGCGGCGGCTTCTCCCTCGGTAGAATCACTCTCCGTGGAACCGTCTGCGGCTGGTTCGTTCGATGCGACCAGACTTTGAGCCGGTCCATGAACGGAGGGTCCCACCAACGCCTCGATCTCTCTCTCGCCCAATTCCTCGTGTTCGAGCAGCCCCCGAGTGACGCTATCCAGTTGGTCCCGTTTATCATTGAGCAGCTCAGAGGCTCGCCTGCTAGCCTCGCCCAGTATGCGAGCGACCTCACCGTCGATCATCTCTTGTGTGTGCTCGCTGAACTGCCGCTGTTGATGCATTTCGCGTCCCAAAAACGGATCTTCTTCGGACGTCTTGTAGCTAACCGGCCCAAGTTTAGGACTCATCCCCCAGTGCGTCACCATCCGGCGGGCCATGCTGGTGGCGCGCTCCAAGTCATTCTCGGCCCCCACCGTGGTTTCGTCAAAGATGATCTTTTCCGCAGCGCGGCCCGCTAGCAACACCACCAACTGATCCTGCAACTCATTTTCGCTCGAACTGACACGATCTTCCGTGGGGATGATCTGCGTACTGCCTAATGACCTACCGCGCGGAATAATCGTTACCTTATGAACACGCTGGGCTCCCTCAAGAAACCAAGCTGCCAAAGTATGCCCAGCCTCGTGATAGGCGGTTTTCTCTTTTTCGTCTTGTTGAAGAACCTCTTCCCGTTTTGCTCCCATCAGGACCTTGTCCCGCGCGTAGTCAAAGTCCTCCATACCAACTCGCTTCTTGTCGCTTCTCGCCGCCCAGAGGGCAGCCTCATTGACGACGTTGCGAATGTCTGCCCCGGTCAAACCGATCGTGACCGCGGCAAGCCGCTCAAGGTCCACGTCGTTATCCAGCGGTACGTCGCGAGTATGGACTTTGAAAATTTCCAGTCGGCCCTTGTTCGTGGGGCGCCCGACAGTCACGTGTCGATCAAAACGGCCCGGGCGCAGCAGAGCCGGGTCCAACACATCGGGACGGTTGGTCGCGGCCACTACGATGACCGAATCGGCACCAGAGAATCCATCCATTTCACTTAGAATCTGATTGAGGGTCTGTTCCCGCTCGTCGTGACCGCCCCCGAGGCCGGCTCCGCGTTGGCGTCCGACCGCATCAATCTCGTCTATGAAAATAATGGCTGGAGCATTGTCTTTGGCGATCTGGAACAGGTCGCGCACACGGCTGGCCCCAACGCCAACGAACATCTGAATGAATTCACTTCCGTTGACCGAGTAAAAAGGCACATTCGCTTCACCGGCTACGGCTCTGGCCAGCAGCGTCTTTCCGGTACCGGGCGGTCCATTGAGCAGCACCCCCTTGGGAATGCGTCCACCAAGCCGCTGGAACTTTTCCGGCGCTTTGAGAAACTCGACGATCTCTTGCAAATCCGCTTTGACTCCCTCGAGTCCCGCGACATCGGCAAACGTGGTCTGCTGTTCACTCGGCTCGTAGCGTTTCGCGGTCGAACGGGAGAAGCTCGATAGAAAACCTCCGCCTCCCATCAATTGATCACGCGTTCGGCGAAACATCATCCAGACGACGACCATCAGCGCGATTGGCAGACCGATCAGAAAAAACAACATCAGGTACTGAAAGGTGTCCCCTTTGTTGTATTTCACCACCAAATTGGGCTGTGCCTTGGCCTCAGCATCGATCTTCTCCGAGGATTTCTCGGATAGTTGGACCATAAACCTCTTGTTGAACTTCGCTGTCTGGCCATCCTCCAGCTCCGGTTTGATCGGCTCACCTTTAGAGTCATACTCGGTCGGCTTGTCTGGTGGAACTTTGAAGGTGCCCAGCGCCGTCGTGCCATTGATTTCGAGCGTCTGGATGTTCTCAGACTCCAGCTGACGCACAAAGAAGCCGTACGAAATCTCATCCACGGAAAAAGCTGGCCACAAGGTGCGCAGGACCAGAAATCCCAGTAAGACAAGTAGGATTATGGGCCAGAACTGGTTGCGGCGCGGCGACGCGTTTTCGCTTTGTTTGCCAGCTGGCGGGCGCTGGTTGTTATCCATTCATATACCTATGACAAAAGTCACGAAACTCTGCTCAAAGTGTTTGGCCGCATGGGTTTACGTACGAACTACAAACCCGAAGTACCTGCGGGGACCATCCAGCGAGTCCCCGCTAGTGCTTCGGGTGCATTTGGTACCGCTATTCCTCTGGTTTCCGCAAGATACCTCGGGTTCGGTAGAATCCCTGCTCGGTGCGGATTCTCATTCTATCCGAGAACTCAATATCATGTGCACCCCGCGCAGACTGGTCTGCGGGCCTCCCTGATTGCATTTCGCTGAAAACATTCGGTTGTTTGCTACTTGACACCCGCTGCCGCACGTCTCTGGAGCTCGCGCAGGACACGCTGCTGGCCCACCGATCGCAGCTCGTCTCCACCCTCCATAGTCAGCCACCGGCGCTGCACGGTCGCACCGCCGCGGAGAGCCTCGCAAAGGCTTGCGGCCAGTTCCTCGTCCGCCATTCTCCGGATCGCCAGTGCGTCGTTCCAACTGTGCCCTGAAGCGAGAACAAGCACGGTCCATTTCCAATCACTCGGTGCCTGCTCCCCCGACGGCTGAGCTTCCCCGCGCGTCCCACCTTCGCGTGCTGAGCTCGCTTGGGATTGGGATACCGCGTCGATGTGCGGCGGAGGCAGACTCTGTGGCGCCGGGCTCTGAGGTACTTCCGACGCCGATTGGCTCGGTGCGCTGGGTACTCCCCCACTCGAAACGGCTTTTCCAAGGACAATTGCGACTACCTTGCCCTCAAGTTTAGGCGGCAAGGCAACCGCCTCCAGCAGCTCATGGCATTTGCCGACGTCCAATAGTTCCGGTGATACCGAGACAGTGGGTCTATTGCGATTGACTTCCTGCTGGCGAAGTAATCCGGCGGCCAACATAAGATCGAGTAACTCGACTCCGTCGGCCTGCCTAAACCCTTTGAGCATACCGAACCCGCTTAGACGATGCAGGTTGAGCTTTTGGATCTTAGCGTTCTGCGAACCGCACAGGTATTGTGAAATCAGATGCTTGCCTACCCGCCCGTGGATGCGTTTGATGGCATCGACGACCTCGGCCAAGAACGTGACTTTCTGCTCGGCGGAAAGAACCCGACTTCCCGGCCGTCCACCGGACGGTGTTTCCCGCGACGAAGTCTCTCCCGAGCCGGTTCGTTCCTCGGCCCCTGCTGCCGCGTCACTTCCCAACTGCGGCCAACCCGGGCGGCGGCGGCATCGATCGCATTGGCCGCAGTTCTTCGCTGAAGGATCGCCAAAATAGTTCAGAATGGTTGCTTGCCGACACAGCGGGGATTGGGCATAGCCAACCACCTGGTTCAAGCGATCGACTTCCGCTTCTTTCCGTTTGTTCAGGCCTTCAAAGTCAATGCCAAGCTCGCTGAAAGGGACGTTCCGGCGAACAAAATGAACCGCCCGTCCTCGAAACGGCGGTACGTAGTCCACCTCCTCCAGCTGGCACAACGCACGCAGGGCTCTGCCGAGTGCCTCTCGCTGCATTCCGGATTCCTGCAGCAACCACCGCGGATGGACAGCGACTTGTTCACCACGTCGATCTCCGACGGCCCGCTCCAACAACCGCATGACTTGCCGACGCACCTTCGCCTCGCGCGGCAACAAATCCACCAGCGTGGGCAGGTCGCTCTGGATTCTGATCATTGCCAATCCGCTCCCCATCTCCAGCCGTTCGAGCACCTGGGTTCGGCTCAGCACTTGTAAACTGCTGCCGATCGCTTCAGGCGAAACGCTCAGCCCCAGAGCATCGCGGATCTCCTCAAGCGTTAGTTCGATCGGATCTTCCTCGCGTGCCGCCAGGAAGTCATAGACGCTCTCAATCACCTCGCGGGCCGGATAGCTGTTGTCAATAAAGAACTCTTGGATGTAACGGTCTTGAAACGAATAAAGCATCACACATTGAGACTGCTGGCCATCTCGGCCCGCCCGGCCCGCTTCCTGGTAGTAAGCCTCCAGAGATCCCGGCATGTTGTAGTGAACGACAAATCTCAAGTCGGGCTTGTCAATTCCCATACCGAACGCATTGGTTGCCACGATGACTCGCAGCTCGTTCTTCATAAATCGCTCTTGAACGGCTCGTCTCTGCTCCGCCAACAGGCCGGCGTGGTAGACCCCGGCGGAAATCCGCAGCTTGCCAGAAATCCACTCGACGAGAGCGTCACAACGTTTCCGAGTCGCCGAGTAGATGATCCCGGCCCCCTGCTCCTTCCGCAGAAATTTCTCAAGCTCCGCATCTTTCTCACGATCGCTTTGCCCCTGCACGACGCCAAAGTGCAAGTTGGGCCGCGCAAAGCCACTCATGAACTGTTTCGGTCGCCGCAGCCCGAGCACCTGGACAATGTCATCTCGCACGTGAGGAGTCGCGGTAGCTGTCAGCGCCACGGTTTGCACACCGCCAAGCCACTCGCGAAACTTGCCGATGCGGGTGTAATCTGGTCGAAAGTCATGGCCCCATTGGCTGATACAGTGCGCCTCATCGACGGCCAGCAACTGAATCGGTGTAGCACGAATGGCTTCTAGAAATCGATTGTTGCGCAGCCGCTCCGGCGCGACATAGACCAGCTGGTATTTACCGGCCGCCACATCTTGCAACCTTTGCTGTTGCTCCGATTGCGAGAGCGTGCTGTTAATCAGCCCTGCCGGAATGCCGAGTTTGCCCAGACTATCCACCTGATCCTTCATCAGAGCGATCAAAGGGGAAACAACAATCGTGAGCCCCGGCCGGATGACACTTGGCAACTGGTAGCAAAGGCTCTTGCCTCCCCCGGTCGGCATGATGCACGTGCAGTCGTCGCCGGCGACGATCGCCTCGATGACCTCACGCTGCCCGGGACGGAAGGAAACGAGCCCAAACTGCTGCAAGGCATTCTCGAGATTGGAGTAAGCGGCGGCCATAAATGTATCAACAGATCTTGAGTTTGTGCTGCCTAACCACGGGCCTGATCAACGCTGCAGATCGATCTTCACTTTGCGACCGTCGCGCAATCGTCAACTCGGCCTGAATGATCTCTTGGTAGCCGCCGCCACAGCAGAACATGGCACTCGCCAAGACTGCGCCGATTGCGATTCCAAGCCCCCATCGCGACCGGGGCGCAGCGCCGCCTAGCTGCGGAGGCTCTTCCGGCTGCCAGTGGTTGGGGGCAGTCGTGGGTCCGTACGGAGGCGAACGAAACTGTGACACCCAATATGCCTCCCGGCCACGCTCGGTTCTCATCCGAGACGCCCATAAGCTTCCTAGTTGATTTTCCTGCAATGAATTCTAACATCTGGTCGGTCAGGCTGCCCACCGCGGGTCGGCCAGTTTCTTCGCCGCGACGTGGTGTCTGGCCGTCGGCAGGCTCCCCCCCTTGTCGCCGTAGAGGATTTATCGCTTACAATCGGCGTCCCGCATCGTTACCTGTCGGCAAGCACCGTGGGTACTGACTTGGCCTTTACCGAGATATCCCATTGCCTACCCAAATCCACGTCGCCCTCCTACCCCAACTACTTCCATGCGATTGGGCACGCGACAAACCAACGGCTGTCATCATTGACACGCTCCGTTTCACAACGACCGCCTGCCAGGCTCTGGCGGCAGGCGCCGCTGACGTGACCGTCGCTGCCGAAATTGAAGAAGCGCGCATGATCGCCGCATCCAGCCCACAGGCTGCCCTGCTGTGCGGTGAAAGGCATTGCCACCTGATCGAAGGTTTCGACCTGGGCAACAGCCCGCTGGATTATTCGGAGTCTCGCGTGCGGGACAAGCGACTGGTCTTCTCCACGACCAACGGAACCCGCGCGGTCGCCGCGGCCAGAGAAACCCAGGAGATCGTTCTTGCCGGACTCGTCAATCGCCTGCGTGTCAGTCGCGCGCTGGCCGGTTCCCCAACATCGGTCGCCTGGATTCTCTGTGCGGGCACGGACGGTGAAGCCGCCTTGGAAGACATACTTGCAGCCGGTGCGATTCTGGACGGATCTCCCGATCTCGAGCCTGGCAACGACGCGGCCCGATTGGCCCACACGGCCTGGCAAAGTTTAACACGCCAGCAAGAGGCTGGCCCAGCGTTGACATCGGCAATTGAGCAACTGTTTTCGCTCTCTAGAGGCGGACGGAACCTGATCGAATCGGGTTATGCTCCAGATGTCCAGTTCGCCGCGCGGCTAGACACGTGCGACGCGCTGCCACGAGCGACGACTCAGTGGAATCAGTTCACAATTTAGTCAAAAGCGGACATCAGTTCCCGAGCCAGCTTATCTACCTCCGCCAACGCGACTTCGGGATCGCTATTCTCGGCGAATCGGCGCACAATCGCGGAACCGACAATCAACCCATCCGCTACCGGCGCCAACATCCGGACGTGCTCCACCTTGCTAATGCCAAATCCGATGCAAATTGGCAATTTCGTTCTCTCTCGCAACCACTCGACTTGGGCAAGCAAATCAGCCGGCAACTCGTTCCGTTCGCCGGTAATTCCGGTAACGGAAACGAAGTAGATGAAGCCGCTTGAGCTTTCCGCGATCC
>JANQJJ010000229.1 GCA_028281725.1 Pirellulaceae bacterium | reverse complement strand
CGATCGCGGTGGGGCTGTTGTACCACACACCTCAACGTTGAGTTCACGTCATGGCCAAGCAAACCATCCGCCCCGTCAAAGTCCGACGCAAGTTCACTCGTTCGAGCCCCGGCAGTGTGCTGTATCAGTGCGGCGAGACGATTGTCCTGTGCACCGCCAGTATCCAACCGCGCGTTCCACCCTGGTTGGAAGGTTCCGGCAAGGGCTGGGTCACGGCGGAGTACAACATGCTCCCCCATAGCACCGGTCAGCGGAAAAGCCGCGATCGGGGTGGCAAGATCGATGGACGGACAACCGAAATCCAACGTTTGATCGGCCGCAGCTTGCGAGCGGTCATCGATCTTGAGCGACTGGGGGAACACATGGTGACTGTCGACTGCGACGTGATTCAGGCCGACGGAGGAACGCGGACTGCCAGTATTACCGGAGGGTTCATCGCGCTGGCCGACGCCTTGTACCCGGAGTTTCGCCGCAGTTCCTCTGACGAGCATCCACTGCGGGATAGTGTGGCGGCCATCAGTGTGGGAATCGTCAACGGCCGCCCCGTATTAGACCTGGACTACGAAAAGGACTTTGCAGCCGCTGTCGATATGAATGTGGTCATGACCGGTGCGGGCCAGTTCGTTGAAATTCAAGGAACCGGCGAGGAGGCGACCTTTGATGACGACGAATTGGCATCCATGCTCAAGCTGGCGCGGACGGGCATCAAGCAATTGACATCGATTCAGATCGATACGCTCGGCAAGCAGTGGCCACTCCCATAAAACATGTGGGGTGCTTGCGAAAAGGGCGAATTCAGACTGGGGTGCGGTGATCGAAGCATTCAGCTGAATCGCCCTGAAGAGAGACCGCCAACAGCCAATACCGGCGAATCGTCCTCCTTCAAGTAGATTGCTGTCGCGAGCTGGGAGCGGACAGCCTGCTTCGAGTTATCTTATCTGCCGACGTGGCCCGTTGGCCGAAAATGGGCGGACGCCCTGGCACGTGTCATCTATAATGAAGCGAACTGGCTCAACAACATCCCCCCTATCTTGCTCACCTGCAATGCACTCCGCCTTCCTTAGATTCCCTGCCATAGTGACCCTGCTCGTAGGCATCGCGCCGGCCAGGGCCAACGACCCAATCGACTTTGGACGTGACGTCCGCCAAATCCTCTCCGACAATTGCTTTCTGTGCCACGGCCCAGACGAAGCGACTCGCCAGGCTGACTTGAGGCTGGATGTGCGAGCGGAGGCGATCGAGTATGGCGCGATTGCACCGGGGCAGCTCAACGATAGCCAGCTATGGGCACGGATCACTTCCGACGATCCGGATCTGGTGATGCCACCTCCCAACTCGGGAAAACAACTCACCGGCCAAGAGCAACAGACACTGCGAAGATGGATTGAACAAGGTGCCAAGTATTCGCAGCACTGGGCCTTCGCACCGCCGGTCCGCCCCAAGCTACCCGAGGTAAGCGACCCGACCTGGGTACGGAATCCCATAGATCGCTTCGTACTGAAAAAACTAGAGCAACACGGCTTAGAGCCTTCGCCTCAGGCAGACCCCATCACGCTGGTCCGACGATTGTATCTCGATCTGGTGGGCCTACCTCCTTCGCCTGCGGAGATCGATCGGCATCTGCCCGATCAGAAGAGCTCCGCCTATGCCCAGCTGACAGAAGAGCTGCTCGCTTCGGAGCACTTCGGAGAGCGCTGGGCACGCCTGTGGCTCGACGCGGCCCGTTATTCAGATTCCGACGGATACGAAAAAGACAAACAACGCAGCGTTTGGTTCTATCGCGACTGGGTCATCAACGCGATGAACCAGGACATGCCTTATCGCGATTTCATCGTTCAGCAAATCGCGGGTGACTTGTTGCCCGATGCAGGACAAAGCGAGCGGGTTGCCACCGGATTCTTGCGCAACTCCATGGTCAACGAAGAAGGGGGTGCCGACCCGGAACAGTTCCGCGTGGAGGGAATGTTCGACCGCATGGACGCAATCGGCAAAGCCATCTTAGGTATCACGACGCAGTGCGCGCAGTGCCACACTCACAAATACGATCCGCTCAGTCAGCGCGAATACTATCAGATGTTCGCGGCGCTGAACGACTTCCACGAAGCGATCATTACCGTTTTCACTCCCGAACAGGCTCGGCAGCGGGACGTCGTCTTATCAAGGATTGCTGAGATAGAGCAGGGCATCAAGCAGCGAATTCCGGACTGGAGCGAGCAGCTTGACCAATGGGAGGACTTACAGCGGGCCAGGCTCGTGAAATGGCGAACCGTCACCCCGACCGACTTGCCCTTCGAAGGACAGAAGTTTCGAGTCCTCGAGGATGGGTCGATCATCAGTGAGAGCTACGCACCGACCAGGGCGACTAACACCTTTCGTCTGACAACGACCGCCGACAAAATCACCGCGTTTCGACTCGATGTACTGACGCATCCGCAGCTGCCACGTGGTGGGCCTGGTCGATCCATCTATGGCACGGGAGCCTTGACGGAGTTTGAAGTATCCATCACACCGGCGGGCACTTCAGGCCAGAGCCAAAAAATCGATTTTTCACGTGCCATAGCGGATGTGAATCCACCCCGTGCCCAGTTGCCGGCGGCCTTTCGCGACCGAGATCCAACCAAAGACCAGCGGGTGACGGGGCCGGTTGCCTATGCCATCGACGGCGAAAACAAAACGGCCTGGTCAACCGATATCGGTCCCGGCCGTCGCAATCAGAGTCGGCATGCGATCTTCGTCCCCGAGCAACCGCTCACCAATTCCGGTGAAATCGTTCTGGCATTTACGCTCAAGCAGAATCATGGCGGTTGGAACTCTGACGACAACCAAAACTACTTGCTGGGTCGCTATCGGTTTTCTGTTACGGACGGGGACATCGGCGAGGCCACACTGCCGTCGAATGTCGAATCGATTTTGCAAACACCCCACGCTCAGCGCTCGAGCGAACAACAGGCCCAGCTTTTCAGCTACTGGCGGACGACCCAGGATGCATTGGCTAGTGAGAACGCCGAGATCGAGCAGGCTTGGCAAGCGTTTCCCGACAGCGACTCACAACTGGTCGTGGAAGCAACCCGGCGGCCTCGCGAGACGTACGTACTGACGCGCGGCAACTTCCTGGATCACGGCGAACCGGTGAAAGCGGCCGCGCCCGGCTTCCTGGGAACACTGCCCACCTCTGACGAGCCCGATCGCTTGCGGCTGGCCCGCTGGCTTGTGCGCCGCGATGCGCCGACAACCGCTCGAGTGATCGTCAATCGTATTTGGCAATCCTATTTTGGTCGCGGAATCGTTACGACCCCTGAGGATTTCGGCTTCCAGTCCTCGCCTCCAACGCATCCGCAGCTCTTGGACTGGTTGGCGGTTGAGCTGATGGACAACAACTGGAGTCTTAAGCACATTCACCGGCTGATCGTCAGTTCGGCAACCTATCGGCAAACATCCGTCGTTAATGACCAGTTGGCTCAAGCAGATCCACTGAATCAGTGGCTTGCCCGCGGGCCGCGTCTGCGAGTGGACGCCGAACTGGTGCGCGACATCGCGCTGCGCGTCAGCGGCTTGCTCAACGACCGCCTGGGTGGCCCCAGCGTCTATCCGCCCGCACCTGATTTTCTGTTCCAGCCACCAGCCAGCTATGGCCCGAAGATATGGAATACGTCGACGGATAGCCAACAATATCGCCGGAGTCTGTACGTCCACAGCTATCGTTCTGTGCCGTATCCAGCCATGCAGGTCTTTGACGCCCCCAAGGGTGATGCGGCGTGCATCCGTCGCCAACGGAGTAATACGCCGCTACAAGCACTCGTGTTGCTGAACGAACCGCAGTTTGTCGAATGTGCCCGGGCTATGGCAACGCGTATTCTGCGCTCGGCCGAAGAGGATGACGATGAGACTCGGCTTCGCTTTGCCCATCGTCTGGCCGTTGGTAGGCCACCGGAACCTGCGGAGCTCTCGATTCTGAAGGAACTCTTGGTTCAGCAGCGCGAGCGAATCAAAAACGATTCGGTAGACGTCCAGGAGCTGCTGGGCGTATCGCCTGCGTTGGTTCGGCAGCTGACCGGAACGGAGGCCCAGGAAGTGGTACCGTGGATGATCGTGGCGCGAGCGCTCCTGAATCTGGATGAAACGATTACGAAACAGTAGCTTTTGAAAGCAGAAACAGCACGGTGTGCCAGACTATGATGAAGCGCCCTTTATTCGCCATCCTCGCATTCGCGTTAATCTCCTCGGCAGCCTACGCGTGCAACATTCCTGTCTTTCGCTATGCCTTGGAGCGTTGGCAACCGGATGTTTGCGAGTTGATCGTTTTTCACGATGGACCACTCACCGCCGAACAACAAGCATGGATCCGTACCTTTCAATCGCAATCCGCGGACAAGGGAGGCGACGCGAATACGGACGTGAGGCTCTCCAACGTTGCGGCTGAAATCCAGCCGGCCCTCAAGGCGCTGTGGGCTGGCCTGAAGCATGGTGACCGTCTCGAACTGCCGTATGTAGTCGTGCGCAGTCGCACCGGGAGTCAACGCCTGACTGGCCTCAAAAGTATTTGGCGGGGACCGTTGGCCAGCGCCATGCGGTCGGCAGTCGTCGATTCACCCGTCCGCAAGGAGCTGGCCAAACGCTTGCTCGCCGGCGACTCGATCGTGTGGCTTATGGTCCGCTCTCAGGACGATGCTCGAAACAACGCACTGCGAGAGATGGTATCAGAACAATGCGAGCAACTGAGTGCGAAAATCGAACTTCCCGATGGCATTGGTTTACCCGGATCAGAGCTATTCTCTGACGTTCCGCTGACTGTCAAATTCACGCTACTGGAAATTGATCCTGCGGATCCCAAGGAGCAGCTGCTGGTCCGACTGTTTACCGCGTATCAACCCGATGCGATCGCGGAAGGCCAACCTCTAATCGTACCGGTGTTCGGTCGCGGTCGAGCTCTTGAGGTGATTCCAGCCGACGAGTTGGACGCTCGTTTGATGGAAGACCTGACGTTGTTTCTTTGCGGCGCCTGCTCGTGTCAGGTGAAAGAACAAAACCCGGGCTTTGATCTGCTCCTATCAGCCAATTGGGAGCGCGAGCTCTTTGGCGAGAGTGGAGGCAGACCTCCGCTGAACTCCACCGGCGACAAGCAAGCGCCGGTCTTGCTGACGATTCCGCCCGGACGTAAGTAGTCTATTTGGACGCGTCACTCTCGCCCGGTCCTTCACCCTGGCCGCTTGGTTCCACAGGGGAAGATTCTGGACCACCAGCCGGTTCGGTAGCAGAAGGTATCTCCGGAAGCGACTGTTCTAAGGCGCTTTCGATCGCGTCGATCTCGTCCATTTCGGTGTGGTCGACGGATTTCCTGAGAATTAGGTAGATCGCCGCGCTGGCAGACCAGAAGAAACTGAACCAGTACGCTGCGACCAGACTGCGAGCCAGCCAGTTTCCGGCGCCCACGTAAGTATTCGACGCGGGTTGCACCATCCCGCCGCTATAGAGATACGCACCGCTAATTAGCCCCCACCCCAGCCTGAGCGTCCAGTCGACGATTTGCTCTCCGACCACGCCTATCGCGATCAACAGAATCGCGCAAAGAACGCCGACTACCGGGCGCTGAAAGAAGTACGCGTTCGATCGACTAAATCCCTCGAATGCGTCTGCCTTCTTTTCCGCTCCAATCGCACAGACACTGAGTGGAAAACAGACAAACAAACTGACTGCAAAACGCCCTACAGCGAATACCAATGGGAAGCCAAGTAGCAGGAGGACGCCGCAGATGGTAGCTCCCGTAGCACCGAAGCGACTGAAAAAACCTAGTATGGCAATGGGTAGCAATAGGAGTGCGATACCCACCAAGTGCATCGCGGTAGCCCATAGATAACTTTGCCAACGCGAGAAAACGATTCGAAAAGACTCACCCCAAGGTGCTATGGTGCGCTGTCCAAGCTCCACTAGACCTCGCCGCGCGATCACACCACCCAACAGCGCAAACGTTGTCGTCAACCAAAGCAACTCGAACGAAAGGAAGGCCAGCTCAGATAGGCCTATTTGCGTGAAGGAGAGCAACGATTGAACCAGGGCAGCCATCCAGACGACGATCTGGAGAGAATACGCGGTGTTTTGTGTCAACACATCGCCGGACACGGGTGTCCAACTGGGCTGAAAAAGCCAGTCACCGACAGCGCACCCTGCCTGAGCCAGCAATACGGCAATCAGGCTCAATGCGAGCGACGTCATGCGGACAGCCGGATGAACGGCCCGTGTCAGCGGATACCACCACCACGCTGAACGATCCCAATCGATCTCCACCCGTGGTACGTGTCGATCATCAAAGGGAACTTCTTCCATGCGGTGGCTCTTGGCAAGGTGGCTGAATGATGTAATTGGGGAGATCTTGGGTCGTTACGAGCGCATCGGCCGAAGTCGAGAACCGCACTCAACGCACCGCTGGTAATCGCCAAGCTCCGGTGTTAGGCGTCATGCCAGCCTGGGGGAAGGCGGGACGTGGATGGCTGCTCTTGTTCTGTTTCATCCTCGGCGTCGCAAGGTAACGCATGCTCCTCGTTTAGCCAACGCCCCAGATCAATTAGGCGGCACCGATCACTGCAAAAAGGCAGGTATCGCCTACTGATCTCTGGATCGGCGAGCATATCGCATGTCGGGCATCGTGGTTGGAAAT
>JANQJJ010000212.1 GCA_028281725.1 Pirellulaceae bacterium | reverse complement strand
CTTGCGATTCGGTCTGGTTGGGTGCCGTGATCTGCTCGATGCCAAGCACCTCCAGCTGCGGTTGCTCCGCGCCAAGGGCCGTGAAGGCAACCACGCAATTGGTCGTGCCCAAGTCGATACCGATGGAGTATTTCTTCATATCCAAAATCATTCTTCGCGTTGGCTGGTGCGAAACTCAGCTGGTTCCCAAGCCGAAAGGCAAGCCTTGGAAGTTCGGTAAAAGCAACGTCCCAGAAAAACGAGGTCGGGCAAACGATGTCCGGTTTCCCTTTGGTGAGTTAACTCGCATCGACTTCGGTCGGTGCCAGCACCCACGCTTCATCGCGACCGCCACTCCATTTGGGAACTTCGCACCGCGTCGCCTTCCAGCCGCGATGCGCGATCACACCTTGCTTACTATCCGGCTTCCCGACGACCCGCAGTCGGTTCGGTGAAGCGCCCGAGTCGATTTGGGTGTCCGCCCCCTCCTCTTCCTCCGCCAGCGGGCCAATGGCAAACATTCGGTCAAGTGTCTTACGGCTGTCACGCAAGACCTCACGCGCGGCCGCTCCGATCTGGGCGTCCTCAAACGTGTCGATTGACTCTTGAACCAGATCCAGAAACCGAGCTTCACGCTGCAAAGTACTCAGTAGCGTCAGAGCATCGCTTCTGGCGGGCGAGGGGGGCTTTTTCTTCCCGGCAGACGGCGTGCCCGCATCGGATTCCTTGGCAGCGTCCGAAACAGCGACGGCCGGTGGTGCGGATCCGCCCAGGGCCAATCGTATTTTCTGAGCGGATTCCCCTCCGGACAGTGCCGCGAAAAACGCGCGAAAGGCGAGACCAACAGACATAGAGAATCCTTGCTTTACTCAATCAGACACAGTGAAAACCAGAATGCAGACCACAGCGATTTCGGGCTATTTTACGCCCCGCCGTAGGGCGCGCTTAGGGCCCGACCGAAAAACGAATCGACAAGGTTGGACTCGCCGGTGAATTCCCTCCCGGTCACTTTGCGATAGAATGCCGGTGAAGCGTACCAGTAGGAGAGGCCCTGGGACCTCCGCCCGAAGGTTCTCTTCCAGACCATCCGCCAAAACCACGAGAAGCCATGAAGACTGCCAAGCTAACCGTACCGATTGTGATCGCATTGCTTTGCTGCCGGGACACCGCTTGCGGCGACGACTGGCCCCAGTGGATGGGCCCCGAGCGGGATAGCGTTTACCGCGAGACGGGAATCGTGAGCCGGATTCCCGAATCAGGACTCGAAATCCTGTGGCGAGTCCCTGTATCCGGTGGCTACTCGGGACCGGCGGTTTCGGGTGGCCGGGTATTCCTGACCGACTACGTCGTGGCGAGTGGCAAAAGCACGAACAATCCGGGGGGTCGCGATGACATGACCGGCGTCGAACGTGTGCTTTGTTTTAGCGCCGACACGGGCGAAGAGCTGTGGAGCGTTGAGTATGATCGCCCCTACTCACTCTCCTATGCGAACGGCCCCCGCGCGACGCCCACCGTCGATGGGGAGCGAGTCTACGTGTTGGGTGCCGAAGGAGATTTGCTCTGCCTGAAAACGCGCTCAGGTGAACTGGTTTGGAAGAAGCAACTTGCAGACGAGTACCACGTAGAGACTCCAATCTGGGGCCATGCAGCGCATCCGCTCGTACACGGCGATCTGCTGTATTGCCTGGCCGGGGGTGAGGGGAGTGTTGCGATCGCTCTGAACAAACTGACCGGGGAAACGGAGTGGCAAGCGTTGTCGGCCTCCGAAATCGGATATTGCCCGCCTACGATTCGGAAGCTCGGTGGCCAAGAGCAGCTACTGATCTGGCACGCCGATGGACTCAATGCTCTCGATCCAGTAACCGGAGAGGTCAGTTGGTCGTATCCACTGAAGCCTCGATACGGGATGTCGATCGCCGCACCGCAATTGAGCGGCAATCGTCTCTACGCCAGCGGTATTGGTGAAACCAGCGCCATGATCGAGTTGGACGCGCAGGGTCATCCGGAAAATACGCTCTGGACAGGCAAGCCAAAGATCGGTCTGTACAGCGGCAACGCCACACCGATTTTCCATGACGGAGTCGTCTATGGATCCGATTGTGGAACAGGACAGATGATCGCCGTCAACGCTCAGGATGGAAGCCGGTACTGGGAAACCTACCAGCTGACGACCGGCGGCAAACGCCGCGCCTCGCATGGCACCACGTTTCTGGTCAAGCACGAAGATAAATATATTCTATTCGCTGAAACCGGAGATCTGATCTTTGCCAAGCTGTCGGCCGATGGTTTCGAAGAACTGGGCCGGATGCATGTGTTGGAACCGACCAGTGAGTGTTTTGGACGCGACGTTGTGTGGAGCCATCCGGCGCTGGCCAACCGATGCCTTTTTGCACGCAACGACCAAGAGCTGGTCTGCGTGAGTCTGGCTGCCGAGCAATAGCTCGCCCGACGCAGCCGGCGGAACTACACGGCGCAGGTCCGCCGCCGGCCGATGAGAGCCCAACCTAGACTTCGCAACCCCGTACCGGAAACTGCTGGACGCATGGTGGACCTGGCCGACTACGAACTGAAAGATCGATCTCAGGTCCTTTCGCCCTGCCTGCTCGTCTACCCCGAGATTATTCAGAGCAATTTGGCCGAATCGATTCGTATCGCCGGCTCGACCGAGCGGGTGCGGCTTCACGTCAAAACCCACAAGACGCCGCAGATCGTCGAGATGGCCTTGGCGGCAGGCATCACCAAACATAAATGCGCGACACTCGCCGAAGCAAAAATGCTCTCCGAGTGCGGCGTTCCCGACGTGCTGATCGCCTATCCGCAGGTGGGCCCTAATCTGCCCAGGTTAACCGAGATCGTCGCCGGCGCGGCTGCCACGCGGTTTTCAACCGTGGTGGATAACCACCTGTCTTTGGAAAGTCTGGCGGCAAAGTTTCAGCGACAGAACCGGACCATCGACGTTTTGGTGGACATCGATACCGGCATGCATCGCACCGGCATCTCGCCCGGAGAGGATGCGGTGGCACTGTACCGTCGCGTGCACCAGGCGCAGTCGCTGCGCGCCGCTGGACTGCACGTTTACGATGGCCAAAATCATCAGGCGGACTTGGGCGAGCGCCGCGCCGCCGTAAAGAGCTTGATGACTCCCGTGAGAAGGCTGGTCCGCCAGCTCAAACACTCAGGACTCGATGTGCCCAAACTCGTATGCGGTGGCACGCCGACGTTTCCCGTTTTCGCTCAGCTTGACTCGTCCGAAGAAGGCGCTTCGGTCGAGTGCTCGCCCGGAACGTGCGTCCTCTCGGACTACAACTACGGCACCGACTACTCGGACATGAGTGGCATCCGGCCCGCAGCCGTGTTGCTGACCCGAGTTGTATCCAAACACGCTGGGGACCGGCTAACCGTCGACCTGGGTTACAAAGCGGTCGCCTCCGATCCGCCGGCCGGCAAGCGTTGCCATTTTTTGGGTCTACCCGATGCCACCGAAATCGCGCATAGCGAGGAGCATTTGATCGTTCAGACGACGGCCGCAAGTCGCTTGAATGTAGGCGATGTGCTGTACGCGCTTCCCGCCCACATCTGCCCCACGGTGGCACTCCATAGTCATCTTCAGGTGGTCGAGGCAGGCCAGGTGGTTGAGGCTTGGCCCGTCCGGGCTCGCGACCGGCTGTACTAGGGAGTCTGCTCCCGGAACGCCAGCCAGATGTCCGCGAGTTCGCATTCAAGTTAATGCACTTTGACGCACCAAGCCCTGCGGGCCAGGCTAGGCAGACCACCAGGACTTCGCCCTGAAATCCTCTCTAGATTTTTGGAACATGCACTGGGTCTCGGCATCAATACCACTCTTGCGACAAGGGTTTGATCACGACTTCCGGAACGTGCACCGACGGAGGAAGCGCGAGAATCGCCATCAAGAGATCGGCAACGTCTTGCGGTTGTAAGATACGTTGCTTGTGCTGCTCGCTGACAGGTGTGGGACGATTCTCCAGAAGAGGCGTGTTGACCTCTCCGGGATAGAGGTTGGTGATCCGCACGCCATCCTCAGCGACTTCGTTGGCCACGCAGGTTCCCAGCGCCGTCATGGCAAACTTGCTGGCGGCGTAGGCGATTCCTCCCAGGGCAATGGCTCGCTTACCGGCGACGGACGAGATGTTAATAATGGTTCCTTCCTTGCGGCTTCGCATGGCGGGCAAAACTGCGTGCATGCAGTTGTATGCACCGGTCGCGTTGATCGCCATGACTTGATCCCACTGTTCCGGCGTCATCTCGGCCATACTTCGGTTCTTGATATTGATACCTGCCGCTTGGATGAGAATGTCGATTTGCCCGAGTTGCTCTGTGGCCCACTGAAAGAAAGCGTCGGTACTCTGGCGAGACGCCACGTCAATTCGGTGTTGCAGGATCGACGTTCCTGCGGCTGCCTCGCGCAGTGCGTCCTCGCGGCGCCCGCCGATGGCGACTCGAGCCCCGGCTTGACATAGAGATCGAGCGACGGCCGCCCCCATGCCGGTGCTACCACCCACAATGACTACCCTTTTTCCGTTCAACACTGACATGAGCACTCGCTCCTCCCAATTGGCTTCGGACGCTGGACTTACCGTAAACCGCACAGCATACGTGCTCTGCCTATCCGGCACAGCCCAGCGCGCCGGTTTCATCAGGATACGGAATTCTCAAGCTTTGCCAGTTAATCTCGCCTTGACGTGGCGGTTGAGGGGATAAATAATCAATCATCCGGATGGACGGATGCATGCAATCGCACTCATGGGAAGGATTTAGCTAGGGTGACTACGGCCTCTTTAGACTGGCTTCAGACGCTTGCCGACGGTACCCGCGTCCGTTTGCTTCGTCTGCTGGAGCAAAAGGAGCTTTCAGTCTCCGAGCTGTGTGCCGTGGTTCAGCTGCCGCAAAGCACCGTCAGCCGCCACCTGAAGGTGCTGGTCGCGGACAGCTGGATCGCAGGTCGCCGTGAGGGAACGAATCACCTGTATCGAGTCGAGAGAGACCACTGGGTCGAGTCAAGAGACGACCTTTGGCAGTGGGTGCGTGGGCAAGCTGAGTCTCCTACGACGTTGCTGGACCAACAGCGGCTCAGCCGCGTGCTGGAAGAACGCTCCAGGAGTGAGGCATTTTTCTCGTCGACGGCAGAACAATGGGACAAGTTACGAGTCGATTTGTTTGGTGGGCAACTGGATGCCTTTGTGCTGGCGGCAACCTTACCTGACGATGCGGTGGTTGGCGAACTGGGCTGTGGGTCGGCGCCGCTCTGCCAGCTAGTCGCTCCCTATGTGCGGGAGGCGATCGCGATCGATAGTTCCGCCGCCATGCTCTCGGCAGCTCGCCAACGATTAGCTGGCCTCGAAAATGTACGCGTCGAGGCTTCATCGCTCACGGAACTGTCACTCGACGACAACACCCTGGACGCGGCCTGGTTGGTTTTGGTTTTACCGTACTTAGGTGAGCCGACCGGTGCGCTTTCGGAGGCCGCCCGTGTGCTCAAGCCGGGAGCCCCATTGGTGATCGTCGATTTGCTTCCGCATGATCGCTCCGCTTACCGGCAAGAAATGGGACATGTGCGTTTGGGCGTCCACCGCGACGAACTTGCCGTTTGGCTGGAGCAGGCCGGATTGACTTGGGATCGATACGTTGAGTTGCCTCCGGATTCTTTGGCAAAGGGTCCGGCTTTATTTGCCACGGTGGCACGTGTGCTGGTTCAAAACTGAAAAACTAGTGGTCTGTCAAAGCTTAATCTTTGGGTTGGGTAAAGGGGCCAGGCGTCAATTGCCGCCAGCGGCCCTTCGGGTGCTGTGCACAATTGACGCCTGACCCCTTTACCCAAAGCTTTAGTGTTGACAAAGCACTAGGGTATCGCTGCAGCGGTCTGAAGTAGATCCACATTGGTGTGAAACACAGGCAGTTGGCGAAATCGTGGGGAGATTGCATTTGAGTAACCTACATCGCCCGATCAAGTCGCTGGCAATCGTGCTGCCACTCGGCTGAAGTTTTAAAAATCACGTTCCTTCTGAAAACTAAAAGGAGTTTTCCATGAGTACTGCCGTAAGTCCTCAACCTGCTGCTTCGGGCACAGGCGGCCGTCCTGCGTTTAAGGTGTTGGCGTTTGATCTGCTAGCTGCCGGAAAGCGTGAAGAGGCTGAAGCCCTAGTAGCGCTGGGTCGTAAAGAAATTGTCTTGGCAGAAGATGAAATGCCGGGCTTGATGGTGCTCCGCGAGCGGTATGGCGCCAAGAAGCCACTCGCCGGTGTGAAGATCATGGGCTCGTTGCACATGACCGTTCAAACAGCCGTTCTCATCGAGACGCTGGTCGATTTGGGTGCCGACGTGCGGTGGGTGAGCTGCAATATCTTCTCAACACAGGACAGCGCTGCAGCCGCGGTGGTGGTTGGCCGCGACGGCACGCTGGACAACCCCCAGGGAACGCCCGTGTTCGCTTGGAAGGGCGAAACGCTTCCCGAATACTGGTGGTGCACCGGCGAGGCTCTCGTATGGCCCGATGGCTCCGGTCCGGACATGATCGTCGACGATGGTGGCGATGCAACCATGCTGATCCATAAGGGTGTCGAGTACGAAGCTGCCGGTAAGGTGCCCGAGTTCGATGCGGACAACGAACCGGAGGAGTGGGGCGTTATCTTGGAGTTGCTTCGAGACGAGTTGAGCAAGAATCCCGGCAAGTGGACGAAATTGGCCAAATCGATTCGTGGCGTCAGCGAAGAAACCACGACTGGCGTTGCCCGGTTGTACGAAATGGAAAAGGACGGCTCGCTGCTGTTCCCGGCCATCAACGTCAACGACTCCGTGACCAAGTCCAAGTTCGACAACGTTTATGGCTGCCGACACTCGCTGATCGACGGCATCAATCGCGCCAGCGACGTCATGATGGGTGGCAAAGTCGCTGTCGTTTGTGGCTTTGGCGAAGTCGGAAAGGGCAGCTGCCAGTCACTGCGCGGCCAAGGCTGTCGTGTGATCGTGACGGAAATTGATCCCATCTGCGCTTTGCAGGCGGCCATGGAAGGTTACGAAGTCAAGCCGATCGAGGCGGTGGTCGAAGAGGCCGATATCTTTGTCACCACGACAGGTAACAAGGACATTATCACCGTTGAGCACATGAAGAGGATGAAGGACCGGGCGATCATTGGAAACATCGGGCATTTCGACAATGAAATCGATATGGCTGGCCTCCATAAGCTCGAGAAATCCGGCAAAGTCGAGCGACTGAACATCAAGCCGCAGTATGATCAGTTCCGCTTCACCGAGACCGGACGCCATGTCCTGGTTCTAGCCGAAGGCCGGCTGCTGAACCTGGGCTGTGCTACCGGACACCCCAGCTTCGTCATGAGCGCCAGCTTTACCAATCAGGTTCTAGCCCAGTTGGAAATGTGGGCGAAGAAGGATAGCAGTGAATACGAAAACAAAGTGTATGTCTTGCCCAAGCACTTGGACGAAGAAGTCGCCCGTCTGCACCTGGACAAGTTGGGTGTGAAGCTCACCGTGCTGACCCAAGATCAGGCCGACTACATTGGTGTGCCGGTCGACGGGCCGTACAAGCCGGAGCACTACCGCTACTAGCGCGAGCCGCACGGGCCAGTAGCCTACAATCGCCAACAAATGGCAAGCTCGACTCGTGGAAAATAGGCGACACCCAAAGTAAAACGGCTCTAAAGTACACGTCCTACTTTAGCCTTACCATATTTCAGCCTCGCCGTTCAGCCGAATGGCGAGGCTTTTTTACGAACAGACTTCCGCGACCGCAGCCCTCGGCGAGGTGTGGGTAGCAGGCACCGGCGCTCGGCCGCACGGCTCGCGCTGAGCCGCCAGACGCTCTCTCCACGTGCTGGTTGCTCCAAAATATTATTCGCAATCGATCGTATGATCCCGGCAAAGAGGTAGGCCTGCCGCATTTTCCTGCCCCTCTCTCTGAAAATGTTCTAGAGAATCATGCCGCGGTCCTCATCGCCGAGCACTTTGGAGAACTGACGCATGGTTTCATCGAGCTTCTGAAATGCGAGGAAAGACGCGACCAGCCCGAGCGCGGTCACACTCACTCCGACCAGAATCAGGTTTTTGGGGAGATCGGCGCGAAACACGAGCGCTCCGACTGCCGTCAGCGGAATTGCCGCCGCTGATAACAAATACCAGCGACTGTGATTTCGCACTCTTCGGCAGCGCTCGGAAAACTTGGGGTCGTTCATCGACGGGGCAATCACCTTCGGGTAATAGATCAATAGCGACAGCAGCGTCATCCCGAAGTACGGATAGATCCAAGCGACCCCGCCACATAGCACCAGCGAGATGAAGAAGTGGAACGCATCGTCCATGTCGAACTCGGCGTGCATCGATGAAAATGCAACCGCAAAAACCACTCCAGAGACCGACCAAAGAACACCACAGATCAACGTTGCCCGGTTGCCGATATTCCACAACGCCGAGATTTCCTTGTCCGACACCGACTCACCCTGCTTGCCACGCTGGACGATCCGCGCAATCGGGAGCATGATGATCAAGAACAGGACGGCACCGAGTGGAAAGACGATACCGTTGACCCAGTTGGCGACCCACTTGAAATCGTCGACCATCGCCGGAAAGTCCACTTGGATTCGATCTTGGTTGTAGAAAAAGTTGAAGACAGACGCTGCCACGTTGGGCGCAAAGATGAGGATGGCGGAAATCAGCAGCGTCGGAACACTGAGCAACCGGCCCGACAGGCTTTGGGGGGATGGTTCGAAACGCTGGGCCAGCTCAGGGTAGAGCGCCAAACGGAGTCGAGCTGCAGCCTCCTCTCCGGAGCGGGCGCGCTGCTGAGGATCGGTCGATAGCAGGCTGCGCAGGACTTTTTCCAGAACCCTTTCCGTCGCTGTCGATGCCGCATGCGTTGGCTCAAACGCCGTGTTCCGGACCTCTCTCTGCATGCCCACCGCCTCGGTCCAGCTGGCGGCCAGTTTATCCAGAGTCCAGGGACGTTTGCCCTGCCACAGTTCCCAAAGCACGATTCCGAGTGCATACAGATCCGAACGGCCGTCGAGTTGATCCGCGGTCTTCGGATCCGTGGGATCGGCAACTTGCAGTTGTTCCGGTGACATGTAGGCCAACGAGCCGCCGAAGTAGGCGGCGGCACCCGCGCGTCCGGAAAGCCCACTGCAGCTGACATTAAAATCAGCCAACTTGGGCACCGCCTCTCCGGAGAGCAGGATGTTGGCCGGTTTCACATCCCGATGGAGCACTCCCTTTCGATCGGCGTACCCCAGGCCCTCGGCCAACTGAATGCCAACCCAAGCCACGACCTCGGGCCACTCCATGGCTGCGATCTGTGAGCGGATCATGGACTGCTCCGGCACCGACTGGCTCGCGCCCAGTAGGTTTTGATCAATCGACTCGAGAACACGCTTGCCATTCCGCGTCATCGGCGGAGTATCGCGTACCAGCTTGATGCAATCAGCCAGCGTGCCGCCGGCCAGGTACTGCATGTACAGCAGAATGGTCGGCGGAGTCTGAATTTCGCGCTGATCGTAAACTCGCACAATATTCGTATGGTCCAGCTGCGATAGCGCTTGTGGCTCTTCGCTGCCGCGTGACGTGGCCTTGAGCGCCACCAGCCTTTGCATCGACTCTTGCCGTGCCAGGTAGACTCGCGCAAAAGCGCCTTGGCCGAGCTGTTTCAAGACCTGGAAATCGTCGACCGCCTCCCCAACGGGTAGCTCCGGAACTTTGCTGGTCGCTCCGCTGAACGCCTCGGTATCTCCGCCAGCCAACCATTTACCGATCGTATCGGCCAAGTCGGGAAATCGGTGCCGATAATCGGCCCACTTGGGCTTTTCGCCGGCCGAGCGACGCAGCTGAATTTCCTCCAGCACTAGATCGAACGGAATACACTCCTGTGGCAGCGAATCGCCGACTGCCGGCCAATAAAACTCGAGCGATCGCACCACGCCACTCTCCGATGCCGTCGCCAAATCAAACTTGATCAGTTCCACGAGAATCAGACGCCGCGCCGGAACGGAAATCTCAGGGATCAGATCCAAGATTTGTTCCGGAGAATCGACGGGCGCGATTTCCGCCAACTGTTCCAGGCACAGCTCTAGGAGGGCGAAAGACGCTTCGACCGTGTCTTGGACGAACTCTTCGGCTTCTGTCGAAAAATCTTGGGGAAACGTATCCATTGACACCGAGTATCCGTGGCGCGGACTGAACTAAACTCGTTCCCGGACTCCCGCTTGGAAACGCACTGTCCCCGAGGCTCTACCTCGTCCGGGATCCAACATTTTGATTTCACGGGCTGTCAGCGATGGCCGGCAGAACGGGTAAACACTCCGTGACGAGACCAAGCCCCGGAACCAGACGGGGATGTTTACCGAGTCGTGTCGTCCGACCTCGGATTATAGCCGCGTCAGGACAAACGAGCGAAGGCAACTCGGCATGCTGCGTCGCGTTCGCTATGATTGCGCGGGAACCTGAGTTGGCAGCCTTCGCTCCAGCGCCCCGGTTCACCCGGCGCACCGGCTTGGAAGCCCAAGCGATTTCGACTTACCTTCCTGCGCGGCGCGTCGGCGGCCGGCGGGGGCCGGATCAGGTCCCTCTCCTCTCGCATGGCTCGCAACTGTCCCCAAAGGAGAGAGCTCGTTGGGGCAACGTTTCGCGGGCTATAACGCGATTCCCAAGCTACTGGCACGGGCTTGTGAACTGGCGCGTTGGGCAGGAGTAGATCAGCCCGCCCGGAGTGTCTCAGGCATCCTGGCGGTCGACGGCGGAGATCGACGCTTTGGACGAGGCAGCAGACCGCCGGTCACTGGCCTTTCGTCGTCAATTCCCCATGCGTACTATTTCTTTATCAGGAACTGAGCGATATGAACCTTGGACAATTTGTTTCCCTGCTGGTCTCCGCTGAAGAGAAGCCTTTAGTTTTTCAGCTTCCCGATGGTGGTCGTATCGCCCCGCATTTTCATATCACCGAAGTTGGCAAAGTGACCAAAGACTTTGTGGATTGTGGTGGCGTGCGGCGCACGGCGGTCGCCTGTGTCCTTCAAACGTTGGTGGCCAGTGACGTAGACCATCGGCTGACGGCAGGTAAACTGGCAACCATCATGAAAAAGGCACGCGTGCTCGAACTCACCGATGCGTTGCCAATGGAAGTCGAACACCAGGGCGGCACAGTCGGCACCTACTCCATCTCGTCAGGTGCGGTTGTGGGCGAGCAAGTCACCTTGATTCTCGCTAGCAAACAGACCGCTTGCTTGGCACCTGATCGCTGCGGCCTACCG
This sequence comes from Pirellulaceae bacterium, assembly GCA_028281725.1. Taxonomy (GTDB): domain Bacteria; phylum Planctomycetota; class Planctomycetia; order Pirellulales; family Pirellulaceae; genus Aureliella. Next base: position 10,303 of record JANQJJ010000212.1, on the reverse strand, counting down.
ACGCTCCCTCAGGCGGCCGACAGCACCTGTTGCGGAAACGAGGGCTGTTGCTAGTAATCCGCAGAAAGCATCACGCGGTGACGTCCCACTCCGGCAAGTTCCCAGGCTTTTGGAGTGCTGGAATCTCTTTTGAGATCGCGGCGCGGGAAAACGAAAGATCGATTCTTCGTGGGTTGGGCGGCCATCGCCCGGCGTCAGGCAGTCCGCTATCATAGTTGTTCGATTCGAGAGCAAATGTCGCCTGTCTGTAGGGGCGACTGACAGTCAGGATGGGTCAGAATCAGGAGACGCCTGGATGCCGGCGAAGAAATGGAAGTTTGTTCCACACGACCGTGCCGCAGTAGAATCGCTTGCCACGCGATGCGAAATCTCCCCGGTCGTCGCCCAGCTGTTAGTCGGGCGGGGGATCACGGGAGATGAAGATGTACGGCGGTTTTTAGATGCCAAGCTCGTTGATTTGCGGCCGCCTGAGGATCTTCCGGGACTACCAGGGGCAGCCGATCGGATTTCGGCGTCGATCGACTCAGGCGAGGAAATCGTCGTCTACGGCGACTACGACGCCGACGGCATGACGGCGACTGCGATACTGGTCCGCTGTTTGAAGCTACTCGGCGCGAACGTCACCTACCATCTTCCCAATCGCATGGAGGAGGGGTACGGCCTACACGAGGACTCCGTCGAAAAACTCGCATCTCGCGGCAAGCAGCTATTGATCACGGTCGACTGCGGCATTGCCAGTGTCGGACCGGCGCGGAAGGCGAAAGAGCTGGGATTGTCACTAGTCGTCACCGATCACCATCGCTTCGGCGAAGAGTTGCCCGAGGCCGACGCGATTGTTCACCCAGCCCTTCCCGGCACGAACTATCCGTTTACCGGCTTATGTGGCGCCGGCGTCGCCTTCAAATTGGCTTGGGCCCTGTGTCAAAAACAAAGTGGTACGCCCAAGGTTTCCGCACCGCTGCGGGACTTCCTGATGCAAGCCGTTGGTCTGGCTGCGATTGGAACGGTGGCAGATGTGGTCCCGCTGCTGGACGAGAACCGAATCATCGTTCGTAACGGACTCAAGACGCTTCTTTCCGATCCGCCCATCGGCCTTCGCAAGCTGATGGAAATCACCAAGGTCAACGAAAAACGCCAGCTCGGTTCGGAAGACATCGGCTTCACGCTGGCCCCCCGATTAAATGCGGCTGGACGACTTGGTCAAGCGCAGCTGGGAGTCGAATTGCTAGTGACCGAGGACGCGGCGCGGGCAGCGGCCTTGGCGGCTTACATTCAGGAACTCAACGAGAACCGAAACAAACTCGAGCGGAGTATTCATCTCTCAGCAACCAAGCAGGTTAAGGAAGTCCATTCGCCTGAAGAAGATCCGGCGCTGGTTCTCTCGTCTCCCAACTGGCATCCCGGAGTCATCGGCATAGTCGCTGGCAAACTGGCCGAAAAGTTCCACAAGCCCGTCGTCTTGGTGGCACTGGATAAACTGGGCACCAAACCGGGTACCGGCTCGGCTCGCAGCCCCAACGGAGTGAACTTGCACGAGGCGTTGCAGCAGTGTAGCGAGTGGCTGGTTTCCGGCGGCGGTCACGCCGCGGCGGCAGGCCTGAAGGTCAACGAGGCTAATCTCAGCGCATTTCGTTCCGCCTTTCTCGAAGCAGTGGCGGAGCAATCCGGCGAGTCGGATACCACTCCGGAAATCAGCATGGACGCTGAAGCCACCTTGAGTCAGCTTGATTTGGCGACGGTCAATCAGATCGAGAGGCTAGCGCCGTTTGGGATGGGCAATCCGCGACCGGTGTTCTGCGCGACCCGTGTTGACTTAGTGGAGACGCCCAAACCCCTTGGCAATAGCGGACGCCATTTGAGTGCCCAGTTGTCGCAGCACGGCAAACGACTGCGGGCGGTTGCGTTCGGGCACGCCGAAGAGTGGTTGCCGGAGCTCGAGCAAGTAAACGCTCCGGTCGATCTGGCCTTCCGTCCAGTCATCAACGAGTATCGCGGCTTTCGAAAGGTAGAGTTGCATCTGGTTGACTGGCGCCGCCATCAAGTCGATGTCCCGGCCCAAGACCCAGTGGCTCGCGCACCGGTCGCCACCGAGAACGCTTCGCGCGAGATACCCGCCCCGCACTTCAGCTCGCCCGTGATGGCCTCATCGCCAAAAATCGCCGGCAGTCGGCCCAGTGCGGACGATTGAGGGCTGGGCTCCCTCGAGCCTGAGCGGGAGGACGACCGAGCAAGTGGCGTACGACGTGCGGCACATGGGACCATCTTTTAGGCAAGAAACTGAGGTTCGCGGCGTAGATTAGCTGCTCCCCGCCTGAATCATCGCCTGGGCGGCGGCTCAGCCGGAACTCGAAACTCGGGCCAGGGTTAGATATAATAAAGGCCCCGCCTGGAACCACCTCCCGCCCGCCCCCCTCGACTTCCCTTATGTCGGGCTAGCGTTTCCCACCGAGCCCGAGTGAAGAACTGACGAAAACGCTGGAAAACCTTGGCAGCGGATGCTTCCACTAGAACAAGTAGGAACTTCGGGGGATACTATCCGACGCGCAACACATCCTTACTTGTCCGCGTGTCGCGGTGAACCAACCAGACTCGACCCTTTCCCAGCAACATCAAAGAGACTCATAGGCATGAATTTATGCAACGTAGTCGGTCGCATCGTCGCGCGGTCATCTGCCCTGCCAAGGAAGGCAGTACCACTGACTTTTGCAATGCTCTGTCTTCTCCGGCCGAGCGCGTTTGCCGCCAATCCGGTCGATTGGTACCACTGGCGCGGCCCTGAAGCGAACGGTATTTCTCGAGAAAAGAATCTGCCTGAATCGTGGTCGGCTAAGGGTGAGAACGTCATTTGGGCCAAGGAAGACTATGCCACCCGGTGTACTCCGATCATCAACGATGGCAAGCTCTACGTCGTCACGCGGTACAAACCGGAAACGACCGAAGAAGGGGAGCGAGTTGTCTGCCTTAACGCAGACACAGGCGAGTTGATTTGGGAGAAGGCACATAATGTCTTCCTGTCCGATGCACCCGCCGAACGAGTCGGCTGGTCGAGTGTCGTTGCCGATCCATCGACTGGAAACATCTTCTGGTTGGGCCTCGGCTGTGAGTTCCTATGCCTTGACGGCCAGACCGGCGAAACACTCTGGGGACACGCCCTGAGCGAAGAGTACGGCATGTTGAGCACGTACGGCGGCCGCACCAACTTTCCAATCGTATTCGAGGATCTCGTCATCATCAGTGGCGTGATGACTCAGTGGGGCGAGCATGCGGTGCCCGCCCACCGGTTTATCGGCTTCGACAAACGCACCGGCGCTGCGGTCTGGTTCAACAATACGACCCCCAAACCGAAGGATACAACCTACAGTACACCGTTCCTAACCACCTTCGATGGTCAGGCGGCCATGGTCTTCGGCAGTGGCGATGGCATGGTGCACGCCATGCAGCCCAGAACAGGTAAAATTATATGGTCGTACAAAGCGTCCAACCGCGGAATCTTTACGTCGCCGACTGTTGTCGATGGCATCGTATACTGCGGCTTTCACGAACAGAGTGCCCATGACACTCGCATCCGAGGCGGGCTGTTCGCACTCGACGGACGCACAGAGGGAACGATCAAGGAAGAAGATCTGCTGTGGAAGATAGAATCCATCGAAATCGCCGGAGGCCAACCACTGGTGCTCGACGGTCGTCTGTACGTCGTGGACCTATACGGCAAGCTCTTCGTCGTGAATACGGACAACGGAGAAGTCATCTTTGAGCGTAAAGTAGGGCGACGGCCGGGAGGGCTGATCTACGGTGATGGCAAGATTTACTGCACCGAGTCGACGGGTATGTTTTGGGTCTTCGAACCATCCGAAGATGGCGTGAAAGAAATCAAACGGGTACGCCTGAATAAGGAAGAAATCCAAGCTGCACTCATTATCAGTCAAGGCAAAATCTATGTGACCACCAGCAAGCACCTGTACTGTATCGGTGATAAGGGAGTGACTCCGGAAGCGGACCCACTACCGGAATTGCCGGGCGAGTCTCCCAAAAGTGAAGATCAGGAAATTGCCCACATCCAAATTGCTCCGGTCGAAGCCATGTTAGCGCCTGGGCAATCGACTCCCTACCAGGTGCGAGCCTACAACCAGCACGGTCAATACCTGAAAGTGGTTGACGCGGAGTTCCAGACCGAAGGTGGCGGTCAGATAACGGCTGAAGGTGTCTACACCGCGCCGCGGGAAAACAAGCACGTCGCCGTGGCCATTGTCGCCAAGGTTGGAGATGCCACCAGCCGGGCGAGGGCTCGGATCATTCCGCCGCCACCCTGGAAGTTTGATTTTAATGACAAAGCCGTTCCCATCACTTGGATCGGCGCCAACTACCGTCACCAACCCAAGGAATTCGACGGTGAGTCGGTTCTGGTGAAAGTCAGTACGATTCCGCTAGGCACTCGCAGCCAAAGCTGGATGGGCTGGACGACGCTGCATGACTATACCATCGAGGCCGACGTCTACTCCACGGAAAACGAGACGACCGGGGATCGGGCCGATATGGGTGTGATCAATCAACGCTATACGCTGGACTTGATGAACAAGAATCAGCTACAGATTCGATCTTGGACGCCTCGCCTCGAACTTCGCTTCGCCAAAACCGTACCTATGCAGTGGGACTCCAATCAGTGGTATACGCTGAAATTCCAAAGTGAGAATCAGGAGGGCAAAGTGGTGCTTCGCGGAAAAGTCTGGAAGCGCGGCGAGGAGGAGCCGGCCGAGTGGCAAATCGAAGCGGCGGACGAAACTCCGAATAAGACCGGTAGCCCCGGACTGTTCGGCAAATCCTCGAATGCGGAATTCTATATCGACAATGTTGACGTCTACGAAAACAAAAATTGAGGGCGATTTGGCTATGCATCGAAAACTGATATCCCTATTCTCTCTTGGCAGCGCTCTGCTGATTCAGCCTTTGGCGCCGGCCCAAGACAGCTACGATCCCGTTTCGGCGGTTCGCGCCATCATCAGCGAACTCAGCGTTGGCGAAAACGACTGGCCCCAGTGGGCCGGTTCCCATCTTCGCAACAACGTGACTGACCAGGCAAATGTCGTGACCGAATGGGACGTCACGACGGGCCAGAATGTCCGCTGGTCCATGCCCCTCGGTTCGGAGACTTATGGCAACCCGGTCATTGCCAACGGCAAGGTCTACGTGGGCACGAACAACGGTGCCGGCTACCTGAAACGCTATCCAAGCGATGTGGACCTGGGCGTCCTGCTTTGCTTTGACGAAAAAGACGGGACATTCCTCTGGCAGCATTCCAGTGAAAAGCTGCCGACCGGTCGCGTCCACGATTGGCCGCAACAAGGAATCTGTGCCGCTCCACTGGTCGATGGCGATCGTCTGTGGTACGTCAGCAGTCGCGGTGAAGTCGTTTGTCTGGATACGGAGGGATTCACCGATGGCGAGAACGACGGACAATCGGGGGAACCCAACGAAAACCAAGACGAAGCCGATGTCGTTTGGATCTTCGACATGATGAAAGAATTGGGCGTATCCCAGCACAACATGTGCAGTTGCTCGGTCACCTGTGCCGGCAATTTGCTCTTCGTCAACACGTCCAACGGCGTGGATGAAGGACATAAGGATCTACCCGCTGAGGATGCTCCAAGCTTTGTCTGTATGAACCGCGAAACGGGCGAGGTCATTTGGACCGATAACTCGCCGGGCAAAAACGTCCTGCATGGCCAGTGGTCTTCTCCAGCCTACGCCGAGCTAGGCGGAGTCGGTCAGGTACTCTTCGGAGGCGGAGATGGGTGGCTCTACAGCTTTGATGCTGCCGGCGAGAATGGTCAGTCCAAGTTGCTATGGAAGTTTGACTGCAACCCGAAGGAATCCATCTACATACTGGGAGGGTCAGCCACGCGCAACCACATTATCTCGACACCGGTTGTCTACGATGGTCTCGTCTACGTATCCGTTGGCGAAGATCCGGAACATGGCGAAGGAGAGGGGCACCTGTGGTGCATCGACCCGACCAAACGCGGCGACGTCAGTCCCACGCTGGTTTACAATTCCAAAGATCCGACGACACCGATCGCTCCCAAACGCCTGCAAGCTCTGGTTGCCAAAGATGGAGACCTCGAACGCGACAATCCCAATTCGGCGGCCGTCTGGCATTACGTGGGCAGCGATCCGGAGGAGTTCGAAACCACCATGCACCGCACTTGTGGCACCGTCGCTATCAAGGATGACCTGCTATTCGTGGCCGATTTTAGCGGCATGTTCCATTGCGTCGACGCCAAGACCGGCCAGGCCTATTGGACCTATGACATGTTCGCGGCCTCTTGGGCATCTCCGCTGATCATCCAGGACCGCGTCTACATCAGTGACGAAGATGGTGACATCGCCATCTTCAAGGTTGCCAAGGAGCAGGAGATGATCGCCGAGATCAACATGGACAGCGCCGTCTACACCACGCCGGTCGCCGCCAACAGCACGCTCTTCATCGCCAATCGTAACCGAGTCTACGCCTTGGAAGAAGGCGCACAAAGCGAGGTGGAGGGCGCCCAGTAGACCACTCTTCCTTGACTTCGCCCCGTTCACGGCAGCCGGTCGGAAGCACTCTGTTTCAGACCGGCTTTTTTTGCGTCCATGGCTTCATCGTCGCCGACCACTCCGCCACCGAGTGCGCTTTAGAATGGTCTTACTTCTGGTGTAGCCTGTTTTCGACCAGTTGAGCTGCCATTTGTTGGCGGTGCAGGCTACTGGCCCGTGCGGCTTGCATTAGGGCTGCGGCAGACCCTGTCGGACGAGTCGTGCAAAGCGGCCGTTGGATCCGGCTGCGAATACGGAGCCGCTGGGCGTGACGGCCAACACGTGAAAGCCGCTATGCGAAAACAGCGTCCAGTCGCTGCCGTCGGTCGAGTAATCGCTGCCGGTCGGGCCAGTCGCAATGAATGTTATGGTCGATCCCTCAGTGGCCGGCAGGCCGACCACCGCGCTGCGGTAACTGCTTGGAGGCGTCTTGGCTAGCTGCCAGGAGGTGCCAAAATCATTGCTGAATGCGGCTGTCTGCTTGGATTCGGCATCCAGCCGATAGTCGCCTCCCACGGCTACCAACAGCGATCCGGCCGGGCGCCGGGCGGCAATGGAGAAGATACCTTGGGCCGGTCCGCTGGGCAGCGGGCAGGTGACGACTTCCCATCGCGCCGCCCAACCTGCACGCATGTGAATGCGGCTGGACGGGCTGACAACTCCCCCAGTACCAATCCAAATTCGGCCCCCCGCGCCGACGCACAAGGAAGAATTGCTGGCCGCGAACCCCGCTTCGCCCTCAAGCGCCGGCGGCAACAAATCGGTAGCGACCGGCTGCCAGTGCTTCCCGCCATCATGCGTTTGAACGACGAGTAATTTTCCGTCAGCGGGATCACTGAAAGCGATGCCACGCTGGTCATCCCAGAATCGCAGCGCATCGAAGAACGCCTGCCGTGCATCGCAGCGATACACCTCGTCCCAGCTATCACCTCCGTCATCGGTCCGCAAAATGACCGCTGGCGTGCCGGCACTGGCCAGGCAGGCCGAAGTTTCACTCCAAGCATGAATCGAGCGGAACTCCAGCTGAGCAAAACCACTGGGGCCGCAATCGCGCCAACTCGATCCTCCATCCACCGACCGGAGCACCGTGGCGCCACTGCCACATGCCCAGATCGTCTGATCGTCCACAGCGCTGAGACCTCGCAAACTGGCCTGAGTACCCGTTGGACCGAGTTCCCACGAAACCTCCACGGCAGGCATTCGTGACACCAGGACCGTGGCCAGCAGGCTCAGCGCCGTAGGGGCGCACCTGAAAAGTCCCGAGGGTAACGGACCATGGCTCTGGGATGGATCAACCGCCATGATGCAAACAACCTCTCTGTTGCCGGTCGTCGCCCCATCTCGGCGCGACACGGTCATTTAAAACCCAGCGAATCGACTGCTCTACTGCGTCAGTTCATCGAAGATCTTCCGTTGTTCGATCATGGCCGCCACTTTGTCTGCGGGGTTGGTGCGAGCTTCCAGAAGAATCCAGCCGGAGTAGTCCGCTTGCCTGAATAATTGCATCAGCCGCGGATAGGGATAAGTTCCCAAGTTCATTTCGCGAACATGAACGGTATCGCCCAGTCGATCCTGAACCATCTCGAAATTGTCCTCAAGCCCGTCGCCAGCCAGATCCTGGTCATTGGAGTTCCAGCAGACAAAGACGTTCTTGTGATCGGCAATCCTAAAAATGTCGCGTACGACAGGCAACTCGCTGGTACCTCTTCCGTGGACTTCCACACGAATCTTCTGGCCGTATTGCTGACCGTACTCCGCTACTTCATTGAGTGCCTTTCCGATCTGTTCAATGGTCTCCTCGCGGGTCAAGCCCTTAGGAAAGCCATTCGGTTTGACCTTCACGCCTGTTCCGCCGCAGTCATGCATCAGCCGGACGTACTGTTTCGTCTTTTCAATATTGGCCCTGAGCTGCTCCTTGCTGGCAGAGTGATACTCGCAGTTCGAGCCGTAACCGACTAACTCAACCGGACTGTCCGCAAACCGCTTTTTGACGTCAGCCCGCTCTGGTTTTGAGAGGGTCGGTTCGACCCCGTGCTGATGTTCGGTACGCAGCTCCACCCCCAGCAGACCAGATTTTTCGCAGCTGGACAGCAATTCGCCGAGCTTCATGTCCTTGCCCCAGAGGTAGGTCACCAGCCCCAGCTGCATCCTGCTGCGCGGCGTCAGACGGCAGGCCCGTGCCAGAGGGCTTCCAAGCGAGAGCATCGCCAGCGCGGCGCTGGAACCTTGGATCAGATCACGGCGGTTCGGTAAAAACTGCATAGCAACAACTCCTGCCCGGAAAACGACAACGACCTATTCTTCAGACGGACTCGATCAGGAAGACTATGCTAACAGAAAACTGCGATCATGCCCGCCGCCCAACAGCCTGCCAGAAAAAGGTGTCTGACCCTTTGGAGACGGTCGGAGAGGGTCAGACACCTTTTTCTGGCAGGCTGACAGCGGATAACGCTTGATCGGAATCGTGTGGACGTCGCCCGCTACTCGTGGCTGAGCCGTGCGCCGGGCTGGAAGACGAACCGCCGACGCGGAGTTTCGCTGGTAAGCTTGGGAGGCGAAGCCGCACGCGCGCGTCGACTTCCCAGAAAAGCTCCTACCAAACCGCCGGTCGACTCTGCATCAGCGGGACGGGAAGGCAAGTGGCTGGCCGGTTGCCGCCGCCGAATGATCTCGGTTCTGGTCGATTGGTCGGGCCACTGAGCAACCCGTTCTTGGGGCAGGGTGTCGGTCGCACCGAGACGTGACGTGTCGACTTGACTCCATGGCGAATGCCCTGCAACGTTCGCGCCCCGCCCGGCATCCGCACCACCGTTGACAGACCGTGCGGCTTCTGCGGCAGACAAATCCAAAGGCCGCTCGGTCCAGGGCCGCAAGGGCTGCAGAGCGAAGGCGCTCTGATTGTCGCCAGCGGCTGGCTGATTTTTTATCACACCGGCGTTGATCAGTTCGTCCAAGTCGGAACGCGCTGACGAAGCACTCGATAGCACAGGCGTAGTGATAGGACGCCGCGCTGAGACGACCTGATGAGAACCGAAATGATCGGTCTCGGCGTACGCTACGTCAATCAAGCGACCGTCCGGCGGAGCCGAGCTGAATGCAGACGGAACTTCGCTCTGGGGTTGAGCGAGTGTGCTCTCCGCCGCGAGACTGCCGGCAGCAGCCCAATTGGGCTCCGGTAGTTTCCAGAAAAACGATGCCACAGTTGCCCCACCAGCCAACGTGACAGCCGCCCAACCTTTTTGGCCGGCGCAATTGAATATTTTTTTCATGGCACAGTCTGTCCAGCCTTTAGAGCTGGAACGAAATACCGCCGTGCCACTTCCATGCGAAGAGCGGTTGATTGAATCGACTTGCGTTATCCAAACCATTCACAACGCACACGACCTAGTGACCGCCAGCAGGACGGTCAGGTTTCGTTGGCCATGCGTCGCAGTGGAATGCGATGCTGGCCATGAAACGTATCCGCAATTGCCTGCGGACTGCCTCTAGGAAAGACAGTGGGGTGTCACGACACACCACCTTATGGCAATCACTCGGCGGGACGGGCCGAGATATCTACAGTTTCCAGCGGAGTTCGGTTTAGATGGATTGGGAAGAATCGTCCGTCAAAAACTTCTGCCTGGGCTAATCCGCCCTAGTGGTCTGTCAAAGCTTAATCTTTGGGTCGGGTAAAGGGGTCAGGAGTCAATTGCCGCCAGCGGCCCTTCGGGTGCTGTGCACAATTGACTCCTGA
>JANQJJ010000198.1 GCA_028281725.1 Pirellulaceae bacterium | reverse complement strand
CCAGGAGTTCCTCGTCGACCTGGCGATCTTCTAATTGGGCCGCAACCGGTGGCGCCAGAGGGGCGGTGAACTGCTGTGGGCAAACGCGTTCGATCGGGCAGTCTAGGCGCGCCGCGGCGTGCAGCAACTCTGCGTCACCGGTGATCGAGGCGTCGATTCCGCTAGCTGCAGGCTTATAGACACCGACCCGTGTTCCCCCGCGAACCAGCTGGTCCGCCAGCGCCTCGGCATGAAAAGTTTTGCCGACCTCGGTGTCGGTCCCGACGATGAAAATACCTCTTGGCAGGCACGCGCCGAAGCCATCCGTCGAGGCCCGGTTGTCTCGCCATTCAGGGGTGTTAGCATTTACCACTTCAAAACTACCTGAGCACGACCTGAAAACCCGTATTCCGACTGTCTGACGACGTTGGGGAAGTCACTGAGCTGAATGACTCAAGCGAGAAATGTCAATCTGGCGTTGGTTCAAATGGCTTGTAGTCGCGACAAACAGGCCAATTTGGATAAAGCAGTTGAGCGAATTGCCGAATCCGCCAAAGGTGGGGCAAATATCGTTTGTCTCCAAGAAGTCTTCAACACCCGCTATCCGTGCCAAACCGAGGATCACGCCAATTTTGATCTGGCTGAAGAGATTCCGGGACCGACTAGCATTCGGCTACAAAAAGCGGCCAAGGCGCACGGAGTTGTCGTTACCTGTTCCATCTTCGAGCGGCGGACGCACGGGTTATATCACAATACCGCCCTGACTTTTGACGTCGACGGCGAGATGGTGGGATTTTATCGGAAGATGCACATTCCGGATGATCCGCTGTATTTTGAGAAGTTCTATTTTACGCCGGGTGATCTGGGATTCACCGTTGCCAAAACCAAGTACGCGTGCCTGGGAGTGGGCATATGCTGGGACCAATGGTACCCCGAAGCGGCTAGATTGTTTGCACTCCGCGGCGCCGAGATTCTACTTTATCCCACGGCTATCGGCTGGATCCACGCCGAACGCGAGGAGTTTGGTACGACCCAGCACGATTCCTGGGAAACAGCCATGCGGTCGCACGCGATTGCTAACGGTGTTTTCGTGGGAGCTGCCAACCGAGTTGGCACCGAGGATGGGCTCCAGTTCTGGGGAGCATCCTTCGTGGCCGATCCCAACGGTGAAGTCGTCCGGCGGGCGAGTTACGATCAGGAGGAGGTTGTTTTAGCCGAGTGCGATCTAGCCAAGCTCGACGCCGTCCGCACGCATTGGCCCTTTCTGCGCGATCGCCGAGTCGATGCGTACTGTGAACTCACACAGCGTTATATAGCAGTGCCCTAATCAGCGCTCAGGTACAACCACGCCCAGTACAAAGAGAGCAAATGAATACGACTAGCCCGCACTTCTGGCCCGCCGAATGGGAACAGCAAACGGCGACCTGGATCGCCTGGCCGCACAATCTGGAAACGTGGCCCGATCGCTTTGAGCCTATCCCCGCTTTGTTCGTAAAATTTATAGAAGCCATTAGTCGATTTCAGCAGGTCCATGTTTTGTCGGGACCGGCTGGAATTGAGGTAACGGCCGAGGAACATTTGAGCAACCTTTCCGGCGTAACGATTCATTCGGTCGCGACCAATGACACTTGGATTCGTGACTACGGGCCGACCTTTGTAACTCGCAAGGCGGATGGGACACTGGTAGCGGTCGATTGGCAGTACAACGCTTGGGGAGACAAGTATCCACCCTACGATGACGATGCCCGCGCAACTGAGCGGATACGCAGAATTATCGGATGTGAGCTGAGCGCCTCGGCAATGTACTGCGAGGGGGGCGCCATTGATGGCAACGGAGCCGGTACCGTCATGGCGACCACCAGCTGTTTGCTCAGCCCAACTCGCAATCCCGGCTGGACGCGGGACATGGTCGAAGACGAACTGAAACGCCAACTGGGCATTGACAAAATTCTTTGGGTCGATGGTGGTGGGCTGGCGGGCGACGATACAGACGGCCACATCGACCAATTGGCCAGATTTGTCGGACCCGCAACTGTCGTCGCTGCCTCCAGTAGCCAGCCCGACGATCCAAACCGGCAGGGGCTCGAACGCAATGTGGGGACGCTGCGGGAAGCGACTACTCGGGACGGCATCAGGCTAAAC
>JANQJJ010000191.1 GCA_028281725.1 Pirellulaceae bacterium | reverse complement strand
AGGTCACGGTGGAGCAAATTGCCGCCAGCGGCGAACTGCCCACTGCGCCTGAGCAAGATACTCCAACCCCGGCCCATCTGGCATCCTCGTCCATCATCCAGTCCGACGATCCTTTGATTGCAAGTCTGGCGACGGAAAGTGTGGGAGACCTCAGCGATCCGGGCGACGTTGCCTTGAAGTTGACCCGAACGACGTTCGAAAAGCTCGGCCAAACGAGCTTTTCGCCAGCCTTTGCCAGTGCTGCCGAAGCCGCACAACTTCTCGAAGGCGATTGCACGCAACATGCGGTTCTGCTTGTGGCGATGCTGAGAAACCGGGGCATTCCAGCCCGCATTGCCAGCGGTCTAAGGGTGTCTCCGACCGATGATTCTCAAATGATCTTTCACATGTGGACCGAAGCCTGGCTTGGAGATCGCTGGCTACCGCTTGACGCAACCACGGGAGGAACGCTGGGCGTCCTGGCGCTGAAGATGCTGGATTCTCCGCTCAGTGGTGAAAACCCGTACTCCGCAGTGCTACCTGTCTTTAACAACATGAACCGAATCGCGAAAATTCGGCTCGTCCGCTCTCAGTGAGCCCGCCTGCGAAGGGCTAGAACCGATCGGGAAACCTGGCAAAGTGACCTCGCACCGCGGCCAACACCGGGTCGATGGTCTGCTCCTGGATCGAGTGCTCGACCGGCCAGGGATGCCATCGGTAGCCGATGTGTTCGGTCAACTCGACCGGATGCTGCTGCCGAACAAAACCGAGAAAGTAGGTCACTCGTTTCTGATAGTCACCCCGTTTTTTGCCCTGCACGAAGTACTCCAGAACTTGGCGAAAATCGGCGTCGACGGTGATCTGGTGAGCCGCAATCCCGGTTTCCTCTTCCGTTTCGCGCAGCGCGGTCTGTAAGCAGTCTTCTCCCGAATCGGCGTGCCCCTTTGGAAAGTCCCAGCGGTCCCGATGCTGCATTAAAAGGAAGCTGGCCGGAGTCGACTGCGTGAAAAGAACGAATCCCGCCGCCTCAACGATTTGTGTCATGCCCAATTCCTCGACGTATCAATTCCTATGGTGCAGCAGTCGCTCGATGTGCCCGCTCTTCGGCCTGCTTGACGGCTTGCTAACGTATGAACGCGTCCCGGCCGTCCTGGCCAGCTCGACGACCGTTTGTTCTACTGTACGTCGATCGGCCAGTAACCAACCTCCACGGCCGGCAACATGAGAGTCACCGGATGAAAATCTACACCAAGACTGGAGACAACGGCACCACGGGCCTGTTTGCCGGCCCGCGGGTTGCAAAAGACCACCCACGCATCGCCGCGTATGGCTGCGTCGACGAGCTCAACGCCTTGTTGGGCGTCGTCGCTGCAACGCTGGAGCGAGATTCGGGCGGTCACCGGGAAACAGCCGAATCGAACGAAATTCAAGTCTTGATTCAGGCGGTCCAGAGTGACCTGTTTTCGATCGGAGCTGAATTGGCCACTCCGGCGCCGCAGCAAAGCGAAATGTGCCTACTGACTGAGCAGCGAGTGGAGCATCTGGAACAGTGGATCGACACGGTCGATGACCGCCTGGAGCCACTTCGCAGCTTCGTACTTCCCGCCGGCTCCTTGGGATCGACGATGCTTCATCTGGCGCGCACCGTATGCCGCCGCGCCGAGCGCGAGGTCGTTCATCTGTCGCGAGAAGTCGATGTTCACGATTGCACGCTGATCATCGTCTACCTGAATCGCCTCAGCGACCTGCTGTTTGTTCTGGCTCGGCACCATAATCTGCTCGCTGGCATTGCGGATGTCCCCTGGGAGCGTCCCAGCTGATCCGGGTGGTGGTTGCCGCTGTCCCGCGGGCGGCAATGCTCGAAATGGCTGATAACCGCTATGGAAATGCGGTCTCGGCCCAAAATCGGCCCGTCCTACCGATTCCGGGCTAGGATCGAACACGGTAGACTGGACGGCTCGCAGAGGGAACCATCGCGCGACGACTACCCTTCGAACGGTACTCCACGCGTTTCAACCGCGAGTCATTTTTCAGCCCAACCTATGGCGGAGCAATCCTGGAGATCGACGGATGAAGAAAATCGAGGCCATCGTACGGCATTTCAAACTCGAAGATGTAAAGAATGCTTTAACCGAACAGGGCATTCACGGCATGACAGTCAGCGAAGTGCGAGGATACGGTCGGCAAAAAGGCCATACAGAGATCTACCGTGGCACGGAATATGCCGTCGACTTTGTTCCAAAGGTCAAAATCGAGGTTGTCTGCACCGACGCGAACCTCCAAACCGTCATTGACACTGTTCTTCAGACGGCCCAAACCGGCCAGATCGGTGATGGTAAAATCTTCGTTACAGACCTGAGTAATGCTGTCCGCATTCGTACTGGAGAATCTGGCGAGGAAGCAATTTAGCGGATCGCTCGATTGGTCTAGCCATACCGGCACAAGCCGAGCATCCTTCCATACCAAGACGAGGAAGCTTGGCTAGGGAAGAACGAGACTTACTTGTCAGACCACCTACTGAAGAGGTAGTACATGGCCCTAGCAGGTGGCTTGCCACCGGCAGTAATCCAGTCCAGGTCCAGGCTCCGGGAAGGGAGGCTGAAGCTTCGTGCTCAACACGACGGCGGATCTCCTGGTCTTCAAGTTTGTATTCGGCTGACCGATCTGGTCGACTCGGTGATCCTAGACCTTTTTCAGGCGGCGGCAGAAGAAACCAATCTCAACGACCTGGATGGTAAGTTTGCCCTGGTAGCACACGGCGGTTACGGCCGTTGTGACGTCGCCCCCTACTCCGATGTCGATCTCATGCTACTGCATGCCCCAAGTGGGGCGGCCGAGGCGGTGCAGCTGGCGCGCCATATGAGTCAGTGGATTGTCGACGCAGGATGTCAACTCGGCTTTTCGCTGCGAACGGCGCGGCAGGCCTGGAAGTTAGCTTGGAGTGACCCGGTCGTTTTTAGCTCACTTGCGGAAAGTCGGCTGCTCACCGGCAGCATCGAACTCTTTTCGCACTACATGCGCGGACTACGCCAAGGAGCCAAGCGGCGCAGTAAAAAGCTGATTCGCGCAGTCCAGCAAGCTCGGCGTGAAGAACGCCGCAAGTTTGGCGAAACCGTCTTTCTGCTTGAGCCCAACATCAAACGCTCGCGCGGCGGCTTGCGCGATATTCAACTTGTCCGCTGGATCGGCTTCGCTCAATACGGCGAATGCGACCTGGAAAAGCTGGCGCAACTCGGCCATCTGTCTCAAGAAGACCACATAGCGCTTCGGCGAGGTTTCCAATACCTGCTGAGACTTCGAAATCAAATGCACTTCGAAGCCGGGAAATCGCAAGATCAACTCGATAGAGCCTTGCAAATGCGACTCGCCCAGTGGAGCGGCTTCGAAGGTGCCGACGGGTTGCTTCCGGTCGAACAGTTCATGCAGAAGTATTTTGAACATACCAGCGAAATTCGATACAGCAGCGCGCATTTCGCGAAATCGGCGAAATGGCAGTCTCCGATTGCCCACTCCATCGAACACTCCGTCGGCATTCCCGTCCAGCGAGACTATCGTGTTGGGTGGCGCAATGTGTGGGCAACCAAATCCGGGCTGGCAAGATTGAAACGCGACCCGGCGGCGGTTCTCGAATTGATGTCCATTTCCAGCCGATTCGACAAACCCATTGAACATCAGACATGGCGCGAAATCCGATTCGCCATGCGTACACGCCAGATCAGTGAAATTGACCAGGTCACCATTGAGCGATTCTGGGAATTGATGTCGAGCTCCGGAAATCTGGCGGACCAGTTGCGACGACTTCACGAGCTGCGAGTTCTTGAGCAAATCGTACCGGCCATGACTCACGCTCGTTGCCTGCTGCAGTTTAACCAGTACCACAAGTACACGGTCGATGCCCACTCGATTCGCGCCGTGGAATGTGTCACGGATCTGGAAAACGACGGCTCACTGTTAGGCATCATCTATCGCGGCCTGAAAAACAAGGCCATCTTGCATTTGGCGTTGTTGATTCACGATCTAGGAAAAGGGTTTCCCGAGGACCATAGCGAGGTCGGCCGAAGGATTGCCGAACAGACCGCCGACCGCTTGCGGTTGAGTGCGCAGGATAAAGAAACACTGATGTTCCTGGTCCATCAACACTTGCTACTTGCCCATACCGCCTTTCGATATGATCTGAGTAACAATGAAGCGGCGGTCAAGTTCGCGGCCGTTGTCGGTTCGAGCGAACGCCTCCAGTTGCTACTGCTACTGACCTATGCGGACTTGGCCAGCGTCGGCCCGGACGTCGTCAACCAATGGAAGGTCGACCTGCTACTCCAGCTGTACTATCAGACCGATTCCCATTTTCGCGATGACAAACCTGGAGAGGGTTTCCACGGAGAAATCGCCGCCCGGCGGCGAGCCATCCTCCAAGCAGTTCCCGCTGCCAGTGACCACGCATGGTGGGAAGCCCAAATTGAAGCTCTGCCAATCGGTTACCTGATGAGAACACCGGTCAGTCTCGCTCTCAAGGAAGTGGCCAACTTAAAACAACTCGACCACCAACCCTCGTTGGCATGGGGACGATACATCGAAGCTCAGCAGGCAGTTGAGTACACGATTGCAACCCGCCAAAGTGGTCGTCCCATTGGCACGTTCCATCGCATTACCGGCGCTCTCTCGAGTCAAGGTATGCAGATCATCGCCGCCGATATTCATACGCAACCTGGTGAAATCGCCTGGGATCGTTTCCTGGTGGAGGACAAGGAATTTGACGGCGCTCCGCCGCCAACCAGAATTGACAGCGTTTGCGGTCATATCAACGCGTCACTCGACCCCAAACATCTAGCCCCACCGAGCTTTCCGAAAATCTGGACCAACAGTAGCTCCCGAGCGTCCGAAGATCTCGAAACGCAGCTGACTCAAGTCCGGTTTGACAACGGCACATCAGACTCGCACACCATCATCACTCTGTTCGCCTACGACCGGATGGGGCTACTGTATTCTGTGTCGCGAGTTCTCTTTGAGATGCAACTCATTTTGCAATATGCCAAGATCAGCACACATCTCGATCAGGTGGTCGACGTGTTTTATGTTACCGACATGAGTGGAAAAAAAATTGTGGAGAGCACGCGTCTGTACATGATTCGGCAGCGTCTCCTGCAGGCAGCTCGCGTTCCTCAGCCCTAACCGGTAGATCCTCGTAGACCGGTTAAACGCGCACGCCCCCGTAACTCTCAGGGGCGCTCCCAAAGGCACCATGGTTAGCGACAGCGCATTGATCCGAGCAGCCACAGTTTGACTGTTCGGCCCATTGAGAACGCATCGTCGCACCAAGCGTTGGAAAACGCCTGGCCTCGACTTGCACGTGGGCCGCCGTGTGCCATCCTTCTGTAGAGCACCAACGATGCCCACTGCGGCACCAGCCCCGCAGTTCAGTGGTTCATGTTACCACTCATTTGGGAAACAGTTCGTGGTGCCCTTTTGATGCGACCAACAATGCCTTAGAGAAGGCTTTACCGCTATTTCGCGCTAAGGGTACCCAAAATGAAAACCGTCACATTTACTGCAACCGTGGCATTTTTATGCTGCGGTGTGAGTTCGTCGTTTGGACAGATCCAATTTCCTGCCAGCACCGATCATCCGGATAGTGCTGCCAGCGAGACTTCGCCGCGAGATCTGCGGGCCGAATTCAACGACGACGCAAGTATCGCTCCTCTGAGCATCACGTCTGAGTCGGATCAGGGGATCATAGCCAGCCCATTCGATTTCTTCTCCGCAGATGAATCGAGCCGAGAGTCAGACGATCTGGCCCCGGCCCCCCCTGCCCCACACGCCGCCACCGATACAGACGCTACTCCGTTACCGGTCGGTCGGCATCCGCGGCGGACCGTCGTCGACACCATTGTCGACCAGAGCACTTTGGCTGGCGTTCCTCATACCGCCATGGCTCCGGTCTATTGGCCGCAGCCGGTACGCGCGCCGAATCCAATCGCCACCGTACTGCTACGACAATATTGCGTAGACGGCCGACTTTGGGCCGGCTACCCAGCCCAAAGAGCAGCGGAATGCGCCAGGATGTGGGAAAATCTGGCCGGTTGCAGGCATTGTGGTCATGGCTGTGCCGCGACCTCTGGTTGCTGCGATGCCGGTGCGCCTGCACTACGAAACCGCTATCGTCACTATCGCGCGCCCTCAGCATGTGACTGCATCGGACGGCCAAGCGGAGTAGATTCCGTGGCTCCCATTACGCCAACCCAGGCGCCCGAGACAACCGATACGCCGACCGCACCACCCCAACCTGGACTGACGACAAGTCAAATGACACCGGTGAACAACGCTCCCAACCCAACAACCGAGCTGAGGAACGTCGCCTACTTGCGTTCCACAGTAGTCAGGTAGGCTCTTAGTTTTGTTTTCAAAAATCATGAGAAAACACTCACCACCTCGTGGGCATCTGGACGATAAGTCCTTTACCACGGATTGGGAGGGTGGAACGGAATCTAGAGTCCGTTCCAGCGACATGTATGGTCATGGTGTGGCGATGGAGCGGCATATCATGACCATTTTTTTATGCGCCTATCCCACCTGCTAAGCTGGCTATCGCTCTCTTCTGCTCAGCATGGTCCAGGACGTCCTAGCCAACGCGGCAAACAAAGCACTTCAAATACTCGCCTTCAGGACAAGACAGATCAACGGGATGGTCAGCATCCGCTCCCAAGCTCTCGACGACTTGAATGGAACGTTTTTCACGTTTGCCTACCGAAGCGAGCACCCCCGCAAAGTCACCGCGGCTAACGCGACCGGAACAGCTGCAGGTGATCAACATTCCTCCCGGATTGAGCAATCTTAGCGCGGACAGGTTGAGTCGATGATAGGCCCGCAATGCCGCTCCCACTTGACTACGATTGCCAGCCATCCTGGGCGGGTCAAGCACAACCGTCTGGAATCTCTTTTCCGAAGTTTCGAGTTGTTTTAGATAGTCAAAACAGTCTGCCTGGACAAACTCAATCTGAGAGAATTCGTTTAGGTCTGCATTCGCCCGGGCCTGCTCCAGAGCTCGTGCGCTGGAGTCGACCGCGATAATCTCCGTCGGTTCGGCCCAGCGGCAGGCAGCGAGCGAAAAACCGCCCAGATAGCAACATGCGTCCAACATAGGACCGGCGCCCATCCACTTGGCAG
>JANQJJ010000105.1 GCA_028281725.1 Pirellulaceae bacterium | reverse complement strand
CCAGGATCTCGACGACGCGCGCGAGGATGGCGGTCGAGCGGAACAGATAGCGAAAGTTCACGCCCATGCCGCCGCGGCGGAGGTCGTCTGTCCGACATGCAAAACGGTGACGGAGGCTGGGGTTGGTTCAGCGGCCGAGGTGAGCGCAGTTATCCTCATACGACCGCGACCGTCGTGCGCGGGCTGCTAATCGCCCAGCAAAATGAGGTCGCCATCGTGCCCGACGTGTTGCAGCGCGGCGTGGCCTGGTTGGAGCAACATCAAAACGCGGAACTTCAGCAACTGAACAACGCCGAGTCCAAAACTCGGCCGTACAAGGAAAAGCCAGACAATACCGATGCCTTGGTGTTCCATGTCCTAACTTTGGCCGATCGAGTCAACCCGCAGATGCAGCGACTTTTGGTCGAGCGGCGACAAAATCTGAGTGTGTACGGCAAGGCACTGGTGGCATGGGCGATGCATCGAATCGGTGACCGAGAGGCGACAGCTACGCTTCGGCGGAACATCGAGCAGTTCCTGGTGGAGGACACTGAAAACGAAACGGCATATCTCAGCGACGATACGTCCTGGTGGTATTGGTATGGCAGCCAACTGGAGGCGACAGCCATCTATCTCAAGCTGCTAGCCGCTCAAGAACCCCATGGCAGAACCGCCCCAAGATTGGTCAAGTACCTACTCAACAACCGAAAACATGGAACCTACTGGAATAGCACACGCGACACCGCACTGATTGTCGAAGCCTTCGCAGACTACATCCAGGCGACTGGCGAAACCAGCAGCGCTGTCACGGCGGAAGTATGGCTCAGTGGAAAGCGACTGGGGCGAATCGAGTTCACGCCGGAAAATCTCTTCGAAGTGGACAATACGATTGAAATCGGTGGCAGTGCCTTGCCGGCCGGGGAGCATCAGCTGGAGATCCGGCGAGTTGGCGACGGCAATCTGTACTGGAATGCCTACTCGACCAACTTCACACTCGAAGAAGAAATCGCTCCGGCTGGCCTGGAAGTCAAGATCGAGCGCAGATACTACCGGCTCGATGTGGCAGCGAAGGACCAATTGCTGCCCGGTGATCGCGCAGCCGCTGTTCCAACGAAGAAACGTGGACTCGAGCGTAGTCCAATCGACGATCTCCAGGATTTGCCCAGCGGATCTCTGGTCGAAGTCGAGTTGCTGGTCGAGAGCAAGAACGACTACGAGTACTTGTTGATTGAAGATCACAAGCCGGCCAGCCTGGAAGCGGTCGACACGCAGAGTGGTTACTTCTATAACTCAGGACTGAGTATCTACCGTGAACTTCGGGATCAACACGTCGGCCTTTGCATTCGTTGGCTCCCGCGCGGCAGCTATTCAATCCGCTATCAGCTACGCAGTGAGGCACCCGGCACCTTTACGGCATTGCCGGCGACAATCCAGGGAATGTACGCACCGGAATTGGTCGGTAACAGTGCTGATTTTGATCTGTCAGTCGTCGAGTAGCCGGTCGTACGCTCTCCGCTTCACCTCTCCCGCATCGAGATCAGGCAGCTTTTAAGTGGTTCGATTGCGCCAGTCTAACGTGAACTCCTGACCTCTCATGGAAAGAGTTGGTCAATACGTGCCAGCTAGCGACTCAAAAGCTGCGCGACCTTCGTTGCAGATAAACGGACCGCGGATTAGATTCAAAGCCTGATTCAGCTTTCGAACTAATGCCGGAGCGTTCCTCGATGCGTCTTTCATTCTATTGGCCTGCTATCGCCGCCCTGTGGGTCCTCTGCCTTGCCACCGGCGGCCTATCTCAGGAAGAATCCTCTGGCCAGAAGAGCCTCCCGGACACGGCGGCCGGCAAGTTCCGTTGGCGCAGTATTGGCCCGGCTAACATGGGCGGACGCATTACCTCGCTGGCCGTGGTTGAAAAGGACTCGAACATCTGGTGGGCCGCTTCCGCCTCGGGTGGGCTGTTGAAGACGACGAATAATGGAATCACTTTTGAACACCAGTTCGATCAGGAGGCAACCGTTTCGATCGGCGACGTTCAAGTCAGTCAATCGAATCCGGACATCGTGTGGGTCGGTACCGGAGAAGCGAACCCTCGCAACAGCGTTTCCTGGGGCGATGGTGTCTATAAATCGACCGACGGCGGCAAGACGTGGAAGAATATGGGGCTCAGTCGGATCTTTCAAACCGGCCGAATCGCCATTCACCCCACCGATCCGGAAATCGTCTATGTCGGCGCGCTTGGCCGCTTGTGGGGCCCCAACGAAGACCGTGGACTTTATAAGACCACCGATGGAGGTGAGACCTGGGAAAAGATTCTGTACATAGACGAGGTGACTGGCGTCATTGATGTTCAAATCAACCGGGACGATCCCGACACGCTCTTGGTGGCCACCTACGAACGAAAACGCGATGGTTTTGATGGTAACGATCCTCAGAAGAAATTCGGACCTGGTGCGGGGATCTACCGCACGACCGATGGCGGCAAGAGTTTTGCGAAAATCACCAAGGGGCTGCCGGCTGTCCCTATGGGACGGATCGGACTAAGCATCTACCGGCAGGATCCCAAACATGTCTATGCGATTGTTGAAAGTGAACAGATCGGCAAGATGCCCGAGGGCTTCCCGTTTGTCGGCATTAGCGGCGAATCCGCAGACGTGGGTGCCAGGATCACCGCGGTGACCAAGGATTCCGGCGCCCAGCAGGCGGGTGTCCAAAAGGGAGACATCGTCATCGCCGCGGATGGCCAGCGGGTTCTCAACTTCACGGATCTCCAGAAAGCCATCCGGCGCCATACGGCGGGAGACCAGACCAAGTGGGAAGTCGTGCGCGATGGCCAGCCGCAGTTGCTGGAGATAACGCTGGGCTCGCGTGACGAGCCAAACGAGAGCGAAGGGGAACAGCCCGGTCGGTCAAGAAACGATCGCCGCAGTCCGTTTAGCGCAAGGCTCGGCGGTCAAGCCGCAAATCTACAGGGCCAGCAGGGCGCGGACGAGGCGAACTACGGAGGTGTCTATCACTCCGAAGATGGTGGGCTGAGTTGGAAACGCATCAACACGGTCAATCCGCGGCCGATGTACTACAGCCAGATCCGTGTCGATCCGTCAGACAATCAGAACTTGTACGTGCTCGGAACTTCCCTGTATCGCTCTCAGGACGGCGGGGAAAAGTTCACCGGCGATGGAGCGCGCGGCAATGTCCACGTCGACCATCACGCGCTGTGGATTGATCCGGCAGACGGACGACATATGATCCTGGGCAATGACGGCGGACTGTACGTCACTTACGACCGAATGAAAAACTGGGATCATCACAACCACGTCGCTATCGCCCAGTTCTATCATGTCGGAGTATCAGCAAACGAAGATTATTACGTCTACGGCGGCCTGCAGGACAACGGCAGTTGGGGCGGGCCCACGCGAGTGCGCGACGCGTCCGGCCCCATGAACTCGGATTGGTTCCGTGTCGGTGGCGGCGACGGTTTCATTTGCCTGGTTGACCCGACCGATCCCAATCAGATTTACTTCGAAAGCCAAAATGGATCGATGGGGCGCATCCACCTCAAATCCGGCGAGCGGGGCTTCATTCGCCCGCGCGCTCCACGGGGTACGCGCTACCGTTTCAATTGGAAGACACCGTTCCTGCTTTCGCCTCACAATCCGGAAATCCACTACAGCGCCGGCAATCATGTTTTCCGCTCCGTGCGCAAGGGGGACAACGTCAAGGTCATTTCTCCAGACGTGACGAACACAGACCGGGGAGCGGGGAGCGCGATCACGGAATCGCCTCGCGAGGAAGGCGTCCTTTATATAGGGACGACCGACGGCGCGCTGTGGATGACGAAGGACGGAGGGAAGAACTGGAGCAACTTGTTCAAGCCGCCCGACGACGCCTCTGACCAGCGGCAGCAGGAGGCAAGCGAGCAGCCGAAAGATGCCGATGGCAAGCGGACTGCCGACGAGTCGGTGAGTGCCGAAGCAACATCCAAACAGGCGGCAGAACCGGACAGCCAACCGACTCAAGACTCACCTGAGCCACCGATGAAGGAACGCCCACCCTCGCCGAAGCGACCACGCGATCCCCCGAATAACAAACCGGATGAAACCGAGATCGAGGCGGTCTCAGATGAAGCGGCTGACGCGGACCTGACGGAACAGCGGCCAGGGGAGGCGGCAGCCGAGCATGCGAAGGGCTCCGAAGAGACCGTGAGTCAGGCGAACGCTAAGAAGGATCCTGTGACCGGCACTTGGAAGGGCAAGTTCGTCAGCGACCAACTACCGCCCAGCCAGAGCGAGTTGACGCTCGTGCTACGACTCGGGGACAATAACCGCCTGCAAGGCTTCTTTGAAAGTCAGCGTAGCAGCGGCGACGTTTCCGAGGGCCAGTACGATCCGAAGGAAAACAAAGTATCCTTCATCACCCGAACCGATCGATCCTCCTTGGAGTTCACGGGAACTATCTCTGGAACCGCCATGTCAGGCACGATCGTCATCGCTGCGGGGAACTTGACACTCCACTTTGAAGTGCAGCGCACCGGCGATGCCACTGATCCGGATAAGAAACAGGAACCATCCGACGGCAGCCAGCCCATCGGTGAACTGGTGGAGGGCCCCCGGTGGGTTAGCTCGTTGTCCGCCTCTAAGTTTGTTGGCGGACGTTGTTACTTGACGCTCGACGGGCACCGAAGCAATGACGACCTGCCCTATCTATTTGTAACGGAGAATTACGGAGAGACGTGGCGGTCGATTCGAGCCAACTTGCCTACTTCGGCCGGTTCGACGCGCGTCCTTCGCGAAGACATTCAGAATCCGGACGTGTTGTATCTCGGTTGCGAATTCTCTATCTGGGTATCGATCGATCGAGGCGAAAGCTGGACGCGAATCGGTAGCAATATGCCAACGGTCGCCGTACATGAGATTGCCCAACATCCAACGCGTGGTGAAATCGTCGCAGGTACACACGGTCGCAGCATCTGGATCATGGATGCCACCGCACTGCGCCAGTTGTCGATAGATTCGTTGGCCGAAGACGCGACCCTCTACCAACCCAATAAGGTCATTCGCTGGCGTTCACTCCCGCGACGAGGGAGCACCGGCACCAGAGCCTTCTCGGGCGAAAATCCCCCGAGAGGCGCGTCGATCTACTACTCTCTTGGCAAGAAAGCGCAGCGGGTGAAAGTCACCATTAGCGATCTCCTGGGTGAGGAACTTTACGAAGTCGCAGGCGAAACGACTGCCGGCCTGCAGGTCATCACCTGGAATCTCTCTCCTCAAAACTCCGGCCAGCAAAGACGCTCTAGCACCGTGCCCACGGGCGATTACCTGGTCACGTTGCGTGTCGACGGTGTCACGAGCCAGCAAGTCCTATCGGTGGTGGCGGATCCGGACTATCCTCAGCGAGCGACGGCGGTTGAGGAGGAAGCATTGCTAGAGGCCTTGTTGGGCTTCGGCGACGACGGGCTAGGCGCACTGGAACCTGTTCTCGATTAGGGCCACTTCCATAGATTTCGTTCGATCGTTCCCTTGCGTTGCCAGACGGGAGCCACGCGCAGGTAAGCCAACGCATGCTTGTCTACGCAAAAAAATGAAAGCCGCGTGGCCAAATCCTATTGGCCTTAGGGACGTCATAACCGATATCTCTGACAGCACCTCACGAAGAAACTGCTGTTTGTCTTTCTTCTGGCTGCCGACAACGTTTCGGCACATCCCCGGAGCGTAGGTTTTGCTAGCCGGCCCGACGCGTTTGCCGGCGCCCTGAGTCTCCATGTCCTCAGAGGCTCCACGAGTGTTGGTTGGCCCCACGCGTTCCATCCAGCTCGTGTTTGTTAAGCCCAACTTGCCAAGGAAATTGGCTGATGCATTCGAGTGATACGGTTGCCGCAGGCCCAGTGACGACTCCAGTCTCGCACGCATGTCTACCTGCGAAACAAGCTTCCAGACGAGAACCTAGGCTGGGTAAGGTGCTGCACGTCATCAATGGCGAACATTTTTCCGGCGCCGAGCGGGTCCAACAGTTGTTGGGCAAACGCCTGAATCAGTTCGGGTTCGACGCTCAATTCGCCTGCGTCAAACCAGGCAAGTTCTCATCCTATTGTGACCTACGATCCGGCCAGGTCAGCGAAGTGCCCATGACTGGACGCTTCGATATGCGCGTCGTGAAACAGTTGTCGACCAAGGTGTTGGCTGAGGACGTGGATCTGCTGCATGCCCATACTCCTCGAACAGCGTTGGTGACATCGCTGGTCTCACTCCGCACAGGTCGGCCTTGGGTTTACCACGTGCACAGCCCCGCGGCGCGCGATAGTACCCGTGGTTTTGTCAATCGAATCAATTCCTGGATCGAGCGCTACGCTATTCGATCGTGTCAACAATTGATCACGGTCAGCAAGAGCCTGCGTCGAGAAATGCTGCGTCGCGGTGTGCCGAAATCGCGACTGACGGTGGTTCCCAACGGCGTACCCGCGATAGAGCCCATTGCTACGACGGAGCGCGTGGCCAGTCGGCAGTGGCGACTTGGCCTGATCGCGCTAATGCGGCCCAGAAAGGGTGTGGAAGTCGCGTTGGAAGCGATGCAGCAACTCAGAAGGCAGGGTCACCCGGTCCAACTGGATTTGATTGGCGGCTTCGAGACCGAAGCCTATCAGCAGCAGACGCTCGATTTGATCCATGCGCGAGGACTCGACGATGTCGTTCGCTGGCGTGGTTTTACCGATGATATCCCGTCGGCAATCAGAAATCTGGACGCACTACTGCTGCCAAGTTTGTTCGGCGAGGGTATGCCGATGGTGGTTCTGGAAGCCCTTTCAGCCGCGGTTCCGGTGGTGGCAACCCGCGTTGAGGGTACGCCGGAAGTCATCCGCGACGGGATCGAAGGTGTTTTGGCTCAGCCCGGCGATGCGCACAGCCTGACAGAAAAGGTGGTCCAGCTCACCTCAGATCGCTTGACATGGCAGCAGATGAGTCAGCGGGCGCTGGCGAGGCACCGAAACTGCTTTAGCGACAACCAAATGGCATCGCGGGTCGCTAAAGCCTATCGCAAGATCCTAGGGCCAAAGAGCTAACCAATCATTCTCTGGGGATCACGTTGGCAAGCTCCGCTTTGATAATCTTTGCCCACAGGCGGTATCCGTCCCGATTCAGATGAAGTTGATCTTCTCGGAACAGGGCGTCCTTCGGCTTTCCGGCTTCCGTCAGATAGTGGTCGGCAGTATCGATGTAGTGCAGTCGCGGCTCCGAGCTGCAATACCGCGCAATCAGTGCGTTTGCTTGCTTGATCTGGTCCCACACGGCAAACCGCGAACTCGACGGAGTAATGCCGATGAAGAAAACCGGCGTGTCGGCGCGACTCTGGCGAACTGTCTTGATCACGTACTGATACAGCCGTAACACTTCCTCAGGCGTTTTGTCACTCTCTTTGCCGGAGATGTCGTTGGCTACAAATATCACCAGCGCATCAAACTGATGAGGCTCGATGAGTCGTTCGACGTAAACGGCCAAGTCGGAAAGTTTTGCTCCTCCGTAGCCTCGACGGATGGTGGGCCAAGGTGCCATATCTTCAGCCATCTCCTCCCAGAGCCGGATGCTAGAACTGCCGATAAAGAGAATCGCATGCTCCGGATCTGTCTCAGCCTGATCGAGTTGTTCTAGCTCCTGTATGTCGTCTTCCCAACGCTCGACTGCTGCTGCGCGATATTGGGCGATGGGATCTTCGGCCTGCAACTGGGCCGCAACCATTAGCAGCACCACGGCTATTTTGCTCAGCGTCATTGGGGTTCCTTATGAATCATTCGGCATGGAAGCGATGCTCCGCCAACCTCAGTAGAGACGATCGTCGAGTGGTAAATTGTGCTCTCTTAGCCAGTCCCAATCCCGTTCCGCGCGATCTGTTCTGCCCAAGGCTTCGAGTATCCGCGCTCGATGGTAGCGCATGACGCCCTTACTCCACAGATAACCATCCGTGTTTTCTTGTGTGAGCACTTCATCATCGTCGGGGCCGTCGTCGAACAGCGTTTCGAAGAACTGAGAGATCTGGTACCCCCAGCTTTGAGACTCGCGCTTCTCGATGATATCCAATGCCATGTCGGCGTGCTCCAGAGCCTTGGAGTTTCTTCCCATCTGGAACAGTACCCAAGCCTTGGTGTCGTGGAAAGCCGGAGTATCCGGTTGCTGCTTCAAGGCCTCGTTGATGTCTTCCAACGCCTGATCCAAATCAGTAATCTCGAGAGAGCGGAAGTAGGCGAGCGAGTTCAGATCGTACGGTATGCTCAGCAGCGTTTCAGTACGCCCCGTCTCAAGGATACGTATGACCTCACTGAAATCCCCCTTCCCCACAAGCCGCCCCATTGCGACCCATCGAATGGAATAGTTCAACTCGTCTTTGGCCACTGCTTCCTTGATCACTTCGGAAACCGGCAGCGACGAATTGGCGTCTAAAGCCTGCAACGTTCTCACGATCCAGTAGTCTCTCAGGCTGCCTACGTCGTCCACCCATTTTCTGGCCCGGTCCACGTAGACGTCTGGATTCCCGTCATAGACGTCAATTGCGTTGGCCGCAGCGGCCAAATGCCAGCGAGCGACCTCCCGCTTTAGCTGACTTGAGATCACCGGAGCGAATACCAATGCGATGGTCGCTACGACGATCAGCCAATTCAAGATCCGCTTAAAATTCACGAAAAATCTCTGTTGTGAACGGTTAGTGCCATTTTGAGACAATCCCCACTTTCAAGTAGTTGCCACATGAGAATTCCCCGCTAGCTCTCCCACAGACTCGCAGGACTAGGGTATGCTACTTCCAAAGTGAACGTTTCCCCGCCTGAACCAGTTCTTTCCCTGCGGCAATAGGGACTGCTACGATGCCTCTGTTCGAAATTGAAACTGACTCCCATATTATCATCACCTGGGCCAACGATGAGCAAGCCGCTCGCGAGGTGGTTCGCGAAGCATACACCAGCGATGAAATCATCCGCCTCACGCGCCGCCCACGCGACACGTGGGTCATTTCGAAAGGCGTCCTGGGTCTGACAACCCGCA
This sequence comes from Pirellulaceae bacterium, assembly GCA_028281725.1. GTDB lineage: Bacteria > Planctomycetota > Planctomycetia > Pirellulales > Pirellulaceae > Aureliella. Next base: position 7,389 of record JANQJJ010000105.1, on the reverse strand, counting down.
TGGACATCTGTGGTATTGCTCGTGACTGTCTGGCGAAATCTTCCGGAGACAAGCTTCACGCAATTCGGCTCTACATGCATGAGACGGGGAGCGATCTCGAAAAGGCTCGCAAGGTCATTGAAAGCAACATGGTCATGGGGTGGTAATATCTCGAGAACCAGCCCGTTCACTCCACACGGCTCGGCTTCTTCGCCCGATGGTCACGACGTCCATGAGATGCGCGCCGCCGATTCTTGGTCGTCGTGATGGGTTCGGCGGTCTGACGCCCGTTTTCTGAACTGGGAGAATTGTTGCCGAACGGTGCGGCCGGAGGATGCACCGGCCACACTGTGATCGGCGTACTGCCCGTGATGGCTCGCCACAATCGCCGAGCGATCGGCAACAATACAAAACCCGTGTGCCATCGCCCGATGGTCGCTCAACAGACGACTAGGCGACCGAGGCATATTCTTCAGACCACTTGGCGAGTTGTTCATTACCGACGCGATCGCAAAAATCGCCAAAAGTTTCCGCTTCGGTCCGATGCTGTTTAAATGCAACAAACAGCGGGACCAACGTAGGGACCAAGTCCTCCAGCGGCACCATGTCCTTGTAGATCTTTCCGAGCCGCGTCCCGAGTAGCTTGCCACCCAGGAACATCGTGTATTTACCCTTGGCCTTGCCAACCAACCCGATGTCCGCGTTGTAGGGTCGCGCGCAGCCGTTGGGACACCCTGTCATGCGAACCGTAAACGCTTCGCTGTCGAGTCCCAGACGCGATAACTCCACTTCAAATTGGTCCATCACACTCGGAAGCACACGTTCGCTTTCCGTTACAGCCAAGCCACAGGTGGGCAGGGCGACGCAGGCCATGGACCAACGACGTACGGTGGAGATCTCTTCAGACAAAGGCAAGCCATGCTTCTTGATAATCGATTCCAGTTTCTGCTTGTCCTCGGCTCGAATATTCGTCAGCAGAATACTCTGGTGAGCCGTCAGATGCACACCAGGATTCATTTCGGCGCAGATCTCGCGCAGGGCCGATTTCCAGCGACGATCCTCGCTGTCGTAGAGCCGACCGTTCTCTACGTTCAAGCCGTAGAAGAACAATCCGTCTCCTTGTTCGAACCATCCCATATGGTCGTCGAATCCGTAGACATCGTCGTCCGTGCAATCCTGAAGCGGCCCGCCATAGTACTTCTCCACTTCAGCGCGAAACCACTCGATTCCTCGATCGGCGATCAAGTACTTCATACGCGCTGTTTTTCGATCGGACCGATTTCCGTGGTCGCGTTGGACTTTCACAACCGCCTCGGCAACCGCACACGCCTTGTCGGGAGTTACGAAGGCCATACGTTTGGCAAGCGCCGGAAACGTCTTCTTGGCGCTGGGTGTCGTTCCCAGGCCACCGCCGACGAGCACGTTGTAGCCGATTACCTGTCCATCGCGGACAACCGCCAAAAACCCGAGATCATTGGTGTAGATATCGACGCAGTTGTCTTCGGGCAGCGCCACGGCAATCTTGAACTTTCGCGGCAGATAGGTCGGACCATAAATGGGCTCCTCTTCCGGTTTGCCGCCACCGACCAAAGTCTCTTCGCCGGTTTCCTCGTCGCGCAGCCAGAGTTCGTAGTAGGCTTTGGAACGAGGCGCCAAATGGTCCTTGAGGGCATCGGTCAGTCGCCGCATTTCCACGTGGGTCGCATCGGCTAGGGGAGCCGGGCAACACATCACGTTGCGATTGACATCGCCGCAGGCAGCCAACGTACTCAACTGAACTTCGTTGATACGCCGGATGGCCGTCTTGAGGTCCTTCTTCAGGATACAATGCAACTGAATCGCTTGCCGTGTCGTGCACTTGAGCGTCGCATTTCCGAGCTGATCACACAGATCGAGATGGGCTATCAACTGCTCCGCAGTCAGTCGCCCACCCGGAATGCGGGTTCGCGTCATCATGCTGAACTGCTTCTCGGACTTGCCACTGGGCCCCTTCTTACTGCGGCTATCCCGATCATCTTGCTGGTAGGTGCCGTGGAACTTCAGTAGTTGCGTGTTCGGTTTGGCAAATTGGGTGCTATCGCCAGCCAGATCTTCTGCGATAGTGCCTCGCAAGAGCGAACTCTCACTCTTGATGATTTCAACGGGGTTCGGCTTGTTCTCATCCGCCATGACAGGCGAGTCTCCAGGTTAGACCGGGGCAAGGTGCTGAAATTTGGAATGTGTCGCCCGAACAGGTAGTCTGCGCAGCCTGTAAGGGACGCCAACTATCGTAAGTGTTTTGTGGGTTTTCTGGTAGATCAGCTCGCGGGCTGAACTAGAGCACCCACCACCGGGTACCTGTCCGGCCGGCGGTCCTACCGCGACAGACGGGACCGATGCCTGTTAAAGCACGGGCAATACGACGAATTTCCTGCTTTGTCCTCGGCAATCGGCTGAAAACCAGCCTGCTATTGCTTGAGGTTCTGTCACTAAGAGGATATCCTTTCACCGTAAGTTCGGAGCAGAAACCCTAATTTTTCGCCGTCGTCGCGCGGTACTATTTCTCACAGAACCAGAATGAGAAGCCTAAAAGGAGATGGCGTATGTCAGAATGCTTGTACTTGGAAGATCTTGATCCCGGTTCTTCTTGGTCAAGCATGGCTCGAACAGTAACCGAGACCGACATCGTTTCCTTTGCAGGGATGACGGGAGACTATGATCCGTTGCACGTCGATCATGAGCATGCCGCTTCGACCCCCTACGGAAAACCGATCGCTCATGGACTCTTGGGCCTATCGATGATGGCTGGTCTGAGCAGTAGCTGTCCTCGAGTCAGAACCCTGGCGCTCGTCAAAGTCGACGAATGGCAATTCCTACGTCCGGTCTTTGTCGGCGACACGGTCCATGTCGTCACCCAAGTGGAATCTATTTCGCCGCGCGGACGCCGAAGTGGCGAAGTCGTCTGGTTCCGCAAGTTGGTCAATCAGCGAGGTGAGTGCGTGCAATCGGGTAGGATTGTGACGTTAGTTTCCAGCCACTCCTTCCTGCCCCGTTCTCAGCCCATTCCCGCAGGAATGAAACTCAACAAATTTCAATCTAGCGCGCCAGAAAAAATCGACGCCGTGGCCGATCAGTGACTTCGCCGGATGTCCATGTCTGCCCGGTGATGCTTGATAGGATAGCGCCCCAATTTTTTAAAGTATCCTGCGTACCCCAACCTTCGTGCTACTCTGGCTCACTCGCCATGAAAAGTAGCACCGTCTAGTCAAGCATTCTGGTGTTTGCATGCCGTCAGCGTATTACGGAGGAGCATGGCAATCGTCAGGGGGCCGATTCCACCCGGCACGGGCGTGATCGCAGCGGCCACTTCGCTGACCGCCTGATAGTCGACATCCCCAACCAATTTATCCTCCGATCGATTCATGCCGACGTCTACCACCACGGCGCCCATCTTGACCATATCGGCCGTGATCAGCCGAGGGCGTCCGGCGGCAGCAACCAGCACGTCTGCGGTTCGCGTAATGGCTGCCAGATCACGACTTTGCGAGTGGCACACGGTGACCGTCGCGTTTGCCATCTTCGCGCCAAACCCGATATCCCGTTGCAACAACATGTTCGCCAGCGGCTTGCCAACGATGTTGCTGCGGCCCACGATCACCACATGTTCGCCGACCAGGTCAAACTCGTACCGCGCCAGGATCTGCATGATGCCGTGCGGCGTACAGGGCAAGTAACGAGGACGTCCCTGCACCAGCAAGCCCACGTTCTCGGGCGCGAACGCGTCCACGTCTTTCAGGGGACTGACGGCATCGAGGACCCGCTGCGAATCAATCCCACTAGGCAACGGAAGCTGGACGAGGATTCCGTTGATCTGCGAATCGGCGTTGAGATCTGCGAGCAACTGAAGTAACTCGTCCGTGGTGGTCTCTGCCGGTCGCCGGATCAGGCGACTGGCCATGCCTACTTTTCCGCAAGCACGTTCTTTGCTGCGAACATAGATCTGACTTGCCGGATCTTCGCCGACCAGAACCGCGGCCAATGTGGGAACTGGCCCTCCGGCGTCAGTCCACCGGCTTACTTCAGAAGCAATTTCCTCTCGCAGTGCTGCCGCCGTTGCCTTGCCGTCGAGTACCCGCGCTGTCATCGAGTTGCCTTCCAGGATGATCTACAAAAATTAAAAATTCGGTGTTTCTTGTCGCCGACGTGCCGGGTAGGCGCATCCAGGCTCCGCCGCAACCCATGCGGCTCAGGGCGAGCCGTTATCTTTCGATCGAGTATTGTTCGAGCTTTCGATAGAGGGTCGCTCGGCTAACGCCCAGCAGCTTGGTCGCTTCGATGATATTGTTGTCGGTACGCTGCAGCGCCTCGCGAATCAAACGTTCTTCCCAGACGTCGATCCGCAGGCTATCCAGGCGGTCTGTCCCCACATCTCGCAGAGAAAGATCCCCCGGTTCGATGGTATCACCTGCGGCAAGTACGACCGCACTATCGATCACGTTCCTTAGCTGCCGTACGTTGCCAGGCCATTGGTAGGCGAGCAACATCTTCAAGGATTCAGGGGACAACTGCAGGTTGGGACGGCCATGCTGTTTTCTGAAGTGGTTCAAAAAGTGGCGTATCAGTACTTCGATGTCGCCACCGCGTTCGCGCAGCGGTGGAACCTGCAATTCGAATACGCTCAGTCGATAGTAAAGGTCTTCTCGAAACTTCTTTTCGCGCACGTATTCTCGAAGATCGCGATTGGTGGCGGCGATGAGTCGCACGTCCACGGAGACCTCCTTGGAGTCTCCCACGGGCATGAATGGATGTCCCTCCAGAATTCGCAGCAACTTGGCCTGCCCTTCCAGATTCAGTTCACCTACTTCGTCGAGAAACAGCGTGCCGGTATGCGCCTGCTGAAACCAACCTGCATGATCTTTATCAGCGCCGGTGAACGCGCCCTTCTTGTGGCCGAACAACTGGCTTTCAATCAGTTCCGCTGGGATTGCCGCGCAATTAACGCACAGCAGCGGTCGGTCATTGCGCTGGCTCAGGCGATGCAAGGCGCGCGAAACCAGTTCTTTCCCAACTCCACTCTCCCCCCGTACGAGCGCACAGCCACTGGCCTTGGCAACTCGCGAGATACGATCTTTTAGCTTGTGCATGGCAGGACATTCGCCGATCAATTCCGAGAAATCGGCCGTGCGCTGAACAAGTCGCTGGTGGTCAGCGGTCAAGCTGGCTTGGGCTCGGCTGCGTTCCAAGGCAACCGCCAGCATGTTGCTGGCCGAAATGGCGAAGTCGAAATGAGATTGTTCGAATCGACCTTGCTCACGATACAGATGCACGGCTCCGATCACCTCAGCATCGTTCATCAGGGGGACACAGATGGCGTCAGCAAAACCGGGGTCCTTGCCGCCGGCGGATAGCTGGTCCTTGATCCAAATCGCCCTACCTTCCCGGCTAACTCGCTCGGTCAGTTTCTTACTCAGCCGAAATCGATCGGCCAGTTCCGGAGGCAAAATGCGCTGCGGGCTCAATTCCCCCTGGTCGTCAATCCACAGAAACCCGACAGCGGTAGCCTTGGTCCGCACGCGAAGCATTTCCAGTCCCGTGTTAGCCACCTCGTCCGGGGAACGGCAGCGAATCAGACAAATGCTCAACTGGTACAGATCCAGCATGTCCTGGCCGCGTTGCTGACTGTACAGCTGACTAACGCCGCTCACTCCAGTCGCCTCAACCGAAATCGGAGCCTCCATCAGCAACGTCTGCCCGGTATCGTCTTGATCACTGGGCAACTCAAACAACAACTCTGTCGACCCGACTTGAATGCGGTCACCATGAGCCAATGGGACTTCTGAGATCTTCTTGTCGTTGACCAGCGTACCATTTCGGCTGTCGGCGTCCGACGCGATCCAGTGGCCATCTTCGTAACTAATAATCGCGTGCGTACGGGAGCTGAGTGGGTCGGACAGGTAAATCTGGCAGCCATTGCCGCGTCCGATACGGATCGGCTGCGACGCGTCCAGCTCGTACTTTTTCTCGGATGCGGAACCACGAATGACTGTTGCGAGTGCTTTCATCTACCGTCAATTCTTCATGGGGACGTCACGCAGCCGGAGAACGAACGAGCACTTAAATGGAACGCGACGACTGCGGGACGACAATTCCGAAACCCGAAATTCCAAAACACCGGTAATGCCGGAACATAGTATAGCGATTTGGGTTACATGCTAAGGTGCCGGACAACCGTTTGGCAACCAAAACGCGGTAGACCCTGGTCGCAGCCTAAGGTAACCGCTAGCCTCGCCAGTCTGGCGGACGTAGACTTAAACGTCACTTGCGTTCTTCGGCGTTGAGTGAACGGATGGCCGGGAACCATGCGGACTGGTTTGCGAAAGGACCGGGTTGAACAACAATAGCGAGAAAGGCGTAACCTCCGCGCAGAGTGACCCGGACGTGCGGTTGATGCTGCGCGTTCAAGAAGATGACGCACTCGCCTTCGAGGAACTGATTCTCAGCTACCAAGCTCGACTGTTGCGGGTTCTCAGACATATCGTCGGCTCCGATTCGGTTGCGGAGGACTTGGTCCAAGATGTTTTTCTCAGAGTTTGGCGGGCCAGAAAAAACTACCAGCCAACAGCCAAGTTCTCTACCTGGGTGTTTCACATCGCGCACAACGTCGCCAGCAATTCTCTCCGGGACCGGAGACGCAGAAAGGAGTTTCAGGTGTCCCCGGGGGATCCCGATGCATCGGCCGTGTTCACGCTCGAACAGATGGCGATCGCGTCCACCGGTGTCATGCCAGTCCGGAAGCTGGACAAAGTGGAAAGGGCAGAGGTCGTGCGAACCGCGGTCGAGGCACTGAGCGACCGACAGAAAATGGCCCTCATGCTTTGCAAGTTCGAGGGATTGAGCTATCAAGAAATCGCAGACACCATGCAGCTGAGCGTTCAAGCGGTGAAATCCCTGCTGAGCCGCGCCAGAGTGAACCTAAAAACGTTGTTGGAACCGTATGTCGATGATGGGCAGCTTCCAGGCCCAGAGTCCACTTCGGGTGAAGAATAACGGATCCATGCCAATGCCTCCTGATTTCGAAGACGAAATGCTCGTTGCCTACCTGGATGGCGAACTGCCAAGTGAGCAGGCAGCGATGATCACATCAGGGCTCCGGTCCAACCCGGAACTCCAACAGCGGGTTTCCGCCCTGCGTGCCACCTGGGAACTACTCGGTGATTTGCCCGGCCCAAAACCTCGCGTCGATCTGGCACAATCGACGATCGAAATCGTAACACTCGCGCTCGAACGCGAGTCGCAGTCGTGGTGGGACTGGCTGCTAAAACGACGTTGGCTGATGCTGGGCTTGGCCGCCTTGGTGATGATGGTTGCCGGCGGCGTGACATCGAAGTCGCTGACGCGCTATATGACCGGACGGATCCTGGTCGATCTCCC
>JANQJJ010000091.1 GCA_028281725.1 Pirellulaceae bacterium | reverse complement strand
GGGTTTCGGTTCCAGCTGTACGTCTTGCACTTGGTTGTCCGTCGTGCCCAGGAGCAAGCGTCCATGCCAGGGGATCGCAAACAGGACCCGTCCATCACTGGTATCCGGGATCATCAGCCCATAGTCGCTGCCTAGAAAACGCTGGTCCAGTACCAAGTGCGTACCTTGGCTGGGAATAATCTTGGGGGCCTGCTCCGACCGAGTCTCCGGTGGCTGGGCGTCGGGCCGATCCAGCTGCATTACCTGTTGGCCAAAGACTCCAGTAGCGTTGACCACCGAGCGCGCCCGCAGTTCATGCTCGAGTCCAGTTTCCTGGTCGCGAGCGATGACACTCGAAAGCTTACCGTGCTGATACCCGAACCCAACGGCCCCGACATAGTTGATGACAGTGCCCCCGCTATCTGCGATCGTTCGCGCCAGGGCAATGGCCAAACGCGCGTCGTCAAATTGGCCGTCCGAGTAGAGGACTCCGCCCCTCAAGCCCCGTGTTTCCAGAGTGGGCAGGACGTCAGATGTCTGCCGGCGCGAGAGGAGCTGCGAGCCTTCATAGCCCAAGCGACCGGATAGCAGATCGTAAACTCTCATGCCGGCGAAGTAGTACCAGCGTGCCGCTACCTGATAGGACGGGATCACAAACCGCATCGGATGGACAACGTGGGGCGCATTGCGTTGCAGACGTCCTCGTTCGACGAGCGACTGCCGCACCATTCGAATCTGCCCCTGGCGAAGGTAGCGTACGCCTCCGTGAATCAACTTCGTGGAGCGACTGGACGTGCCCTTCGCAAAGTCGGCGGCTTCGATCAACACGGTTCGATATCCGCGGCTAACGGCGTCCAGCGCCGTTCCCAGCCCTGTTGCACCACCGCCGATCACCACCACATCCCAGATCGTCTGATCGTCCGAGATGGCGGCGGTCATGTCGTCGCGTTTCATGGATACTTCCGCGCCAAAGGTAGTCGGCTCCGCGCACTTTGCGAACCAACGAAAGCGAGCCGCGACGTCCGGGTGCCGCGGTTGCGGGGCCGGGCTCTGCCGGGTTATCGGCCGGAACTATTGGTCCCAGCCTCGCGACGTTGCCAAAGCCTTCTGCCAGCCGGCCCGCAACGCATCAACACGAGACTTGCGCATCTTCGGTTCGAACGTTTTCTCGATTTGCCACTGCTCGGCAAGTTCTTTTCTGCTGGACCAGTATCCAGTCGCCAACCCCGCCAGATAGCCTGCTCCGAGCGCGGTGGCTTCAAACGTTTTGGGACGGACTACCGGGACGCCAAGAAGGTCCGCCTGGAACTGCATCAGCAAGTCGTTCACGGCTGCTCCTCCGTCGACGCGTAGCGATCGAATCTTGATCTTGGCATCCGCTTGCATCGCGTCGAGCACATCCGCGGTTTGGTAGGCTATGGATTCCAGGGCCGCACGCGCCAGGTGCGCACCGGTGACACCTCGGGTCAAGCCCGCGATCGTGCCTCGCGCATGGGGATCCCAATGAGGTGCCCCAAGACCGGCAAACGCCGGCACCAGATAGGCGCCACCGTTGTCCTCGACTTGGCTGGCAAGTTTCTCGACGTCCGCGGCCTTCTTGATGATCTTCAGACCGTCGCGCAGCCACTGGACGACCGCACCGGCGATGAAGATGCTCCCTTCGAGCGCATACTCGGTCTGTTTTCCGATTTTCCAACCGACGGTCGTCAAGAGATTGTGCTTCGAGGGCCGCAATTTTTTGCCGGTGTTCATAAGCATGAAGCAGCCGGTGCCGTACGTGTTCTTCACCATGCCAGGCTCAGTACACATTTGTCCAAAAAGGGCCGCGTGTTGATCGCCTGCCATCCCGGCGATGGGGATCGGACGACCGAAAAGCTTCCGGTCCACCTCACCGTAGACCTCGCTGGAAGAACAGATCTGGGGCATCAAGGAGGCAGGAATCCTGAGTGCTCTGAGCAAATCTGCGTCCCACTTCCCATGGCGGATGTTGCACAGCATCGTTCGCGAAGCATTCGATATGTCGGTCTTGTGAATGGCTCCCCGGTCGGCTCGACCGCCGGTCAGCTTCCACAGGAGCCACGAGTCGACCGTACCGAAGGCCAGATCTCCCGACCTGGCCAGCTGCCGCGCGCCGGGCACTTGGCTGAGTAGCCAAGCGAGCTTGGTACCGGCAAAGTAGGCATCAATCACCAATCCGGTCCGCCGCGGAATTTCGTCCGCCCACTTGCCGCGTTTCAGACGCTCACACACATCCGCGGTGCGTCGATCTTGCCAGACGATGGCGTTGTGAACCGGTAATCCCGTGCGGCGATTCCACAGTACAGTGGTCTCGCGCTGATTGGTAATGCCCACAGCGGAGATCTGAGACGCTTTGACGTTTGCCTTTCTCAGGGCGGCTCTTGCCACAGCCAGTTGGCTTTTCCAGATTTCCTCCGGATCGTGCTCGACCCACCCCGGCCTGGGAAATATTTGCCGGAATTCGCGCTGGGCTACCGCCGCAACCGAGCCGTCTTGCCTGAGAATCAATGCGCGGGAACTGGTCGTGCCTTGATCTAAGGCGAGAACAAAAGAGTTCATCCGTTACTTCACTTTCAGTTCCTTCAGAGACTTTTTGAACCCTTCGGCAAGCTTCTCCACAACGTCTTCGTGTCCGGTCATCTTGATGAAATGCTGGCCCAAATCCTTGGTGACCACGATGGCTCCCAGCATGCGGTACTCCTTACGCATCACGGGAGGGCGCCCCGAAAATGGTCCAGCACCCGCCGAGTCTTTGAACGTTCCCGGAATGTCAACCCAGTAGATCGTCTGCCCGGCTACCTCGAACTTCTCCGACTTGGCTTTGTCTTTGGTCGATCCTCCATCCGGCTGCACAAATTGGCCGTACCATCGCTCGATATTCGCGTCGATCGATCCACCGGCTTGCATGATCGTGATACGCGCCTTCTCATCGCCCTCATTGGCATCCACGGGTGCCGAAAACTCATATTGGACGATCCGCGACTTCGGCTTGCCCTGCTTCCATTCCTTCGGAGCTTCCAACGATATCTTTCCTTTGGCCAGCTCTATCTTGGTTGGTCCGGCTTCATCCGCCGAAGAGAGCCTGGCGGGGGTAGCCGAGCAAGCGATGGCGAGCGCGACAACGAATATGAGATTGGATTTCACGACGAAAACTCCTCGGGGTTTGCGTGCGAAGATGAATTCACACGCATGGATGGTAAAAATCAGAACGCTTCAGTGCACGCCGGTTCAGCCTCGCTCGGCGGTCTGCCATCGAAGCCGCTCGGCAACGTTCTTGCTGCCTGCCATTGTAACTCAGGCAAGAACCGTCTCGCTATCCCCGGCAGCGGAACCGGTCTACCAGTCTGGCGGCCTCTGGGGCGCGGCATGCTCCCCGCGTAGTGGGCTGTAAATGCCGAAACGGGTCGCGGCCGCTTCGAAAAGCTGCCGGACCCGTTTACGGTCTAACCCCCTGCCCTCGTTCACAGCATCAAGCTGTTCGCATCAATAACTTCATCATGTCTGTGGTTTCGTAACTGATTCTTGTAACGGTGTCTCGTACCTGGGCGACGCGTTGCCCAGCCGCCTGAGGCTGGTGGTCGAACTGCGTCTTTATCTCGGTTTCCACTGAGAGGCTGGCGAAGCTGCGGTTCGCGACGACTGGCCGACAACACGGACCGCGCGAGATGGTTCCGCGGGAGAACTCGCAATCGTTTGGCTGCTGCTGCGAGCGATGGCCGGCTGCTGACGTGCCGGCCGGTCCATTCCCAATTCGCCCCAGTCAAACTCGCCGGCGGACGCTTGTCGCACGGCACCAGATTCCCTGGAAACTGAGCGGAGCGAGTCAGGGGCTGAGCCGGCCGTCGGTGGATTCACTTGCGATGGTTCCGCCGGAACGGCCTCAACCTCTTCGGGCTCTTCGGCCGGCTCAGGCATTCCATCGAGCGTTTCCCAATCGCCGCTGTCCGTATCCGAGATGTTGCCTTCGGTTACCACTCCCGTTTCGACCGGGCCTTGACTGACGACGCTAGGACGCGTGTAGCCGTAGTCAAAGTAGAGTCCACTGCCTCGCTCTCGGGCGCGTTCTTCGGCATCCCAGTAAGCCTTCTCGACCCAGGCACCCTCTTGCAGGGAGACGCTGTTGAGGTCCAGCAAGGAGCCTTTCAAGTAGTGAACGTTGACGATCGATTTGTTGTATTCGCAAACGGCTTGGTAGTAATTCAGTTGGGCTCTGGCACGACGCTCTTCAGCACGCAGCAGGAGGTCCAGCAGCTGGCTCAATTCGCCGACATTCGCTGCAATCTTGTCTTGGTAGATGTCGATTTCGTTTTGGTTGGCCTCCCACTGATCGGCGAAGTCCTTCATCGATATGTAGGTGGACTCTAGATTTCTCCAGGCAAAGGCCAGTTCCTGAATAAGAGCCATTTCCTTCTCGAGCAGCTCTTCCTGACTCTTCTTGATTTGGAACTGGGCACCTTTGATGTTGGTCAAAGCGCGTCGCTTGCCAAACGGCTGAGGAGTATACTCCGCTCGCACGCCCACCTCCTGATAGTCGCCACCGGTCAACTCTTCAAACGCGTTGGATCCGGCGTTTGGAAATTGGATTCCACTGCGATCGGCGGCTGCAAAATGATCTCCCACGCCAAGCCAGCGGTAGAAGCCGGTGACATCCAGCTGCGGCAAGATCTGGTTCTTGGCTGAAAT
>JANQJJ010000053.1 GCA_028281725.1 Pirellulaceae bacterium | reverse complement strand
ACAGGATGGTGCGATTACGCGACTGAGCGATGTCGCCAAGGTGGAACTGGGAGCCGAGGAACCTTTGGCCACGGCCATGTACGAAGGCCAGGAGGCGGTCTATGTGTCTGTCTGGCCTCTTCCGGGCAGCAATGAAATCGAGGTCGCTCACGGACTCGTTGAGGAACTGGAACGGTTGCGTCCCACGCTGCCGGCCCACATCGACATGCAATTGGCCTTCGATGCCACCAAGTTCATGCAGGATGCTCTCAAAGAGATCTCGCACACTTTGATCGAGACGATCCTGATCGTCGGTTGCGTCGTATTCCTGTTCATGGGTTCGGTTCGAACCGCGTTGGTACCGCTGGTGGCCATGCCAGTCTCTCTGGTAGGTGCGACGCTGATCATGCTCTTGCTGGGATTCTCGCTGAACCTGCTGACGATCCTTGCCATCGTTCTGGCTGTCGGCCTGGTGGTCGACGATGCCATTGTGGTCGTCGAAAACATCCAGCGGCATGTTCAAGAAGGTCTCGGTCGAACCGAAGCCGCCCTGCTGGGGGCACGCGAATTGGTCGGTCCCATTATCGCCATGACCATCACGCTGGCCGTGGTCTATGCGCCCATCGGTTTTCAAGGTGGGCTGACGGGAATGCTGTTCCGTGAATTCGCGTTTACGCTCGCCGCGGCCGTCGTCGTTTCGGGCGTGGTGGCCGTTACCTTGTCTCCGATCATGAGCGCCAAGATGGTGCATCCGTCGGGCAAGGAAAGTTGGCTCACGCGGTGGGTCAATCGACGTTTTACGACCATTCGTCAAATCTATGCCGTTCTGCTTAGAGGGGCTCTCCAGGTGAGGTGGGCGATTGTCGCCTGCACCCTTTTCATCGCCCTTTGCGCCGCCCCCCTGTACATGTTCAGCGGCAAGGAACTCGCGCCGGTCGAGGATCAAAGTGCGATTGCCGTTTTCATGTCCGCTGCTCCGAATGCAACGCTCAAATCGACAACCCGCTGGGCTAAGGAACTAGCCGGAAAGTTGCAGGCCCTGCCCGAGTCCGAGTACATGTGGGCCTTGGTAACGCCTGGTACGGGATTCGGCGGAATCATTACCAAGGATTTTGATCATCGGCAGCGAAGCACGACAGAGATGTATCCGGAGGTGTTTGGCATTGTCTCTCAGATTCCAGGCGTCGAGCCCTTTCCGATCTTGCTTCCGCCTCTGCCCGGAGCGGGACAGTATGACGTCGAACTGGTGGTCAAAAGCGGCCGATCACCACAGCAGCTAGCGAGTCTCGCGAGTGAAATTGCTCAGCGAGGGCAGCAAGCTGGTTTGTATATGTTCGTCGACACCGACTTAAAGCTGGACCTTCCCCAAGCACGCGTTTCTGTCGACCGCGAGAAGGTGGCGGATCTGGGTATGGACCTGGCTGTCGTCGCTCAGGAGTTGGGTGTGCTGCTAGGCGGTGGCTATGTCAATCGCTTCAACTATTTCAACCGCTCGTACCAAGTCATACCGCAACTGGCCGAATCCGATCGGCAATCGGTAGCGGCTCTGATGGATTTGAAGATCCGAAGTCCAAGCGGCGAACTCGTTTCGGTAGCCAACTTTGCATCGATCGAGCCGGTGACCGCTCCAAGAACGCTCACGCGCTTTCAGCAACAAAGCTCGTTGCGTATCTTCGCCGGCGTGGTACCTGGCGTCACCAAAGAACAGGGCCTGAACGCGCTCGAGCAGATTGCCCGAGATGTCATGGGACCATCGGTGGGCATTGACTACGCCGGCGAATCTCGCCAACTTCGCCAAGAGGGTTCGGCGCTGGTGGTCACGCTCGGCTTCGCTTTAATCATGATCTACCTCGTCCTGGCGGCACAATTCCGATCCTTCCGCGATCCGCTGATTGTGCTCTTGGGCTCCGTCCCCCTAGCCATTTCCGGCGCTCTGGTGCTCACGTTCCTCGGGCTGACCACGATTAACATCTATTCCCAGGTCGGCCTGATTACGCTGGTCGGCTTGGTCGCTAAGAACGGCATTCTGATCGTGGAGTTCGCCAACTCACTTCAGCAGCAAGGCTTCTCGAAGAATTCGGCCATCTTCCAGGCCGCGCAAACCCGTCTTCGTCCCATCTTGATGACCTCCTTCGCGACTGTCCTCGGGCATTACCCGCTGGTTCTCGTCGCGGGGCCCGGCGCTGAGGCGCGAAACAGTATTGGAATTGTCCTGGTCGTAGGCATGGCGATCGGTACTGTGTTCACACTATTCGTCGTACCCGCGCTCTATCTGATTATTGCAGCCACGCATCCGCAATCCGGCCAGACCGACAGCGGCCACGATGCGCCAACCTGGGTCGATACGCCCCAGCGAAGCTCCCTGCCCGAACTGGCCCAAACTTGAGTGGCTACTCGTTCGACCAGGGACGCTTCGAGGGGCTGCGGTGAAACACGCGCCCGCGTTGCATGTGCGCTGGCCTCTCGCCTCCGAAGTGCGAGGTCACCATCCATAGTTTACCTGCGGATGAAAATCTACCTGCCAGCCAACCTTCCGGTCCGCCCCAGGCGCGGTCGGTGTGCTCCTCGCTGCTTGGCTCGGTACGACCACGCCGCGGTATTCTAGCGGCGATTTCGTCCAATCTGTCGGCCTGTTGGCTGGAGACATCGTGCGCCGGCCCGAGCACGGCCTCGACATCGGTCAGGCTCATGCCCAGCTCGATTTTTTTTGCATCTTCCTGCGATATAGGCGGGTGTGTCACCGCCCGGCCGCAGCCGAACAGGCAACCTGCCAGTAGCCCCAGGCCGAGAGCCTCCCATCTCCACGGAAAGCATTTCCTCTTAGACCGCGCCTTGCGGATTTCCAGATTCAGAACGGTCATTTGGAATCCACCAACCCTTGAAAGGTAAATCGAGAGGTCATCAACGCGTTGGAACGCCCGCCGGACCGCTGACCGTCGCGCGGCTTTTGCATAAACTTTGGAAACCGGGTCTGGCCGAACAGAGCCGTATTGGGCTGCTTACCGGCCTTGGCCAGGGCCTGTTCGATCGTCTCTCCGCGCTCGGTCATCAGCATCCCCGGTACGTTGGTACCACTTCGCGACCACAAATCCTTGCCATTCCACCGGAGCTTGATGGTGGACGTATACGTGTTGACAACATACGATCCCGAAGCGATGTAGCTAACGGCTTCTTGTTTGGGTCCCGTAATCGCACCAACGATCTTGATTGCTGACGAAGGGGATACCTTGTAGCCGGAACTCGTCGCCGCCTCTTCGAGCCCCTTACGAACGGCTTGCTGATACTGCTGCCCCACTCCCGAGACGTCAATGGCAACCGAGATGCCCGGATGGATTAGAAACAGAGATGGATCCGATTCCGCCTTCGCCAGCAACTCGGCTGCCGCCGGATGTGGAAACTTACCGGGGACCAACATACCGCCAGCACCGGAAAACATGGCGATAAATGATGTACCGCCAAGCGTTTGCATGGGTCCCGCATCCAGGTATTCGCAGACCTGGATCTTGGTCGGCAAATGGACGAGCACGCGATTGTCCAACAGCGCGTAGTCATCGTCCGGATAACTCAGCGCATTAGGAGCCACTGGTCCGCCGGGCAAATTGAATTCCCACAGCCACTTGCCAGTCTCAATATCCAAGACTCGGACGTCGCCAACGGAAGTAAACAGGATCCGTCTGCCGCTGGGGCTCCAAGCGAGCCGAGGCCACCCGACGTGAGTATTCTGTGGGAGCACGATGCTCCCCAGTGGCTCCGCCGTTTCCGTCTTGACGACCGTCAGAGTCTTGTCATCGAAGAGCGCTAACAATTTGCGATCGACGGAGAGATCCATCGCAAAGTTGCCACCCAACCGAGCATGCCAAATCGGTTTGCGGTCAGCTAGGTCCCAAAGCACCACGTGGCCTTTGTCGCTCATGGTCAAAACGAGTTTGTCGCGAATCGGCTCGGCGCGGATGACGTGCGCGTTCTGCTGTTTGCCCCAATCTTTCTTGTCCATCGGATAGGGAATCCAGCTGGACGAACGCAGCAGCTTCTTACCTTTGAACTTCCAAATTTGCAACTGATCCGGTGTTTCGTAGCCACCCCGCTGATCGCTGGCTCCGACCATCAACACAGCGCTGCCGCTGCCGAGCAACGCCAGCGGCCGCATGTGCGCCTCCACCTGCTCTGAATGGACGGCTTTGCCCGACACCAGATCTGCCAGCGACAGTCGGCTCAGCGGCTTGGGCACGGCGAACGAGACGGTGTAGCCGACCGCGCCACGCTGGCACAGCGGATTGATGGTCGGTCGATGGATGTGCTCGTGAAAAGTGGTCTTTTTGGTCAGCGGTACTCGCTTGGCCGCGAAGTCCAACTCGCCGCGCTCGGGCACCGGTACGTTCCACTGAATCCCCGCCGTGGAGAACAACTGCTCGGCCTCGTCCCAATCCACTGGTTTGGAAACAGACCAGTCGAATTGCCCTACCGAGGAACTGGAGACTGCCGATGACGGTTTACTCGCTTCGGTAGCCCCTACCGTTTCAAAAGGATTTTGCCCTTTGCTGAGGAACTCCTGATCCTCCTGACTCAACCTCTCGAGAGGTATCTTGATCGTCTTACCTTCCGTACTTTTAAGGAAAACGCTGCCATCGAGAACCTCGATCAAACTTCCCGACACTTTGAATCGGCCGGTTGAATCGGTCCAAACGCGATCGCCTTCGGCTTGCGCCCAAACCTGCGCGTGAATTCCCCAAACCATCAAGCCGACCGCGATGGCAATCACTTGGTAGGGACACGCAAAGCATGCGCCACGTCTGTTTGAGATGAAGTCCATGATCGCTCCCTTAGGCTGCACCTACTTGTCAGTCACCGACGACAAGCGGCCCTCTCACTCGACTACTTGAAATGGGTTCTCCACGTCATCGACCGCTTCGAAAGGATTCTTGTTCAGAATGACTAACGCTAGCTCCTTGATGGTGGCGTCTTCCTCGTCGGCGAGTGCCTCAATGGCGGGAATCACCGAAGGTGGGATGTCAGCTACCGGCAAGTAGGCCATGCGCCGGAGCCAGTACTGTTGTCGCACCCCAGACTTGAGGTCCGCCAGCATGTTGACCTCGTCGAGTACATCCAGAGGTCCGTAACGCATATCACCTGGAAAATCTGGCTCAGCCACGTCGGCTTCCGGCGGCGCAAGGGCTCCGGCCTTCGGCGCAGCCGGCTTAGCCAGCCACCAGACTCCCGCCGCGATGACGAGACCGGCCACCGCCAGTATCCAGCCGCGACGAACCCAACTTCTAGACTGACGCCTCACCAGCTCATCGGGCAACGGATTGGCGAGCGGATCCTTGCGATGCTCAATACACTGCTTGAGCAACTCCGCAGCGCGCTCGGCCCCTAAACGGCGATCCTCGGGCGCCTTGACCAACAGAAGATCGACCAAGCGCTCGAACCATACGGGAATATCAGGTCGGAGCTGACGGAGCGGCGAGTGGGCTTCGCCAACGATTCTCAACAGCGTTCCAAAGCTGGTATCGGCGTGAAATGGAGAACGCGATGTACATAGCCAATAGAGCAAGCTGCCCAAACTAAACAGATCGGACCGAGTGTCGACGATTCCACCACGAGCTTGTTCGGGTGACATGAATTGGGGCGTACCAGCGGCCAACCCCGAATGGGTCAACTGCTGGTCATCGCTCGCACGAGCTAACCCGAAATCGGAAAGCACAACCGAGTCGAGCCCTCCCTGGAGCAGAATGTTGGACGGTTTGATATCGCGGTGGACCATCCCCTGTGCATGGGCGGCCGCCAAACCACAAGCGACCTGATAGGCCACTTGAAGTATCTCATCCAACTCGATTCGTCGGCGCTGGACAAACGCGTACAACGTCCCGTCATCTACAAACGGCATCACCATGTACGGCACATTACGCCAGGCGTCCACATTGTAGATAGCGATCACATTGGGGTGGCGTAGCGCCGCGGCGAGCTGCGCTTCTCGAGCAAAGCGTTTGCGGGCCACTTCACTTCCGATCAGATGCGGTCGAAGCGTTTTGATCGCGACGACGCGCTGCAGCTCCGGATCATAGGCTTTCAGTACGAGCCCCATGCCTCCATGGCCGATAACTGCCAGCACCTCATACTTGCCAAGCGTGCCCAACGAATCCGGGCTATCCGACGCCTCTAGCCACTGCTCCAAATAGTGATCGCTCGTAAATTCGATGTCATCCCCGGCTCGCGCTGCGCGATCAAGACGGAAGGTTGGAAACGGCGTGTCGAGCCGCGTGTTCAAATTGCGAGTTGCCGCAGTCCAAAAATCAGGGCTCGCCGCCTGCTGCTCAATGCTCTCTCGGCAGCCGGTGCATACGTCCAGATGCCTCTCGACCGCCTCCAACTCCTGATGCGTACCCGCCCCTGCCAGATACCGCTGCAGCAGCTGTGGGTCGCAGGAAGAGCTAGATGAGGTAAGACGACCGATCATGAATCGAGTAGTTTTCCTGTTGGCAATAGTCTGATTTCAGCAGGCCTGACCTTGGAAAGACAACGGCAGCCCAGGATATGGGCCGGTGCGGCTCGCCTCGGCGCGCTGCACGCGTGGTCTGGGGGTAGGCTGCGGCCGGGGAGGCAGGCCCAGACAGTGCCGAACACGCAAAGGGCCATTCTGACTGCCCGGGCCTGCCCCCCTCCGCAACCGGTAACGCTTCAAACGGCTGAAGTGTTCCCAGATTCTTATACACCAGCCCTACCCGGGTCTGACGGACACCCGCGGAAAATTTCCTGATAATCGTGGCCAAGCATGAGCCCAAATTCAGGCATCTTGGGCTGCCAGCAGCTGAACCTGCTGCCGGAGACGCCGAATCACGCGACTGCGAGCCGCGTAGATGCTGCCCACCTTTTTGGACAACTGCCGAGCGACCTCGGTAATCTCTCTTCCTTCAACGGCAGTCAGCCAGAACGCTTGCCACGTATCCTCGGCAAATTCCGGCTCGATGTCTCGGGCCGCTTTGCGGAAGAGTTCTTTTTGGTATTCCTGTTCGAGTACATCGGCGCCGTCTTGCTCGTCTTCAACTCGGCTCAGCCGCCTCACCCACTCGGAATCGCCGGTTCCCCGATCTGGTTTCGATTGCCGAATGACGTTCAGCGCCGCGTTGCGGATTACCCGGGAAAGCCAGGTACGAAAACGGGCTCGGCTGGGATCATGGGGACGCTGTTCCAGGGCCCGGGCAACCGACATCAGGACCTGTTGTGTGGTGTCCTGGGCATCGGCGTCTTGAAGTCCATAGTAGCGAATTGCGCGATAGATGGCCGGGCCGTATAGCTCGACAAACTCCTCCCAAGCCCTCTCATCCGCTCCGCCACTGACGCGAACCAATAGGCTCTGCCTCGTTTCGGGCACGAGTGAATGCACTGACACGCTGCTACCTTCCGGCGGAGATGAGCGAAGCCCTCTGAGGAAAGAGGACTTCCGAAAGAAGTCTCTTCTAGCACGCGTCTTATTGTAGTCACCCAGGATATGCCATGGAATCCACTTCTTGGCTAGGTAGCCAACTAGTCAGAATGGGTCACCGCTGAGTGCGATTTGCCACTGTCGGCGATGTCGCTAGGGCTATTGACCACGCAGCTCAGCCGCTTGGCGAATCATCTCCAGGCACTCTGCGCGAGCCGGGCTCGGGCTGACCCCAGCCGCCGCGGTGGCTTGCTCGATCAGCCCGCTCCAGGTGGTGTTCCCACTAAATTGGCTATGTCGTAGCAACATTCCAAACGCGGCCACGGAGGCAGCCCAACGAAAATCGCGATCGGCATCACTGAAGGCAACCGCCTTATCTTCGAGAGGAAACGTCAGCAGCTTGCTCGTATCGCCTTCAGGCTGCTTGTAACGCAGCTTGACGGTTAACAACTCTCGGTCCAGCGAATCTTCCAGACCAGCTTCCGGCACCACAACTTCGCGCTTCTTCTGATAGCGCAGTGGATCCACGCTACGATTACCGGCATTGCTGTCCGCTCCGGTCGGTACGACCTCGTACAGAGCCGTGACGCGATGACCGGCGCCAATCTCGCCAGCATCCTTTTTGTCATCGTTAAAATCTTCCGCCGCCAGCACTCGGTTCTCATAGCCCAGCAGTCGATACGCCTGCACTCGGCTGGGATTAAAATCCACTTGGATTTTTACATCCTTGGCCACCGTGACCAAGTTGCCGGCCAGCTGCTCCACCATTTGACGCTGGGCTTCGCGCCCCGAATCCACAAAGCCATAGACCCCATTGCCGCGGTTGGAGATCTGCTCCATCATCGCATCGTTGGTATTGCCCATGCCAAAGCCGAGTACCGTTAGAAAGATCTTGCTTTTGGCGTTCTCCTCGACCAGGTCGACCAGGGCATCCGTGCTGGTCACTCCCACGTTGAAATCTCCATCGGTACAAAGAATGACCCGATTGATCCCCTGGGGGATGAAGTTGTCTCGTGCCAGGTTGTAAGCCAACTGAATTCCTTCTCCTCCATTGGTGGAACCACCCGCGTCGAGTCCGTCGAGTGCTCGCAGGATCTTCTTTTGCTTGTCCCCGCGAGTCCCTTCCAAAACGCAACCGGCCGCACCGGCGTAGACCGCCATCGCTACCTTGTCGTCTTCCCCCAGTTGCCTGATCAGCATCCGCATCGACTCTTTAGCCAGCGGCAACTTGTTCGGCTCGTCCATGGAGCCGGACACATCGAGCAAGAATACAATGTTCGCTTTGGGCCGTTCTTCCAAATCAAGCTTCGTTGCCTGCAGCGCGATCCTCACCAACTTGTGCTCGGGTCGCCATGGGCATCCGGCCACCGCCAGATCCGCTCCAAACGGCTCCTCCCCCTGAGGCCCGGAATACTCATAATCGAAGTAGTTAATAAATTCTTCGATCCGTACGGCACCAGCCGGTGGCATGCTCCGAGATTCCAGTAGCAATTGCCGCGATTTCGTAAACGAAGCCGTATCGACATCAATCGAAAAGGTACTCCGCGGTTCATTTTCAACTTGGACAAACTCGTTTTCGACAATCGGCTCGTACTTATCGCCCGGCAGACTCGGTCCGTGACCGAACGGAGTCTGCTGCTTGTTCTCGCGTCGACTCTTGTTGGCCGAAAGCCATCGGCGGCGCCTGCTACGCTCGTTGGCCCCAGCTAGAAGTCCATCGCCGTCGGAATCGCCCCATCGACTCCCGCTCAGCGGGGAAGCAAGCCCCGCATCTTGCCCTAGCCGATCAAGAACTTCTCCCTCAGTCAATTCCTGCAAAGCGACTTCAGCAGGCGCGCCGAAATCACGGTAGGCAGCCTCGCCATCGGCCGCCATCGACAACGCTTCAACGCCACTGGAATTGGATTTGCCCTGCTTACTCTTAGCCTCCTGCTCCGGCAGACCGTATCCATCCCCCATCCCATTGGAATACGAGTACTTCGCGTCGTCTCCGTCGCCACCGGCCTGATTCGCTCCCCCCTGGCGCGCCTGCCCGCCTGCCTGAACATCTCCATATCCATAGCCTCCCATGCCGCCACCTAGCAGCTCTCCGCGGCCTCGCGAAGCTTCGTCACCCACAGGGGGCCGACCGCCACGCGTACGACTCAGCTGACTGCCATTCGATTGACTGTCACCGGACTTGCCAAGAGTATCAGCCGTTCCAAACGGCGCATCCGGTCGAGACCGGTCTTTGCCGCGGACATCGAACCGCTCCAAAGCTGGCATCTTATCTGCCACCTGTTCCTGCGGCAGCCTGACTGCCATGGAGTAGTCGCTGGAATCCTTCGAAGAGACGTTCGGAACGGAGTGGGCATTCGATTCCCCACTAGCACCTGGCTCCACCAGCATCGACGTTGTCTCACGCGCCGGCATCGACTCGGGCATCAAGGGCACCGCCGACCGACCGCCGCCAGACGATTCCGACGGCGAACCGGGACGGGAAGCGGCTTTCTGCCGATCAAAATATAACTCTGTCCCCCCGACGAGACTTTGCGATTCGTCTTGGTCTCCCCGGCCCGACGCGGAACTATTCTGGTCACCCGGGACCGTACCCAATGCCGAACTTCGCGATGCATCCGGCCGATCTACCTGGGTCTCTACAGCCGAGGGGGAAAAATCATTCGACGCGACGATCCAATCGGAAACTCCCGGTACCGAGAAGTAGACGGCTGCCAGCAGCGAAGCCGCCATGGCCGCCAAGCCAAACCAAGTAAGCCTACGCCCCTTACCTGCCGAGCCGGAGACCTTACCCGCCACAGCAACCTTCCCCACTTCCTGAGCGGTTGCGTCCCCGGCGGCTGCGGCTCGCTTGACGATCTGCTCAAACGGACTGGCTTCCAAACCGTCGGTCGCCTCCGATTCGTAGACGTGCCTGACCTGCTCGAGTGTCCGGCGAATCGCGACAATTTCCGCCGAAAGCTGTGCATCGTCGCCGGCGGCAGTTTCTATCTGAGTTGCCAAATCCGCTTCCAATTCGCCCAGGACAAACGCAGTCAACTGCCACTCTTCCCATGGCCGTTTGTCGCTGCCGGCTGTACCCTGATTCTCCAAACCACTCATGGGGACCACTCCCAAATATGAAAACGTAGGAACCAATTTGTATGTCACGCAGGCCCGTCATCCCAAACCAGGACGAAAACCCGAAACCCTGTGCGCCCAACCCCTCGATAGCTCGGCGCGTCCGTTACTCCGCTGCCTGCATGCGAACTCGAAGACTGGCGATCGCCTGATGCAAGTGATAACCGACATTCGTCACCGTGAGCCCAGTCACCTCGGCTATCTGCTTGTAGCTCAAACCATCGTGCAGCCTGAGTCGCAGAATCTCCTGCTGCTGATCTGGCAAACCAAAAACCTGGGTTCGCATCCGTTCGATCTGTTCGCCATGGGAGGCTTGTTCATCCGGCTGACTGCCGGCACGATCCTGCAAACTCGACACGTCTGTGCCACCGTGTACCATGCTCATACGTCCCTCACGCCGTGTTAAGTCGATAGCTCGATTGCGACATGTTCGGTAAAGCCAAGCAGTCGCGTGCGGCTCGATGTCGGGCCAAGCCTGTTGGCAAAGCTTGACAAAGGCCTCCTGGACCACATCTCTCGCTGTCTCCCAATCTCCGCAAATCCGCCTCACGTAGGTCACCAGCGGAACTTCCAGCCGCGCATAAACGTGCGCAACCCACTCCGTGGGTGGTTTACCACGAGGCTTCCCGTTGGCAGCGGAGGACATCAAGCACGGCTCCTAGGGCGAGAAAAGCGGTCAGCGTCCGGCTGCCCATAGTAAAAAACGTGGAGGCAGATGGTTTATTAGGACCAAAACGAAGTTTTGCCGCAAAAACGTCCGATGCACCCTGCGGCGGGTCGGCGGGTTTCGGCCGAGCCACTCCTACGGTCTTCGACGACCTCCAGTGGAGCCAAGGAAGCATCCCGCGATTGCTAGCTTTCAATAAAACTACTCTTGAGCCAATTTTCCAATTTTTACTAAAGTCTGCGCGTCCGTTGGCAGCAGCTGCACACCGCGGCCACCGCCACCTCAATCGATTCCTGACGAGGAACCCCGTCATGTCTGGCGTTCGACCTACTCGATATTCTCCCAGCTCGGTAGCGATTGTTTGCTTACTCGTAGCCAGTTCGGGATGCCGCTGGACCAGTATGGGACAAAACACACTGGGTGTCCGGCTGTACCAGCAGGGCCGCTATGCCGAAGCGCTACAGCAATTCCAGGTCGCGCAGAGTTCCGACCCGTCGAACCCGGATGCCTACTACAACTTGGCCGCGACCTACCACAAACTCGGTGTGGCGCAAAAAAATGCTCAGCTAATCGAGCAATCTGAATCGCTATACAACCAGTGCTTGGACTTAGCACCGAATCACGTCGACTGCCATCGAGGGCTCGCCGTGCTGCTGGCCGAATCGGGCAGGCCCGACAGCGCCATGACGCTCCTCAAGAAATGGGCAGCCGCCAATCCCCAGCTGGCGGACCCAAGAATTGAACTCAGCCGACTCCATCAGGAGTTTGGGCAGACGAAAGTTGCCGAACAGTATCTCGATGAAGCTCTCGCGCTAAACCCCAGCGACCACCGGGCTTGGACCGCACGTGGCCAGATGCGAGAGACGGCCGGGGATCTGGGGCAAGCCCGGTGGTCGCTGGGGTTTAGTGCGAGAGCTTCATCGAGATACTGTTCGGCAACTTTCGTCTGCCCAAACTCCT
>JANQJJ010000043.1 GCA_028281725.1 Pirellulaceae bacterium | reverse complement strand
TGTATTCCTGACCCAGACGTCTCCCGGTCCGATCGACTTAGCAAGCGATGGGATCATCAGCGGTAGCGTCCGGGTGATCTTTAATGAGACACCTCCTTCCGATCCTGCTGCCGCGGTGCTGGCGTTGGCGGACATTACTCCCAATCCGCAGTTCGATGACACACTCCTAGGCGCCGAGTTTGGGCTTGCCCCGGGTGTCAGCGCGGGATTTGTCGATGGCGTCAACGACGTTTTCGCTCCTTTGACCGGTAACAGCGTTCTGCTGGGCACGTTTCGTTTTACCGCTGGCAGTGTTGGCGGCGAGGTCACGAACTTGCGTGCCACAGATTTTCGCATTCTGGACGATACCATTGGTGGCGATCTCTTCTTGACGCCGGTCGACAATTCCGTTGCTGACGGTTTTGCCACCATCACCGTTATTTCGACCATTCCCGAACCATCCACCATGGCCATCAGCTTGGTTGCAATCGCCGGGTTGATGATTCGTCGATCGAGGCGGCCAGCGGAGGAGCCGTGCATGGACTGATGCAAGGGGGGTAATCTACCGCGAAAGATGTCGTATCGCTGTGATGGAGTTGCCCCATCGCGACCGGCGCCGCCGCTTGTTGCACGCTGTTGGCGTTTGCCAACTCCGCTGGATAGGCCAGCGGAACGAGTGCGAACGAATCAGTCGTTCCTAGGACCTCTTCGACTACTTTGCCCACTATCGTTTTTGCTTGGCGCTTCGTTCGGTCGGCGTTGTCTCCTTCAATCCGTTCGCCTTGTTGGTTGCCCGCGGTTTCCTTTTCGCTGCAGAGCGAGTTCGACCAATTGAGCCTTGGTGTAGCTGCCCCCGGCCGTGCCGCCGTACCACGGCGTGATCCGAATCACTTCGCCTGTACGGTGATCTAGCAGATCCAACTTCATCCCCCCGGATCCCATCCGAATGAACTTTCCGTTCTTTTGCAGACTCTTCTGAAGTTCTTTTAGCTTCCTGCTTGGGGTGCTGTACTTGAGGAAATCCCCACTTGGATCGTCTCCGTAGATCTGATGACCTTCCCAGGACAGCAGGATGTCGCCAACCTCGATACCGGCTGCTTCGGCGGGACTGTGCGGAGCTACCTTCGTGACTTGCAGTCCGCCCGCGTAGTAGGCTGGAATCCGACTCTTGTCCGCCGTCCCCAGCGACATGCCGAGCATCAACGGATCGATGTAATTGGGATCCGGCGTCGATTCCGCAGGACGTCGGTGTTTTCCGCCAGCGTAGTATCCCCAATGCAAGTAGTAGTGCCCGTCATAGACCGGCAAGACTTTGGGCGGGGTCGTCGGCGGGATCCTGAAAAACAGCCGATTGTCGATGGCAAGCAGTTCGTCCGGTGCGTCATCGCCGGGATTGGGGAGCTTAAACCGTACGTAGTGATTCGCTTTTGGTCGCGTGATTGCTCTCAGATTGACGCCGTGCATTAGGGGTTCGGTTTCATCAAAACAGACCTGCATTCGATGACCTCGGACGACGACTGGCTGGTTTCCGATCGTCGTTTTCAGGGAGCCGTCGGGCCACTTTGGCCGGACGAAACTTTCCCGCACGAATCGAATGCCGGAGACCTTTCCAAACTGAAAGACTGACGGCAGAGTCGCGGGAACTTCCTTACTCGTCACGCTGCGATACAGAAACTCGATATCTACCACTTGGCCGTGCCGGTAAGTTTGCTGCGACGGGACCAGCCGGACACCGGCCTGAATACCATTGCTGCCGGGTCTGCCCCAGTGTGTTGCGGTAGGATGGTTGCGATCCCGTTCGATGAACCGATGGCGGACGGGCAAAGAAACCGTTGTCTCTGGATTATCTGCTCGCGGGATCCGCATGCCGATGGACTCCACGATAAACCGCTGCCCGATTGAGTCATCGAGGGCCGGCACCAGCTCAAGGCGAATGTTGGGTGGCAGCTGATGCGTTGCCGTAACGCGCTGAACGACTTCGCGGGTCACGTCATCCACGTCGGCCGTGTCGCGTTCTGTCTGCCACAGCGCAACCGCCGCCAGTACTTCGTCCACGGTGAGCGGTGGAAGCGGATGGGGAAGTGCTCCGGTTCGCTCGATTTCCGAGTGCGCCGCATTGAATTGATCGATCGCGTCTGCCAGCGAGATCATGTGGTCGGTGTCAGCCGGCCGGGCGTTTGGCTTTCGAAGTGCCTCCGGTGGTGCGATTGCCGATCGGCGAATCGGAATCGGCTTTGACAGTCCATCGGTGTCTAAGTTGATCTCCCAAGTTTGCACAATTCCCGCATCACATCGCCGACGCATCAGTCCCCCGGTGAGCTGCCAGCCTGCCGGCAGAACAAAGTCACCCGTGTTTGGTCTTAGCCACAGGGCCGTTACGACGTCGTCCGGCAGTTCACCGTTGTCCCGCTTCCACAACAGCGCCGAGACGACTTCACCCAGCGTCAGTCGTGGTTGAGGCCTTCCCTTGGCATCGTTCGGATGCAGGTTGTTGAATTCTAGAACCGCACTGTATAGAAGTCGTTCGTTAGTGAGTGGAGCGAACTTCTGAGCGTCGACACCTCTGTAAGTAACCTTCGCGATTTCGGTCTTACCGCGTGTCACGATGACATCGTCATCGATCATCGCGTAACGCGCGTGCGGCACGTCAATCTCCACGGTGTATTGCCCCGCATGGAGCCGTGTCGTCGTTCCCTCTCGACTGACCGTCAACCGCCGGACCGTCTCATCTCCCTGCTTGATCCTGATCGGAATGTCATCAGCCACGGACTCGATGACGAGCGTGCCTTTGTTCGTCTCCAGAACAAACAGCACTCCGGCGAGGATCATTGAGAAAGCGAATGCGGCGACAGCGATCCGTTTTCCGATCGGCGGGCGGTGATTCTGTTGGGGCGCCGTCTGGGCGAGGGAATCCGGCAGCGGTGTGACGGTTGGCTGTTGGACGTGGGCCAGGCATTCCTCCAGTAGCTGGGCGACGTCGGCGGCGGAAGCGAAACGTTCCTCCGGTTGCTTTGCCATGAGCCGGGCGATGATTTCGCACAACCATTTAGGAACGTCCGGATTGATCTCCCGGATTGGGGTCGGTTGGGTGCTGGTGATGCGATGCATCACCGCGTAGGTCGAATCGGACCGGAATGGCGAACGGCCGGTACACATCGCATACATCGTGCAGCCGAGGCTGAACAGGTCGCTGCGCCCATCTACCGACTCGCCGCGAACCTGTTCGGGAGACATGTACTGCGGTGTGCCGGTCACCGTTCCCGTTCGCGTAACGCTGGCGTCGTCGGCCGCGCGAGCCAGGCCGAAATCGGTCAGCAGCGCGCGTTCGACCGTTCCATCGAGCAGAATGTTCGACGGCTTCACGTCGCGATGCACGAGCCCCTGGGAGTGGGCCGCTGCCAGACCGCGAGCCGTTTGCAGGCTGATTCTCAGAATCTCTTTCAGCTCCAGCTGTCCTTGATCCTGAATCCGCTTTTGCAGCGTAGTGCCGCGCGAGTATTGTGTGACCAGATACGGGACACCTTGCCACTGGTCGACGCTATGAATCGGCAATACGTGGTCGTCGATCACTGCTGCCGCAGCTTGACCCTCGCGAGAGAAACGCTGGCGTGCCGCTCCTGAAGCGGCCAGATGCGGCAACAGCATCTTGATCGCGACGAACCGACCCAGAGCCGCGTCAAACGCCTTGAACACGATCCCCATCCCGCCGCGACCGACAATGCCAGTCACTTCGTAGCCGCCGATCCGTCCCAGCATCCGCGGATCGTCGCTAGGGCCAAGCAGTCGCAGAATCGCCTCTTGGTCCGTCTTCTGTTCTGTGGTTGGCGGCAACGAGGACTCAGGTGCAGCGGTCAGCAACTGACGAATCTCGTCGCACCATGACGTCTCCATGCCAGCGACGTCGAGCAACTCCCGGCACCGTCGGCACTCGCAAAGATGTTCTTCGATGCGAGTCACTGCTTCGAGCGGGAGTTCGTCGTGCGCGAGTTGTTGCAGCTCGGCGTCCGACATGCATGCGTGAGTGGGTGTCATCGTTTTTGTTCCTCGGCTAGCTCCCAGTTTTCCGAAAGCTCTGAGATCATGATTCGCAACCGAGTGAGGACTCGGAATCGAGTTACATAAATCGCTCCGACCGTACGCCCGGTCGAAGCAGCCACGTCAGCGATCGCTTCGCCGTCGATCATGGTTCGTGTGAAAATATCCCACGTCGCTTCGGTTAGCGCGGGGCGGACCTGCTCGATCGCCCAGCGGACCATTTCCAGCCGAGCCTCGGCGCGGATTTCATCTGTCGTGGCAGCAGGGTCCGCTTGCGCCAGCAGCACCTCGGCCACCGACGTCGAGCCCGTGGCGACGTCTTGGGGACGGCGAGTCATCGCCTTGGTGATGGCATTGCAGGCGACTGTTGTCAGCCACGCTCGAAACGGCGGCCGACCATCGGCGGGCGTCCAGCCTTCGATGGCCTTTGCAATTGACATAAACACCTGCTGCACGACATCTTGAACATCCGCATCCTGCATTCCCCGCCGTTTCGCCATCCGGTATACAACCGGCTGGTAAATCCGCAGAAACTCCGTCCATGCCGCATCGTCCGACGGGTCTTTCACCCTCGCGATGAGACTCTGGCTGGTTTCCGGAAACTGCGACATGCATGGGGCTCCTACTAGGTTTCATCCAACAACCCCGGATATCTTACATGCTGACCGAAAAAAACTCGGTTGACGACATTCGCCCTTAGAGAAATCCGCTGCGCAGACTCGCCTCCAGCTATTGGCTCTTTGGCTGCCGCGAGAGATTCAAGTCGGAATCGGCTGGAGAGTCTGGCGGCCTAACATCAGATCTGGCGGCCTCCCATGCCGGCGCGCTGAGCGAAAATCCGTGTACGCGCGAGGTCGGTGCTCGCCGGTGATATCCGCCATCGATTACCTGCCCAGTGGCGCGCAGAGGACTACTCGGTTTTGTTCAGTGCGTATCCCCGTGACGCGTCATATACGAAGATACTTTGACCTCCGGCTACGAGCCGCATGCCATCGGAAGTCCAACGTACCCTGGTGAGGCGACTGGGGCCATTTAGCCGAAGCGCTGTTTTGCCTGTTCGAACATCCCAGATCGCAATGGAAGCTTCGCTACCGGAGACGAGCCGCGAGTCATCAGGGCTCCAATCCAAGCTGATAAAGTTCTCGCGAATCTGCTCGAACGTACCGACTCTTTCGCCAGTCGCAGCATCCCAAATCACGAGAGCATTCCGATGCGACGAGGCCAAGAGCTGGCCATGGTTGCTGAATCGAACCTCGTTCGCGTAACGTTGGAGATCTCGGGCTTCCCACACCGCTTGTCCTGATTTGACGTTCCATACCTTGATGGAGGAATCGTTGCCACACGATACGATCCGCTGTCCATCGGGACTCCAATGAATTCCCTTCCCTCCATGGTGCGCCGCGACAATCTCCTGGATGACGCGTCCGTCCGCATCCCAGACAACGATGTCACCGGAGTGGGTCGATCCCGCCAGCTCCCCTCTTTTGCTCCACGCCAGATCGAACACGCGGCGTTCGGAGAGGATCTCGACGACTGAATCCGACTCGGTATTCCAAAGGAACACCGAAGGTTCCTCGGTGCTGAAAGCGATCGTTTTGCCGTTAGGGCTTGGCGCCACGGCTCCCAGTTGACTCTCGAATTGTTTTGAGAGCTGCAGCTCGCCAGCCAGATCCCAGGCAAACATGGAACTATGGAAATGAACTGATGATGCAATTCGAGTTCCATCGTCACTTAGCTCAGGCGTGTGGACTCCAGGCTTCCCGCTGAAAAACTGGAGCCGGTCCGATTCAGATACCTTCCAGGTTCGGACCGTTTCGTCGCGGAGACCACAGGACGCAACCCACTCTCCATCAGGGTTCCAAGAAACGGACCATATCTCGGACGTGTGGCCCCGCAACACTCGCTGAGCGTGAATTCCTACTCGGGCAACGTCATAGATTCGGATGACACCGTCGCCGCAACCGATTGCCAGTTTCTGAGAAGAAGGTGCCCAGGCGATCGATCCGCTTGACCCAGCAAGTTGCCGTCCACCGAGTGCGTCCCATATCCCTCCTGGGCGGCTCACCGCAAGCATGGAGCCATCGGGACTCCACGTTGCCGAGTCACCTTGTACCTGGAGTTGGATCTCTGGTTCACCGTCTGCGAAACACCAGACTGCAGTAGCGCCTTGGCCCGACGACGCGAGCTTCGATCCGTCGGGGTTCCATGACAAATATCGAGGCCCTGGCTCTGGATTTTCCAAGGCCCACAATTGTTGGCCGGTATCGATGTCGTGGATACGAATCTCCAGCTTCTTCTCAGCGTCGACGTTTTCGCTGACTTCGGCAAGCCACGTCGAGTTCGGATGCCAGCGGACGCACCATCCTTCTCCGCTGGAAGGGATGGTGATGTCGCGAATGGTTTCCAGTGTCTTCGCATCCAAAACCGAACATACGTCGTCGAAACGGCCGACGGCGATCTTCGTCTGGTCGGGGCTCCAGTCGACAAATCGCGCCGACATCAGATAGCGCTCGGCAAGCACGCGTCCGTTCCTGGAATCCCGAACTTGTACGCCCCAGCCATTCTTCGTGTTGACAATCCGTTTGCCGTCAGGGCTGTGATCGCACGCCCAACAGAATCCGTTGCCCAGCGGCTCCGATGCAAACTCTTCACCATGAGACAGGCCATATAGGTAATACCATTCCCAGTTTCTCAGATCGCGACCGGCTATCTCAGGATCCCATTCGGCGAGCTGTGCGCGAATGGTGTCGGTGCCGAATCGTTGGGTCGCCGCCTGACCGGCAACATTCATCTGCGAGAAATATAAGTTATGCAGCAGGGTGTTGCCGCGGTGTTCGGCCAGTTGTCGCAAATCATTCTGTCGATACGATGTCCAACTCAGGACTACGATCAACAGCACCAGCAAGGCAGCGACCGCGGTAAGTGCGGCAGCAAGACTCTTATTGCGACGTCTCCATCGCACAAGTTTTTCAAGCGGCTGGGCGCGTCTGGCTTGAATTGGATCGTCATTGAGAAACCGCCTGAGATCGTCGGCCATTGCCAAGGCTGATTGATAACGATCACGAGGTTCCTTCTCAATGGCCTTCAAGATGATCGTTTCCAAATCTCGCGGCACATGCGGGTCGTACTGGCGTGGCGTAGGCGGTTCATCATTCATGATCGACTTCACCAAATGGAGTCGATCGACCATTCCATAAGCGGGTTCCATGACCAGCAATTCATACAGCGTTACGCCTAACGCGTAGATATCCGCTCGGTCATCGCATTGATGCTGAAACCGTTCCGGTGACATGTAGCGCAAGGTGCCCAGAACGTCTTCGGTACGAGTCAACTGACCTTCATTGGTCATGGCGAGGCCGAAATCGGAAACCCACACGACCCCCGACGCATCGAGTAGTAGGTTGGACGGCTTCACATCGCGATGAATGATTCCACGGTCGTGCGCGTAGGCGAGCGCATCAGCGGCCTGCAAGCCAATCTGGGCGACCGATCGGTAAAATCGCTGAGAACCGACACTTTGCGCCGAACCGTCTGCCAATCCTCGGAGAACCTCCGATTGATCCGCCTTCAAGCTGGGGGACGATCCACTTGATGGCGCATCTTTAGGCAGCTTCTCTGACTCGCCGGCTGACGATGGCTGGCGAGGAAGACGCCTCAGATCTCGAATGACTGCGTCCAATCCCTGCCCTTCGATCAATTGCATCGCGTAGTAGGCGTGCTCCCCATCCTGACCCACCTGGAACACCGGCACGATGTTGGTGTGATGCAGACGTGCTGCCGCGCGAGCTTCCCTTTGGAATCGTGCCAACCCGTTCTCGTCACTAGCCATACGCGGAAGCACTTTGAGCGCCACCCGCCGCCGCAACGATTGCTGCTCTGCTTCGTAGACAATTCCCATCCCACCGCGGCCGAGTACGCCCAGAATGCGGTAGTCGCCGACCTGCTCGACCTTAGGGGTTGCCCAGTCGGTTTGGTGTCCGTCCGACTGTTCGCTCTCGAGACCAAACTGCTCCATAACTGCCAGAGCAGGCAGCGTTCCTCGAATATCGTCAGCCAGATTTGGGAAACGAGTCGCATAATCCTCGACATCTGGCGAGTCGTCCGACCTGAGTCGGCTGAGGTATTCCTCTGCGATTTCTTCCAACGTCATGGAACTTGCCCAGTTACCGGCACGCTCAATTTCGTGAGTCCTGCCATTGGCATCAACCTACGCGACAATACCAGGTTCCTCGAGAAGTACTTTCAAACGCTGCAATGCCCTCAAATAGCGTTTGCCGGCCTCAGAAGGATCGATTTCCAGCTCTAGCGCCGCTGCAACGTTGCGGAGCGATTCGAGATAGCGGAGCGACAAAATCTCGCGGTCGTCCTTCGATGAACAAAACATATGTTCTTAAGCGCATTTCAGCCCCAATAGGAGACCCCCAAATTTCAGCGATTTGGACGGTTCGTCAATTCTCCTCCTTCATCCACCTTAGTTTACACCAGACGTCAGGAGGTGACGGCTGCTGCACGCGTAACGTCGGAGACCACTCCTTGGACTATAGCCACTGCTTTTGCCGCACTCAATCTGAGACTTTGTCCATACCATTGGCTCTCCAACGCGATCCTCTTCCAAGGCCTAAGGTGCAACATGTCCGTATTAAGGTCAGAGAAACGGCCCTTCTGGTGCTGGCATGGTCCACAGCTTTTACCCAGCTCTCTACGTGAGACGGGAGACACGAGGGAAACGCTAGCTGGAGCTTCACAATGATCGTCGCCGACGTAGTCCGCTCAGCGAAGGCCACGTCTGTACATGGCGGACCCTAATCATCAAGGTTGCAGCCAGAGTGATTGTGTCGACCCGCAGAGTTCGAATCTTGATCTCCAGCAGTTGGCCTTACGCATGCGACCTTCGCCAAGTTGGCAACGCTTTGGCCGACCTACCACCCCTGGCACCGAGCGGCTAAGCGGGCCGTCACAATACGCGAGGCCCGTGCTCCATTGCAAACCAAGCGATGGGGGTTAGGGGGCGAACCAGCTCCATTAAAAGCATCGAGACTTTCGCATGACACACGACATGAGCAAGCGCGTATCTTGCGACGACATTGTGGGGAAAAAAATAGAAAATGTATTTAAGAGTCCCGCAACCGTAGAAAACGGATTCGCGTTTCAGCGATGCTTTGTCTTGGTGAATGAGCTTTGGATTGAGGTGAATGAGGTCGGAGTAGACAAACCTGAAGATCTGAAGACCGTGTAGAAAAGCAGAATGGGTGAACTTGAGATTGTATTTCGAGAGCTGGCTGGTGCTGCTGTGACGAAAGTCGTCGTTAGCGACTGCCTGCCGACGTTTGGAATTGTCATTAACGAACAGCAGGTACTGTATTGTTCTTCCGAGGTTCCTCCGTTCAATTCTTTCGGACCGTTTGTGTCCGCAATAGGTTCTCAATTCAGTCCTTCAGATCTTGCAGACTTTTGGACAAGGGAGCACCTTGGTTAGAAGATTTGGGTAAAGGGGTCAGGCGTCAATTGCCGGAACGGCCCTTCGGGTGCTGTGCACAATTGACTCCTGCCCCCTTTACCCGACCCAAAGACTAAGCTTTGACAGACCACTAGGGTGAGTTTTCGGATTTTGCATCGTATCCCGTCGAACTTGATGGAAAGCCTTGGCCAACATCCGAGCACTACTTTCAGTCACAGAAGTTTGCTGGCACGGAGCACGAGGAACAAATACGCCTTGAAGAATCGCCAACTAGGTCACCGACGCGACCTACTCCGTCCCGCTTCCCACCCAACCTGAGCCTCACTCCACGCCCGAATCCCGGCAATCCGCATAGCAAGGCCACGTCCGGAGCGGCTGGTTCGTTGGAAAGTGGGGCGGTGGTGGAGACCGAGCTGGGATCTATTGGGGCATCCGTAGTGGCGGGGAGATACAAGATCCCACTGGCTTGGAACGGTAGAGTTTTTAAGGAGGATTTGTCGCTCCCTTGACAAACCAAACTTCATCCGTGAACGTAATACGTAAATCCTTGGCCGGAACATCCTTACAATCTATCTTTCTCTACGATGTGACCCATGGTTCGGCTGTTCTTCGCTATTTTGTTGTGCTGCGTGCTCACGGCAGGGAATTTGCCTGCTTTGCTGCACGTTGCCTCCCATGCGTCAGCCGATATCTGTTCCGCCTTAGCCCCGCACGGCTCGTGCCAGGGTTGTTGTTGCCGCCACGATGACGCGTCGGAGAAAGAGGGTGACGGATCGGAAAAGCCTGAACACGACCACAAAAACTGCCGCATCTGCCAATCGCTGTTTACGCTTTTCACCACATCGCAGGTATTGCGAGAACTGCCTTCAGTTCCATTTCTCCCACAGGCTGTTTGTCTCCAGCCGCAGCGATCCACTCTGAGCACCGATCATCTGGTTCCGGATCCTAGAGGACCACCCGCTCCTTATTTTGCCTGCCTGTAGGGATCGATCCTGCCCTGAGCTTGCGCCAAGCGGTTCGACGCTGGAATGGCTCATTGCCGTATTGATCAGGCCGAGTTAAGAAGTCCCACAGATCACTGGGCCTAGTCTGCGCGCAGTGTCGTTGGCAAGGCAGGGTTTCACCGTGTGCCGGAGTCGAACATCGGTCCGGCCAAGGTCCGATCGCATCCGCGTCATGCGGTGGAGCCCGCCTGCAGCAACTTCAAAGTCTTGGCGGTTAGCCGCTGCGCGGTGGCCCAGGTTATCGGGACTTCAGTAGTTCCGGCTGAGCAATAGTCGGAGCGTCTTTGATAATGAATCAGAACGGATAGAAGCAATGTCACAGCCCAAGAAACTTGGATTTACGTTGGTCGAACTTCTCGTGGTTATCGCAATTATCGGAATTTTGGTCGGTCTGTTGCTGCCAGCTGTTCAAGCTGCACGAGAAGCAGCCCGAAGAATGCAGTGTTCGAATAACTTGAAACAGCTCGCACTGGCAACGCACAGCTATGAGGCCGCCTACAAGCGTTTTCCCGGACCTGCTGAAGACTCACTGTATGGCTACTCGTTTCAAGCCAAATTGCTGCCGTTTATTGAGCAAGGTAATCTTCATAACTTGATCGACTATCAGCAACCTTTGCTGCAGGGAATTCCTTGGCGTCCAACTCTAAATCCAGCTTTGCTCCCCGTAGTCGACAGGCCGCTGAGTGTTTTTCTCTGTCCGAGTGATCCGGGTGACGTCTTCTACGTTGAGCGGGGGCAGCAGTGGGCAGGATTGAACTACGTCGTAAACGCGGGACCTGGAGTTGGCCTGACGTACTGCAGTCGTTCGGATACGAATGGGATTGTCTGGCGAGGATCTAACGTGAAGTTCGCGGACATGACGGACGGAGCCAGTAATACGCTCCTCCTTTCCGAGACCCTATTCGGCCTGCGGGGCTCAGACACCACAACTCTCCTGAATCATCGCACACAAGTGAAACGCGTCAGTGGTGGTCCGCCTTGCGTAACGCCCGCAGAAGCCTTGGTGACGCGTGCCGCCTCCAGGTACGAAGGCCGGCGCGCGGGGCAATGGATACGTAACATCACCTACCAGACCTTTATTAACGGGTTCTTCCCTCCGAATGCCAGGGAGCCGGATGTTTCGCACCATGGCGAGTGTATCTCTGGTGCTCGCAGCCAGCATACAGGTGGGGTCAATGCGGCGCTAGCAGATGGCAGCGTCCAATTTGTTTCGGAGAATATCAACCTCGAAACCTGGCGCCACCTGCACGATCGTCGCGATGGCGAAGCCTTGGAAGATTTCCTCAACTAGCCGGCTATCTCCAACCTCATATCCACCATGATCTTCCCAGTAAAAGCAGACTCGGTGCACACCATTTCAATGCATTTTGGAGTTGGGACAGCTTTCGCAATCGCTGCCGTGGTTGCGGGATGCAACCAACCAATTCCTCACGGCAGTTTCTCTGTCGTCACGCCGGAAACGATCCAAGTGGATGGTGGTGAGTGGACAAGAGTGGAGTGGAGCAAACAGATCGACACGAAGGTTGCAAACCACTTCCGTAGGGCTCCTCAACTTGCAGACAACCCGTCGTTGAGCGGAGATGCAGTCTGCTACAGCAATGCTTCTAAGCAGCGAGTCTACTGGCTTTCGCCGGTCGATGACACTTGCCAGTGGGCCATGGTCGAGTTCAAAGGAAGTCGAGGTGGTGAATTGGTGGAAGGAAGCGGTGCTCCATTTCTGGAGGTCTTAGCTGTTGATCAGTGACATAATTTTGCTGCTGAAGCTAGCTCCGATTTGCAGCTTCGCGGCGGGTACATTCCAATAAACACATCTATTTGACCATGGTGGGATTAGCCGATGAAAAACCTTCTACTTATCGCAACGACTCTTGTGGTAGCCATTCCTTCGATGGCTCGAGCCGACTGGACTAGCTTTCGAAATGGTGGTGCCTCGTCAACGGGCAAGCTACCGGTCAGCTGGTCACCTGAGTCGATAGCTTGGCAACTTGAATTGACCGGATACGGCCAATCCACGCCGGTAATACGTGGCCAACAGGTGTTCGTCGCTTCCGTAGTTGGAGGGATGAAGGAGCAGTGTTTGATTCAGTGCGTCGATCTGAAGGACGGGAGCGAGCAATGGCGGCATCAAATTCCTTCGTCGAAGCAATCTCCCTCAAATTACATGGCCTCTCGCGCTGCTCCAACTCCAGTCGTCGACAACAATGGTGTTTACGTTTTCTTTGAAACCGGAGACTTGATGGCCGTCGATTTGTCGGGAAACAAGCTTTGGCACCGTGACCTCAGCAAAGAATTTGGTGACTTTGAGAACAATCATGGTTTAGGAAGTTCTCCGGCGCAAAACGATACCCACCTGTTCCTCAACTTGGAACATAAGGGGCCGAGCTATCTCGTTGCTATCAGGAAAGCAGATGGCGGATCGGATTGGAGAGTGGGCCGTCCATCTGGTTCCTCTTGGTCATCCCCCATTTTCGTCCAAGACGACGAGAGACCGCAAGTTATCGTTAGTTCAGCCGGAACTGTGACCAGCTATGATTCCTCCAGTGGCGATGAACTTTGGACCGTGAAGGGACTGGATGGCAATTCAGTTCCCTCACCAACGGTGCACGCGGGACGACTCTTTGTTGGCGCTCGTTTACCCGAGTTCGCGGAAGAGGGGAGCATCCGTTCCAACTGCTGCCTCGATATCTCAGATAGTTCGAGCGAATCACCTGCAGTTCTCTGGAGAGCCGACAAAGCCATCAGCGACTATGCGAGTCCTGTTGTGGTTGGTAAATTTGTTTACTTCATCAACAAAGTGGGAGTGCTACATTGCCTCGATATCGCGTCCGGAAAGCTCCACTATCGCAAGCGTTTGAGCGGTCCTTGCTGGGCGACGCCGATTGTAAGCGATGAGCGTCTGTATCTGTTTGGTAAGGATGGCACGACCCAGATCGTTGACGCTGACGAAGATTTCAAGTTGGTCGCTTCGAACAATCTTTGGGATCTGAGTAGCCCTCCAAAGCCCGAACACTACGTTGAGTTCAGTGGCAGCGGGCACGGGCATGGCACTCACGGGCAGTCGAGTCACGGCCAATCGGGAGCCAAAACCACGCAATCGCCCAAGCGCGGAGAATCTTCTCCCACCAACCCGCAGACGAAGGGAGGACGCCGACCTGGAGGCGGGATGATTGCTGCCTTGATGCGAGGAGACACCAACGGTGACGGAACTCTTGAAGGTGACGAAGTTTCGGCTGATTTTCGATCGCTATTGCCGCGCGTCGATAAAAACGGCGACGGCAAACTCGACCCGCAAGAGCTAGAGGCTATGGCCGAGAGCTTTGCCAAACGTCGCGCTGGTGCTCGATCGGGAGCTAGAGATCCAATCGTGTATGGAGTCGCCGCTTCTGATGGTTGCCTCGTCATCCGAACCGGAACCCGACTTTACTGCGTTCGCAACTAGTGCTTCGTCAACACTAAAGATTTGGGTAAAGGGGTCAGGAGTCAATTGTGCACAGCACCCGAAGGGCCGCTGGCGGCAATTGACTCCTGACCCCTTTACCCGACC
>JANQJJ010000008.1 GCA_028281725.1 Pirellulaceae bacterium | reverse complement strand
GGCGCCGGATTAAGGCTCAATTTCTCTTCCGAAACCGGGCTGGTCATCTACGGTGGTGCGCTGCTCCGATTCTGAACAGACCCACACCCAAAATCGCCGCGACGAGCCGCGAAGAAGGGGCGTGGATGAGGGCGAAGTAGCGTGCGTATGGGTTGAAGTGTCCAGGATTCGATCGCTCGGCTCAGATAAATCGAATCTGTGGCGCGTACCCCAACAGTTCGGCTTGGATGCAGGTTTTCGTTTGGTGCTGGGTTGATTGCGCTGCCCCCGACCACGCGAGACCGGTTATCCAGGTAGAAAGGGTCGTAGCGGTATCTTCTGTTGCTATTTTTGCGAGGACGAAGCGAAACCGGCGGTTTGGCAGACTCTCGGCGGCTTCGTGCCAAGTTATAGGCTACGTTTGGCTGCTATTTCGACTGTCCGGTCAGGCCTGGAGTTCAAGCCGAGTTGGGCGGCCTTCTTCTTCACCGGTAGCAGCGCATCTCATGCCGAGCCAACAGTTACCTTTCAAGGCATCGAGACGCAAGTTTGCGTTCTGGGTGGGATTGGGGTTGTTTGGGTTAAGCGAGAGGCTGCGGGCTGGAGTGCTGGACGACTTGGCGGCTGCGGCCATGCACGCGACCGAGTCGAACGAAACCTCCGAGTCTCAGGCCACACCCGAACACTGGAGCGCTGCCGAAAACAGCCTTTGGAAGTGGTTCGAACGCGAGAATTTCATCGACAACCGGTGGCAGCTCACTGGCATCACGACGCCGATCAACAAGCAGACCGGCGAAAGCTACGCAGGCCGTTCAGGCTATCTGGATGCCAGTCTGGTCCCCACCGAGCTATTGGCGGCCGGTGAAAGCTCGATTGCAGCGGATACGATCTACCAGCCCGATGGCCCGGACGAAGGGCAGCCTGCAGCGGAACGCCGCGCCAGACACGGTCGGCCACCAAGCAAATGGCTTCGCAGCTTAAATGCGGACGAGCTACGGATCTGGCTCAAAAGAACCCAGGTTCCGGAAGCCGGCGTCAGTGGCATGACGTTCTGGACTCATCTAACACGAGACCATTCCTTTGATCCCGACCGAATTGACGGACTGACCATTGAAGAGCAGGCCAAGTTGCACGCGGCGGCACACTACGGTTACTGAGCCCCTGGTTGAAGAGCCAGCCGTTTCTTAATCCCACCACCAACGCGTTTGATCGGCGTTGATCTTAAACTCGTCGCGCATTTTCACGATTTCCCCTTTCGTGTCGGGGACTAGGCTTTCCTCAAGCAGCGCCTGGCTTGCCTGGATCGAAACACCTCCTCCAGCAACCGCAATCAGCCGGCTCCCCTTCCAGATGGCATTGGCTACGCAGGGAGTCTTTTTTGGTTCCTCCATCAAACGCACCAGCTGGACCGTTTCGTCGTAAAAGACGTTTTGCGCCAGGCCGATCTGCTCAAACGCACTCTCCTGTTGAAAGAACGCCGCTAGAACCAACACGTCCACCATGTTGCGCAGTTGTTGGAAGACCGGGCTCATGCGGGCGATTTTAGGGTAGTTTTTGGTGAAGTTTTTCGCGTAGCTTTTAGCTGGAGCCGAAGGCTTACGTCCGGTTTTGACCAGTTGCCCTGCGGCAGTCGCCTGATAGGCTTCCGTCAACAATCTTACGGTGTCACCGACGATCTCCATCGACAGTCTATCTGGAGTCAACTTCACTGCCTGGTAATCCGGAGTCAGCCACCAACGCTGAAAAGAATCTTTGGGGGCAACCTGCAGCTGACTCATGAACGTAGGCATCCTAACCGGCGGCGCCTCTAGGCCGACTGCGATCATCTTCATACGATAGTCCGCTTCGACCATGACTCTGGCCATGTTGGTTCGCGGCGAAATACTGAATACGACAATATTGGCCAGCCCCAACGCTTCGCGCATACCACGCACCTTGAACAGGGCGGTATTTGATTTTGCCGATTCGGGAATAACGCTTGGCATCGACCGATTGAACTTGGCCAGGCGCATGAGCCCATCCGCTTGGGGATTGATCGTGCAGCCGACCCACAGATTGCCAGGTTGTCCGGGGCCGTAGGCGCGCATCGCGACTACCAAATCCTCCAACAAAATCGTCGGTCGCCCCGAAGTCACCCCAACGACCCGGCCCGACGCGTCTTCCATCCAGCCCTCAGCCGGACCGGCAACGACGATGTCTCCCTGCTGAGGGAAAACAAATACGTACTCCAGTCGCAGTAGCCCAGCCAGCTTGGTTATGGTATCGCCGAGCGGCTGGCCATGATCGAGTTGGTCTTTGATCGCCTGGTGCAGGCGTCTCAAACTGATTTTGCGTAGTCTGGATGGAGCAAAAACATCGGCCGGCAGCATGGCCTTGGCGACCGCTGCTCGCTGTTGAAACAGCGGATCGCCGGCTTCAGCAAACTTAGGTGTCCTCAAGACACCCTGGGCATCAATGGAGACACCAAAGGTTGGCTGCTGTACCGTAGTTGCCGGCTGAAAGACGTCTTGCGCCGAAAGGCTGGTCAGCGAAATCAGAAATAGCTGCACCGAACACGACAGTATGATCAATCGCGCTGCGTCCCAATATCCACTCACGAGATGCCCCCTGCAGTGACATGGTTCCAACATCGATCGTCGATCGCTCATGCCGCGTCTGCAAACCCGCGCTGCGACCTCAAGTCATCCTAGGGCAAAACCGAACCCAACGCAAATGATTCCGCCCGTTACGCGCGGGGCCAGACGCTGGGGCCGGATGGGCGGCCTGCGAAGGTGAGATACGGTCGGCGACGAGAGAACGATAGGCGAGACGGCTACTACTGAGGATCTGGAAACAAACGCTCGCGCAAGAAGGAGTAAGCGAGTGCTTGCATGTAGGCGCGTTGCTTGTTGTTGGCTGCGCCACCGTGTCCGCCTTCGATATTCTCGTAGTACGACACGTCGTGGCCCTGCGATTCCATCAAGGCCATCATCTTG
The DNA here is from genome assembly GCA_028281725.1 of Pirellulaceae bacterium. Lineage (GTDB taxonomy): Bacteria > Planctomycetota > Planctomycetia > Pirellulales > Pirellulaceae > Aureliella. The sequence goes on along the minus strand of JANQJJ010000008.1, from coordinate 8,236 downwards.
CGAGCATGTCCGGGGTGAACTCGGTCATCGCGAGTGGAGGTGGTAAAGAGTACCGCCGGATACTGGGTCGATTCGCGGATGTTTTGGTAGGGAGAATACGTTTTGATAAAATCCCACTGGCCGGCTGAATCGGGATCGCCGTACTCCGCCATCCAACTCGCACCGGCCAGCAGCAGATGGTAACGCCTCATGTCGAGCAGCGGTACTTGGCAAACAGCCGCCGAGAAGAGCTCTGGATAGATGGCGATCATGTTTCCCACCAGCAAACCCCCGTTGGACCCTCCCTGGATTCCCAACCGTTCCTTGCTGGTGACTCGTCTACTGATCAGGTCCTCGGCGACGGCCGCAAAGTCCTCGTAGGCGCGCAGGCGATTTGCTTTGAGGGCGGCCTGGTGCCATCGCGGTCCGTATTCACCGCCTCCACGGATATTGGCCACGACGTAAACGCCGCCTTGACTGGTCCAGGCCCGTCCGACAGACGCGTTGTAACCCGGAGTCAGCGAGATTTCGAACCCGCCATAGCCATAAAGCAAAGTTGGGTTTTCGCCGTCAAGCACCATGCCTTTCTTGGACACCATGAAGTACGGCACGCGCGTTCCATCTCGGCTGGTCGCAAAGTGTTGGCTGACCGTTAGCCCGTCGGAGTCGAACTGGGGAGTGAGCTGTTTTAGTTCTTCCGGCTCGGCGCCGATCTCGCCGTAGTAAAGTGTTGTCGGAGTTAAATATCCGCTCGAGGTGAGCCAGTAGGCATTGGATTCGTCTGGGTCGACCGGGCGAATGCCGACGGTCCCGATAGCCGGGGCCCCAAGAAGCGGTTCTCGCCGCCAACGCTCTCCCTCGGCGGTCAAAACGTAGATTCGGTTTTTCACATCCTCAAGAATGTTGAGCACGATGTGATCCCTGGTCGCCGTAAAACTGGCCAGTGATGAGTTGTCGGTGGGCTCAAACGCGACGTCGAAATCGCGGTTTCCCGACAAGAAGTCATCGAAGCGGATAACCAACAACGAACCAGCCTGGTAGGACTTGCCGTCGACTTCCCAAGGCTCTCTGAGTTCCAGCATCAACGTATCGTGGAAGACGCGCTTGTTGGCGCTGTTGGGGGCATCGATCTTGGTCAGTTCTCCACTGTCGGCGCGGAGATAAAGTTCGTCGTTGTAAAAAGCCAGGGTGCGACTGACAAAGTTGCGTTCGTAGCCGGGGGAATCGTCGTGATAGGCAGCGATATACATATCATCGGGCAGCCCTTCATAGACGACTTCCGCTTCGTCGATCGGGGTACCGCGTCGCCACAGCTTGACGATTCGCGGGTATCCGGACTCCGTCAACGTCCCTTCGCCAAAGTCCGTGAACACGAATACCGTATCCCGATCGATCCATCCCAAATTCCCCTTGGCCTCGGCACGTTCAAACCCACCTTCGACGAATTCTCGCTTGGTTAGATCGAACTCACGAGTGACCGAGGCGTCTGCACCGCCCCGAGATAGTCCGATCAAGGCGCGGTCGTATTCGGGACGCAGCAAATCGGCTCCATCCCACACCCAGTTTTCCTCCTCTTTCTCCGCCAAAGCGTCCAGGTCGAGCAAAACTTCCCACTCCGGTTCCGCCTTGCGATACTCGTCTAACGTGGTTCTACGCCATAGCCCGCGTTCGTTGTTCTCATCACGCCAAAAGTTGTAGTAGTAGTCGCCGCGTTTGGAGACAAATGGAATCCGCTCATCGGAATCCAAGATGGCCAGCAGGTCGTCGCGAAGTGCGTGAAACCGAGTCTGGGATTCGAAATGAGACTGCGTCTTCGCATTCCGCTCCCGTACCCAGGCCAATGCATCTTCACCGGTCACGCTCTCGAGCCACAAATAGGGATCTTCCTCAGCCGTCACGTCAGAAACCTTCCTGAGAGCAGTTTCGGTGGTATCGTCATCTTGAGACCAAGTCGGCATGGCCAGCACCGCCACGGATATCAAACACAGGAAAACGCTTTTCATCGTTCGTTCGACTCCCAAGCTCACGTAGTAGCGGACCAGATCGAGTCCCAGCAGACCCAATGACCCAGCAGACCCAATGACACTGGGCCTATGATACGCAAAGAAGCCCATGGCGGGAGCCGCGTCGGCGTTCAAAACGAAAAATGCCCGACACTTCTCGGTATGCGCCACCAGCGTCGGTGACTCGTTCCACGACTTCCCGTCTGGGAACGCATCGTCTTGGATGCTCTGCCTCGTCCGGGATCCCCGATTTTACATTCACGTCCGGTGTCCCCGGTTTTGCGTTCACCGGCTCGCAGCTCTCGCCGGCCGGAGCCAGCGAACACTCGCCTGCGAGGTGCAGAGCCCGAGAACCCGACGCGGGTGTTCACCGGGATAGTGCCAAATGCCCAGCGTTTTTGCACCCCGCCGCCCCATCTGCCCGAGTGCCTGAAAAGGGACATCCAATGACTAGCGTCATCTACCCGAAAGGGGACACCCACTTATCAAGGACATAAGGGGAAAGGACAGAAGGGGACATCCACTGTTTTAGACCGACGGGGGACACCCCGGGTGCGACGACGATGGCGATTCTTCACTCACGGCGTGCGGTCGCCGACAATCCGCAGGCTCGGCACCGCGCTCGACCGGCCCAACAGTGCGTGTCCTCGTTTAACCTCGACCAATAGCGTGGATGTCCCCTTTTGTCCTCGTGCTCGATTGGCCCAACAGTGCGTGTTCCCGTTTATCCTCGCCCAAATAAGTGGATGTCCCCTTTTGTCGTCCCTTTTGTCGCAAATCTGGGAACGGGGTAGCCTGCGGGCTCTGCGAGTTGCTGGTAGGCTGGGTGGGCTGCGGGGGCGCGCGAGTAATCGGCGCTAATACCGGCGATTTACCTGGACGGTTGCTTCGGTGTCAAAGACGCGTTCGTTTAGAAGAGGAACGACAATGCCCGTTCTGACCGACCAGCCGTTTCGCAAACTGGCCTGGATTCCGTGGGTGGAATTCAAGATCGTACGAATCGATTCGTCAACGTTGACGTTGACGTTGGGAACGGAACCCAAGGTGGATGCCGAGAATTTGTCTGGGTCGGTCAGGGCCGTCGCGATATGCAGCTCGGAAACTACCGCCAGTCCTAGGGGGCGGTGGCGGCAATTCTTGCAGAGCCACACGCCAGTTCCCAGGTCGATCTGGAGCATCGCCGGACTATTGATGGCGAACTTCTGAACCGGCCCGGCACCAATTTGGGCGACGAGTTTGTCGCCGCTGGTCGGCACGTCCACTTGGATAAAACCATTGGCGAACCAGTCACTTCCGATCTGATGTAAGGCGCCCACGTACGGAGTCAAATAGACGGCCGCCGGGTCGATCGAGATGGCTACCGGACCGTTGCTGGTGTCCAGTGCGTGTGATTGGGAACCGGTCGGGACTTCGATCCCCAGACCGTATGCCAAAACCTTCGAGTCGTCGGCATAGAGCACTCGTTTGAGGATCAGCGCAAGGTTGCCAAAACTGCCTCCGGCGTAGCTCGTGTTGCCGGCCAGAACGCCATCCGTGGGTTCAATGCCCGCCGCGATCGGCAGACGGACTTCGGCGGATGAATTGCCACCAAAAAATGTTTTCTCGAGGCCCAGCACAAATCGGTCAAGCGTCAGGTCGCCGCCCGGTTGCTCAAACGCACCTTTCATGTGGCTGTAGGCGAACCACACGCGGTCCTGCGGAAGCGCGTAGTTGTTCTCTGAAATGCGGAGGCCGCTGAACGATGAGGCTGAGGGGAAGTCGGTCGGTCTGGCGTATTCGCTAGGCGCAGCAGGAATATCGAATGTGATTGCCGCACCGGGCCGACGGAAATCGCCGAACATCTCGGGGGTCCTCAGCAGGCTCCGGTGGGACGAAGATCCAAAGTACCGATTGAGTGTCTCGTTGTTCGCTCCGCGACCAGCTCCCAAATACGATGCAAACGGGCTGGCGTAGAAGTTGGATCGTGTCAAGCTGCTGAAAGCGTTATCACCGAGAGAGGCGACCTGGGGCACTGGGCGGCTGGGAACGGTGGAGGGCGGATTCTGGTCGGCCAGATCCGACAACCCCAACGGCGCGTCTCCAGCCTGGGAAGCTGCGTTCTCATCACTTTGGGGCGAACCCGCCCGATCCGACGGAGACGTTCCGCTGTCCTGAAGCCTGGCCGTCCGTAGCGGCGCAGCGGACCGGACAAACGATGCTTGGCCAAACGCGGCGGCTGGTAAACCGAGCAACAAAAGGGACGACAGGCCGAGCCTCAAGAATTGACGCTTATGTCTTGCAGAGCACATAGGTTCGTCCATGAACAAGCAACCATCTGATCGAAGCGAAACCATCCATGGTTCGCGTGGGATGACCCAGAATGCCCCAGTTTGTACCCAGGCAGAAGGACAACCGTCTTATCGGATGGCATTTAGCGACATTCTCAGCCGCAACGCACGGCTAACGCGGTTGCTCCCGTTTTTTTTCAGAAAGCTTTGCGCAAGCGGCAAACTTTAACAGATCGGGCGCAGCCTATTCTATATTTTCGTTCTTGAGGTACTCGGATACGGACCGGAGACGCCTCAAATCCTCGCTCAACATCGGATCGTCCGAGACCACGCTCGCGTGTTGTTCGTAGAGCTCAATCGCTGCACGCAGGTTCTTCAAAATTCTTTTGCTATCATCACCGTCGAGCCCCATGGACAACAGGGCATGTTGCTTGGCTGCGGTGAGACGGATGGTCACCAGCCGATCTTCCAGATCCAGATTGGGCTGCCCGCTGTCCGTCAAGCTTGACTCGGCGGCGTATAGTTTCTGGAGCAAGCCGTCGAGATGATTGATTTCGTCTTCCGACACGGCCAGATACTGCATTGCCAGCAGGCTCTCGATTCCCTGCTGATAAAGACGGACGAGTTCAGCACAGTATTCGGATCGTTCAGTCGAGAGCGCGAGCAGGGCGCGCAGATCGTCGAGCGCTTCCCGAATTAATGCGAGCGATTCCGGATAGGCGTCCTGTCCGCCGAGGCCGGAATTCAAGTCCGCCTCAAGAAGGAGCGCAGTAATCAACCTCTGCCACAGTATCGAGTCAGTTGGGACTTCGTTGGCCAGTTTCCGGAATGCGGTGCTGGCACGGTGCAATCTCGGTACGATCTCAACAGAGTTGCTGTCATTTTCAAGTTCAAGCATTGCCAAGTTGAACTCGGCTTCCGCGATGTTCCGTCGCAGCCGGATGCTGGACTCACCGGCCTCTCGCAGGGCCCGACGAATTTCTTGCGCTTCGAGTTGTCGAGCCTCGGAGTCGGCCAGTTTACCTTCCGCGGCGAGTAGCAGGCCTTCGTTCATCAGGGAATTTGCCAACTTGCGCAACGCCTCGTTGTCTTCGGGAAACAGTCTCGTCCAACGTTGGCGCACCTGCGTTGCCCGGCGGAAGTAATCACCGGCCTGGGCAAGCTCATTTCGTCGCCGAGCAGACTGCCCCAATCCATTGAATGCATTGGACTTGAGCCGTAAAACCCTCTGCGAGTTTTGAACGTCGAGAGGCATTTTTTCAATCGCACTAATCGACTGCTGCAAGTAACTATCCGCATCGTCGATGGAAAGGCCTAGTTGGAGATAGATCTCTCCGGTTGTCACCAACGCTGCGGCGCGTTCGATACGCAGGTGCGAATCCTCTTCGATGATGTCTATCAGTTGCTGATTGTAGCGCAGCGCTCTTTTCAGTAGCTGGCTCCGAAAATCCGCGAAGTTGGGCGCCTTGAATAAAGGCTCTTCGGCGATCTGGTCATAGTAATCGCTCGCTGTCGCGCCGGAGATCAGGGAGAGTCTGTCTGATAAAGTCTTGGCCCGACTGGTCAAAATCCAGCCGAAGGTGCTGACGATCAAGGCCACGAGGACAGCGGTGATCGCGACCCCCGTGGCGGCAGCCAGAGAACGATTGCGGCGGCACCATTTTAAGGCCTTTTTCCCGATTCCGGCGGGGCGGGCCTTGATCGGTCGTCCATCGAGAAAACGCTCAAGTTCATCGGCCAGCTCGCCGGCGGTCGAGTAACGATCGTCAGGATTCTTCTCCAAGCACTTCAGGCAGATGGTGTCCAGGTCTCTGTCCACCGCCGAGTTGACCTGCCGCGGCGCGATGGGGTCTTCGCTGAGGACCTGCCGTAGCGTCTCTTGAACATCCGCCGCCTTGAAGGGAGGGCGTCCGGTGAGCAGTTGGTATAAAGTGCCTCCGAGACTGTAGATGTCTGCCCGGCGGTCGATCTGGCGCGAGTCCTTGATTTGCTCCGGTGGCATGAAGGAAGGCGTTCCCAGAATCTGCCCCGTCTGCGTCATGCCGGAGTCGTCCTGGGTAAACCGAGCCAAACCGAAATCCGTGATCATCGCCCGATCGGTAGCGCCGTCTACCAGGATGTTCTGAGGCTTGATATCGCGATGGAGCATTCTCTTTCGATGAGCTGCTTCGATACCGCGTGCGATGCCGAGCATGTACTGCGCTGCTCGCCTGGGCTGAAGCGGTTCTGCCTTAGACGCGGCGCCGAGATCACCTCCCTCTACCAGTCGCATGGCGTAGAACGGCTGACCTTCGACGCTGCCCACGTCGAAAATAGGTACCACGTGGTCGTGACTGAGCGAGGCGGCGGCGTGGGCTTCCGTCTCGAAGCGTCGACATACCAGTTCTCGGCTGGCGGAGTTGAAAGAGCTGACGTCTGCGATCTTGATCGCGACCTCGCGTCCGGCCGATGGCTGGCGGGCCCGATAAACGGCTCCCATCCCACCACGACCGAGCTGCTGTGTCAGGACATAGCTGCCAAATTGCTTGGGGAATGAGGCCGTTTGACTTGAGACTTGTTGGTGGCCAGGGCCTGCAGCCGGCTGCACTTGGCTGAATAGCGATTCGTCGATCGGGACGTGGGGGAAGCGGCTTCGGTACTCGCTGGGCTCGACGACAAATCCGGAGGTGATGCGTACGTGAATCTCCTGCTCAATGAGTCGCTCGAGGATCTCGGCCTGATTCAACTCGGGAAACTCGCGGACGTAGTCCTCGACCCGCGTCGGCACCTCCGCTTCGTTTATCGAGACGGTCTCGTCATGACCTGCATGACCGCCCCGCGACTGTCGCCAGCGAAACTCCAGATCAATGCATACGAGTTCCTCCAGCGTACCCAGATAGGTCTCAGAGGAGCCTTGGGGTAGGTAATTCTTGATCGCCAGAGACCGACCACTTAACCAGTCCGCCTCGAAACTCTTTCTTGCTTCCTCGTCAATCGAAATCATGAGATTGTGCCAGCGCGTTGTCCGGGCTCCCTCTTTGGGAAGCCAGCTACCGACCACCTCCCGCCGCTCGCGCGATCGAACTGGGATACCAGCGATCATGCAGCGAGACCATTCCCCTCAGCCTGAGATTGCCAAGGCTATCAAAATCCGGCCAATTATTGCTCCACCTGACTCTCCTGGTCAGTTGCCAGGAAACGAGCTAGATCTTTGCGGATCTTATCCTGAATTCGACGCACCGTGCGCTCGCTACAGCCGATTTCAGCGGCGATTTCGGCTTGTGTCCGGCTTTCGAGCCACAGCTGCAGGACGCGTTGCCGTTCTCCGTCATCCTCGGAAAATGCTGCCTGCAACATATCCTGCAGTTCGATATTCTCGATCGATCGGTCCCACTGGGCCGGTTGAAGCGAAGCAGCCTCCGGCAACGCCTGCTCACGCGACAGATCCCGGCGGTTGCGCGTATGGAAACGCGCTTGCATACGCACCTTATTCAGTGTGATTGTCAGTAGCAGTCGCCACAATTCGTCCTTGCTTTCCAGAGAGAAGTCACCAGCGGAGGCGCGCCGAAAGAATGTGCGGCACGCCGACTGGACCACATCCTCTGGGTCCACCCGTCGCTTCAGCCAGGATGCGATCTGACGCTCAGCAATGCGCTGGAGCGAATCGCCGTATCGCTGCCAGAATTGCTCGACCGTCGCAGGGTCTCCTTCGGCCAAGTGGCCAAGCCAAACGACGGAAACCTCTGGATCGTTTTGTCCGTCCACTCCAATACTCACTTGAGCTACCATTCTGCCGCGCTAGTTGCGGCTCGCCGACACCAAACAACTTCCCCCCATGCCGCCAGCACCTAACTCCGTCTCCGATTCCTGTCCGTGAGGGCTGTAGGCATGCAACCAGTTTAATAGCACGCAGCCGGCGTGGGGAGTGACCAAGATTTGGGTAAAGGGGTCAGGAGTCAATTGTGCACAGCACCCGAAGGGCCGCTGGCGGCAATTGACTCCTGACCC
>JANQJJ010000007.1 GCA_028281725.1 Pirellulaceae bacterium | reverse complement strand
TGCCGATGGCCGGTGGCGATTTCAACTATACGAAGTCCAGCAAGCGGTCGCCATTTGACGATGGCCTGAGGACGCCGATTTTGATTCGCTGGGATGGGCATACGAAACCAGGCAACCACGGTGCTTCTTGCAGCAGCGTCGACATTGTCCCGACTCTGGTGGATGCACTTGGCATGGATGACCTATCGGCTAGCTTTCCCGGTCGGAGCCTGTGGCCCTCGGCGACGGGAAACATGCCGCTCGCAGTACGTCCGGTATTCGGCGAAATCTACCCCGGCGATGCTTCGTCGCTTGGGCATCCCTCACGTGACCTGGCGTACCGCTGGATTCGCGATGGTCGGTTCAAACTGATCGTGCCGCATTCCCGCGTTGGTCAAAAGCCGTGGGGTCGTTACCTCGACAAGACGGCTTTGTTCGATGTCGTGACCGATCCGCGTGAACAACACGATTTGGCCAACGAGGAGCAGTACGCGCCAACAGTACGGCGGCTCCTAGGGCAACTCGAACACTGGTGGAAGCCTGATACAAAACAGGCTCCGTCGGATTAGCAAATCCTCAGGGTGAATTGAGATGGGAGCCGGCGATGCAGCTAAACCATGGGCGGATTTGCATGATTAGCAGTCGTGCCAATTTTTTGTGGCTGGACTTTACCGATGCAGTCGCCGAATCTGCCCAACCGATCCACGAGACCTAGGCATGGTGGTTCTCCTATCGCCTCACCGGTTTGGTTGTGGCCGAATGTGCCGATAGGAACGAAGAGCAGCCGGGAAGCGCGGACGATCGAATGTGGACGGTATCGTGACGTACGATTGACCTGGAAGGATTGGAAGGAACCGGTGAAACGGTTTGCTTCAGAGGCTTGAGTGTCCCATCAAAGCCGCCCGATAGGCCGACGCTGGGGGCCGGCTTCGTTACCCTCGCCGAGATCATTTCGAATCAGCTGAGCATATTGCTTCAACCGCTCGACCACTTCCGGGTACTTGTCGGCCACGTTCGTCGTTTCGCCAATGTCGCGTTCGAGATCAAATAGCGACAACTCCATTTTCTTACGCTCGGCCTTGCCTGGCCGGCCGCCTTTGCCAGGAATCGGTGAGTTATAAGATTGCGCGAACATCAACTTCCACTTGCCGTGGCGAAGGGCCATTAAGCGGTTGCCGCCATCGTAGTGATAGAAAACCTCATGAGGTGTCTTGGCGCCCGGTTTGCCGAACATGAGGTCAGCAATATTTTTCCCATCAATCTTCTTGTCCGGCAATGCCGCCCCGGCGAGCCCAGCAAACGTTGGTAGCAAGTCGATCGTCCCGGCAACCTCTCGGCAGACGGATCCCGCCGGAATTCTGCCGGGCCAGCGCATCAGGCACGGGACCCGAAACCCTCCCTCGAAATTCGTCCCTTTGCCCTCACGCAGTGGTTTCGCCGAGCCCGCGTGATCCCCGTACGCCAGCCATGGGCCGTTGTCCGAAGTGAAAATCAGACACGTGTTTTCATCAATCCCATGGCGCTCTAGCACCTCCAGGAGCTGGCCAACCCCCGAATCAATTTCGCTGATCACATCACCGAAGAGTCCTCTTTCGGTCTTACCACCCCACTTTTCCGATACAAACAGCGGTACATGCGGCTGGGGACTGGGTAGATAAATAAAAAACGGTTCGTCGCAGTGATCTTCTACAAACTCCGCGGCTAGATCAAAAATCCGTGTCGTGAGGTGGACTTGATCCTCCGGCATGACTTTGGGGTTGATCACGTCCACGCCTTCATACAGCGGCAAATGTGGCCAGCGTTTGAGGCGCTGCTCCATCGGCAGGTGGCTTACGCCCGGATGAAAGGGCCACATATCGTTCGAATATGGGAGTCCGAAAAACACGTCAAATCCTTGATTGGTCGGCAGAAACTTCGGCAGATGCCCGAGGTGCCATTTGCCGAAGCAAGCAGTCGTGTAACCGGTTTGCTTCAGCACTTCGGCCATGGTCATCTCGTCCGGATTCAATCCCGTCATCGACTTGGGGCCGAAGTTGCCGCCGATACCAACTCGTGTCGGAATGCACCCTGTCATGAGTGCGGCCCGCGAGGGAGAACAGAAGGATCGGCCGACATAGAAGTCAGTAAACTTCATCCCATCCCGCGCCATCCGGTCGAGATGAGGTGTCTGGTAGCCCTCCGCACCGAAGGGACCGATGTCTGCGTAGCCCATGTCGTCGCAGAAAATGATGATTAAGTTGGGTCCCCGTGTCGGCCCTGCCTCACTGCCGCCGGGTCGCTCGCCATCCTGAGCCACGAGAACCGGGCCGGAGAACTGCAGACACAAGATCGCGAGGAGCGCTGCGGCGGAAGGCATCCCAACTGGTTTTCCGATGGTACTTAAGTTCACGATTGAGGCTTTCTTCGTTTCGCTCGTTCTTCATGCCGGCCGCACTCGATCGGTACGGTGGCCGGAAACTGACGCCAACGCAACTCTTGCGGAGCCCCCTTTGCCCGGTCATCAGGTAAGTCTGCCGGCAGGAGATTCGGGCGTCTTGGGCGGATCCACTCGGCAGTGGCTGGGGAGCCGTCAGAATTAGCTTTGCCCGCTGCGCCACGACGCGGTTACCGCCAATTGGGTATCATACCACGGCGAAGGGACCGCGTTGCGCTGGTCAGGAGATACCCGTGGCTTCTCGCGAGCGCTGGCGCGCTGCACCCTAGCCGGGCAACTGCGGGCGCCGCTCCCAAGCTAGTTTCCTGCCAGGGCTGGCGGTAGCAGAGCGAATAGTGAAACTATGGGTTTGCCAATCCGATGCCACCAGGTCAGAAAGACAAATCCATATGAGCGAAATCACTCAGAAATACAACGAGGCGGAAAAGCTGAAGGACGAGGGCAAGCACGAAGAAGCGGTCCAGTTGCTGCAACAGGTGCTGGCCGAAGACCCGGACCATGTGTTGACCCATCTAACGCTGGGCAGGATCTATACTCTCCAGGGCAAGTTCCCTGAGGCGGTCGAGCATGGGCAAAAGGCCTGTACCCTGGAGCCCAACGAGCCCTTCAACTACACGGCGCTGAGCGTGACGTATCAGCGTGTTTTTGCTGGCACTCAAGATCAGAAGTACATTCAACTGGCTGAAGATGCGATGGCCGAATCGCGACGGCTGGAATCTTTGTAGCAACTGCCGCGCTGTTTTCTACGCGCGACAGGAGCCTCCAAACACGGGAGTCGAGGATTGACTGGTAACCCTTTGCCACTCACGGGCAAACGCGTTCTTATCTTCACCGGTGACATCTACGAAGACTTGGAACTCTGGTACCCCAAGCTCCGCTTGATCGAGGCGGGTGCCCTTGTCGTGGTCGCGGGCGAAGAAGCGAACCGGCTCTACACGGGTAAGAACGGATACCCGTGCAAATCGGACGCCGCCATCAGTGCCATCGAGCCGGCCGACTTCGATGCGTTGATCGTTCCTGGTGGGTTCATGCCCGACAAACTGAGGCGAGACCAGCGCGTTCTGGAAATCGTGGTCGAGTTCTTCGAGTCGGGTAAGCCGGTCGCAGCGATATGCCACGGCGGCTGGATTCCGATCTCGGCAGGAATCTATCGAGGTGTGCGCGTTACCGGTTCTCCCGGCATCAAAGACGACCTGATCAACGCGGGTGCGGTATTTGAAGATGCGCCGGTCGTCGTCGATCGGAATTCGATTAGCAGTCGCCGTCCTGACGATTTACCTGAATTCTGTCGCGCCGTTATCGAGTTGCTGGCGGGTTAACCTATCAAGCTCCGCAGTTGGAGGAATCCGCCATGCACGTGGTCCACCATGGCGCGTTAGATGGAGTCACCGGTTCGTGCCATCAACTGATGGTTAACGACTCGCGCTCACTACTGATTGATTGCGGTCTGTTCCAAGGGGCGGATGCCAAGGGACGCGACGAGGAACAGATCGATTTTCCGCTCGCTGGAATCTGTGGCTTGGTCGTCACGCACGTTCACCTAGACCACGTCGGAAGGATTCCGTATCTGATCGCAGCTGGGTTTGACAAGCCGATCTATTGCAGTCCGCCCACGGCAAAACTGCTGCCGCTAATGATGGAAGACGCGATGAGAGTCGGCGTCACGCGGAACAAGCGTCTGATCGAGCGTTTTCTGCAGGATTTGCGCCGTCACATCCGCCCGATGTCTTACCACAAGTGGCATAAGCTGGATGGTGGTATCGAAATGCGACTCACTCCGGCCGGGCATGTGCTCGGCTCTGCGGTGGTTGAGCTGGAGTACCGCGACGAACGGTTTGTTTTTAGTGGCGACCTCGGTAGTCGCCATCAGCCACTGCTCAACGACCCGGTCAGTCCGGAGCGAGCCGATTTGCTGGTACTCGAAAGCACCTACGGCAATCGCAACCATGTGGGACGTGAAGAGAGGGTGCAGCAGCTGGAAGGTATTCTGTGCCGGACGCTGGAAAACAAAGGTGTCACCATCATTCCTGCGTTCAGTGTCGGCAGAACTCAAGAGCTGCTTTATGAAATGAACGAGATCTTCGAAAGCGTTCAACGGCGCCAGGGCTGTTCGCTCCTGCATGCCGTTGACGTCCTGATTGACTCGCCTCTTGCCCAAAGATTTACGGAGCTCTACGAGAGCCTCCGTAGCTATTGGGATGCCGAGGCGCAGCACGTGCTGACCTACGATGAACAACCACTCGTCTTTGACAACTTGGTCCAAATCGATGACCATCGCGAACACCGCGACACGATTCAATACTTGAAAGACTCAAAACTGCCCGCCATTGTCATTGCAGCCAGCGGAATGTGTTCGGGCGGCCGGGTCGTGAATTACCTGAAAGAGTTTCTGGGCGACCCTACCACCGATGTCATCTTCTGCGGTTATCAAGCGCATGGAACGCCCGGTCGCTACATTCAGGAAACCGACTGGGTCAAACTCGATGGACGCCGCTACGACATTCGTGCCGAAGTCCATCAACTCAGCGGCTATTCTGCGCATGCCGACCAGTCGGATCTCCTGCGATTCGTGGAGGGGATGCAGCAACGTCCGGGGGCCATCCGGCTGGTTCACGGTGAGCAGGATGCCAAAACGGTATTGAAGCAAGAACTACAGCAACGCGGATATGACGTGGTGTAGGTGCTGCGTCGAGCTGCGGCTGCCCCGAGTCCGCCGCCGGCGAGCAACGCCAGACGATTCGAAGTCAAGCCGATGAACGACTCTGCAGCCAGACGGCAACTGGGAACTTCCGATTTACAGGTCAGCGCTGTTGGCTTGGGATGCTGGCCGATTTCCGGCGTGTCGTCGCTCGGTGTCACGGACCAGCAGAGCCTGGCAACCATCCATGCCGCGCTCGAGGCCGGCATCAACTTCTTCGATACCGCCTATTCCTATGGTTACGATGGCGAGGCCGATCGGCTGCTCGCCACCGTCCTGGCTGGTCGCCGGGGCGATGTGGTTCTGGCCAGCAAGGTGGGCATTTACTTCGATGCGGCGCGGCAGCGCGTCGTGGACGGTACTCCTGAGACGATCCTGGAACATTCGAGGACCGTTTTGCGGCGGCTGCGCGTCGAGCAAATCGATTTGATGTACCTCCATCAACCTGACCCCAGGGTACCCATAGAAGAATCGGCCGGCGCGATGGCGGAAGTAGTCCGCTGCGGCTGGGCTCGCTATGCCGCGGTGTCCAACGTCGACGCCCAGCAACTGAGCCGGTTCCAATCGGAGTGCCCTGTGGTAGCCGTCCAGCCACCATTCAATATGCTTCAGCAGCAGAGCGTCGAAAAGATTCGGGAGACCTGCCTGCAGCAGCAGATAGGAATCGCCTGCTACTGGGTGCTGATGAAAGGTCTGTTGGCCGGAAAGTTGGCGCGAGACCACCAGTTCCACCCTCAAGACCGACGTCTGACCTACGAGATCTACCAGGGCCAAGCATGGCAGCGCAGTCAGGACCTGTTGGACAAACTGCGGGAGTTGGCCGGCGAACTTGGCTGCACGGTTGCTCAGTTGGTCATCGCATGGACATTGCACCAACCCGGTATTTCGGTAGCCCTCTGTGGTGCCAAGCGCCCTGAGCAGATAGAAGAAACCGCCGCGGCCATGCCCATCCGCCTCGATGAAAAACAGCTGGCATCCATAGACCGATGGCTGGAAGATCTCCGCTCGCCCTAGCGCATTTTCATATTTCAGGTTCCTCCCTCGCCCCGGCCGAGTAGCGGAATAGCAGGGAGAGGAATCGAGGGTGAGGGTACGGCAAAAATGAAAATGCCATAGCTTCAGTTGCGCGGCATGGTCGCCGGCTCAGCTGAATTTTGTGCGGCGGAAGCAGTTTAACCTGAGTTGCCGCCATTTCAGGGCTGGCTGATTTCCGAGGCAATGGAGAAGGCGATTTCCATGGCTTGCTCGTAGTTCAGCCTGGGATCGCAAGTCGTATTGTATGCGGTATGCAAATCGTCTTCGGTCAACCCACCTGAACCGCCAAGACACTCGGTGACATTTTCGCCGGTGAGTTCCAGATGCACACCGCCCAACCGCGAATCACAGTCTCTGTGAATGGCGAACGCGGTTTTCAACTCACTCAACACGTCATCAAACTTACGAGTCTTATGGCCGGAACTGGTGGCCACCGTGTTGCCATGCATTGGATCGCACACCCACAGCACTTTGGCATCACTTCGAATCACGGACTCGACTAAAGTCGGCAAGACATGCTGTGCCTGCACACTCCCCAGACGATGGATCAGCGTGATGCGACCGGGCTCGTTTCCGGGATTCAGAAGCCGCACAAGATCAACCACCTCCTGCGGATTGGCCTTGGGACCAACCTTGATGCCGATTGGATTGCGGACACCGCGCAGTAGTTCTACGTGGGCGCCGCTGATTGCACGCGTGCGTTCACCGATCCATGGAAAGTGTGTCCCCAGGTTGTACCATCCCGTACCGCGGACACTCTCACGCGTGAGTGCCTGTTCGTAAGGCAGATGCAACGCCTCATGGGACGTAAAAAAATCGACGCGCCCAAGTTCGGCAATGGGATTAGACGAGATGGTGTCAATGAAGCACAGTGCGTCACCAAGTGAATTCACCAAACGTTGATATCGCTCGCACTCCGGGCTATCCGCCACAAAATCAAGATTCCAGTTCTCGGGGTGATGGAGATCGGCGAAACCGCCTTCGCTAAGAGCCCGTATAAAATTCAGCGTCAAAGCGGCTCGCTCGTATCCTCGCAGCAACAGCTGGGGGTCGCTGCGGCGATGGTCAGTCGAAAAAGGTGCGCGATTGATCAAATCACCGCGATACGACGGCAGCGACCGGCCGTTCCGATTTTCGGTGTCGCTACTCCTCGGTTTCGCGTATTGTCCCGCAATACGGCCAAGACGCACAATGCGCTGGCGAGAGCCGAAGATCAGCACCAGACTCATCTGCAGCAGGACTTTCAGCTTGCTGGCAATCGAATCCGCCTGGCAGTCCGCGAACGATTCGGCACAATCGCCGCCTTGCAACAGCCAGGCGTTTCCAGTCTGAGCCTGCGCCAGCTGGTCCCGCAAGCGGTCGACTTCCCAACTGGTTACCAAGGGTGGTAGACGTCGGAGAGCTGCGAGAACTTCATTGAGTTCTTGCGTGTCCTCATACTGCGGTTGCTGATTGGCCGTCCGTGATTTCCAAGAATCGATTTTCCAACTGGTCTGCATGTAATTGGCAATTCGCGTACTATCTGTTGTTTGGTCGCAGCCGGTCGGGGGGAGCACCGGACCACGAATTCTTGGCTCCGCGCCCAAGGCGCGGCGTTTGGGCGGAAAAACAGGTGCCCGATTCGAATCGGAGCCGTCAGGGGATGGCGCAGTCGCCGTGGAAAGAGACTTCATCTCTGCGGCCATCCAAGAGCGCCTAACCGCTCATTCGTCTCCAGCTGCGCCTAGCTAAGGTAATCGCAACTGCCGTTTTCCGCTAGCGACACCCCAGGGAATTCGCCTTGGCAAGACGCCGTTCCTCCGCCGGGTTAAAATAGCTTGGATAACCCATGGACTCACCTCAAACAGCTTCCCCCATGAAACACTCGTTCATTTGTCATTTTAGTTTGCAGAGGATGGTTGGCGGACACGTCAGCCGGACGATGGCCCTGCTGGTGCTGGCGGCGACGAACTTCACAGCTCAAGGCCAAGAGGGCAAAATCGATTTTGCACGGGATATTCGCCCAATTTTGTCCGGCGCTTGTTTCCACTGCCATGGTCCGGACGACGCTACCCGCGAAGCCGATTTGAGGCTGGATACGTTCGACGGGTTGTTCGAAGATCGCGGCGGCTACCAGGTTGTCAAACCAGGACACGCGGCTGAAAGCGAACTGGCTCGTCGCCTGCGCACTCCGGATGCGGATGAGCGCATGCCGCCGCCGGACTCGAACAAGTCGTTAACCGCCCGGCAGCAAGAGCTCTTGTCGCGGTGGATTGATGAAGGTGCCCATTGGCAACAACACTGGGCATTCATTCCACCGGCCGAGCCGATTGTCCCCGAAGTAGAACAGGCGGATTGGTGCCGAAGCGATTTGGACCGGTTCATACTGGCGCGGATGGAACACGCCGGCCTGCGTCCGGCAGCGACCGCGGAACCTCATACACTGGTGCGCCGACTGTACCTGGACCTGATCGGCCTGCCTCCGTCTCCCGAGGAAGTCGATTATTGGATCGCCAGAATCTGGCCGTCCCCGAACCCGCATCAGGATTCTGCCGAGCATCTCCGCTGCGCTGGCACGGCGGCTACCGGCACAAACGCTACGGGCTCAATCAACGAGGAGGCGTATCAGGCACTGGTTTCCTATCTACTCAGTTCGCCAAACTACGGCCAGCGCTGGGCGCGCCGTTGGCTAGACTTAGCTCGCTACGCGGATACCAACGGCTACGAAAAAGACCGCCAGCGGTCGATATGGCCCTACCGAGACTGGGTAATCGGCGCATTAAACGAGGATATGCCTTTCGACCAGTTCACCATCGAGCAGCTCGCCGGCGATATGCTGCCTGAGGCAACTACCGAGCAGCGCATTGCGACCGGCTTTCACCGCAACACGATGCTTAACGAGGAGGGCGGCATTGACCCGCTGGAGTTCCGATTCCATGCAATGACCGATCGCGTTGCCACAACCGGGACAACGTGGCTTGGTTTGACGTTGGGTTGTTGTCAGTGTCACACCCACAAATACGATCCAATCTCCCATACGGAGTACTATCAGATCATGGCGTTCCTCAACAACGCCGATGAACCGATCCTGGAACTGCCTGATGCTCAGTTCAAAGACCGCTGGCAGCGTAACCGCCAGCGAGCCGAGAACCTGCTCGCGGAGTTGGCAAGTCACTGGCCGCTGCCGGAACCGGAGGAAGCTGCTGAGGATGAAAACGAATCGCCTGTCCGATCGACGGAAGACGAGCGCTTCTCTGCAATGGATGCAGCTTTTAAGCGGTGGCTTTCAAGGGAGCGAGCCAATGCGGTCGAGTGGACTGCGCTGCGACCGGTCGAGGCAACTTCGAATCTCCCCATCCTGACCATCCAAGACGACGATTCCATATTCGCCTCCGGGGACACCGCCAAACGCGATGACTACTTCATTCGGTTCGCTCCGCTGGATCAACCGATTACCGCCATCGGACTCGAGGCGCTACCGGATGAAAGGCTGCCGGCCCGTGGCCCCGGTTCCACCTACTATGAAGGCACGTTAGGTGATTTCTATCTAACCGAGATCGAGGCGACTTCGGGCAAGACGCGCTACGAATTCGATTCGGCCAGTGAGACGTTCGCCAAAAATCGCTTCGGCAAAAACCCCGTATCCGCTGCTCTGGCCTATGACGGGGACGTTCAGACCGGCTGGTCAGTGCATGGGCGGCAAGGGGAGCGGCACGTCGCGGTGTTTACGCTGGCCAAGCCGATTCCTGCCGGCCAACCGCTGTCCATTCACATGACGTTCGGCAGGCACTTTGCCAGTTCTCTGGGGCGTTTCCGGATTCTCGCGACGGATTCCGGTAAGCCTCAGGCTCGTCTCTTTTCCGATCGGATCGCTGAACTCTTAAGGAAGCCGGAAGATTCGCTCAGCGCTGCCGACCGCCAGGCGCTGCTGAGCGATTTCCTAATGGCTGCGCCCGAGCTTGAAAAGCAAGCGGACAAGATTCGCGAGCTGCGGGCCCGCCCCGAGTCCCCTTCGACCTTGGTTTTCGCGGAGCGGCCTGACAACCATCGTCGACCTACGCACCGTCATCATCGGGGTGAGTATCTACAACCTCAAGAGGAAGTCTCGCCGAGTGTGCCCCAGGTGCTCCCTCCACTACCTGATGGCGCCAGACAAGATCGCCTTGGATTGGCGCGTTGGATCGTTTCTGAAGAGAATCCGTTGACCGCTCGCGTGATTGTCAATCGTCATTGGGCGACACTGTTTGGTACCGGCCTCGTAAAAACGGTCGATGATTTTGGGTTGCAAGGCCAGTCGCCTTCTCATCCGGAACTACTCGATTGGCTGGCACTTCGTTTTGTCCGCGACGACGGCTGGTCGCTGAAGCGTCTCCATCGCCGCATCGTGAGCAGCCAGACGTATCGCCAATCTTCAGTGGCAAGTCCCCGAGCTCGTGAGGTAGATCCCGACAACCGGCTACTGAGTTACGCGCCGCGTTTCCGCCTGGACGCTGAGGTGATTCGTGACTCGTTGCTGGTCGCTTCCGGTGCCTTGTCGTCGGAATTCGGTGGTCCACCGGTTCACCCGCCACAGCCTGCAGGAATCACGGAAGTGACATTTGGCAGCCCGAAGTGGCCGGAGAGTCTTGGCAGGGACCGTTATCGCCGCAGCATCTACACATTCATCAAACGCACGGCTCCCTTCGCGATGTTCTCAACGTTTGACGCGCCCAGCGGCGAAGCTTGCATTGCTCGTCGGACACGCAGCAACAGTCCGCTGCAGGCTTTGACGCTGCTCAACGATGTGATGTTGGTGGATCTCGCCCGGGCCGCGGGCCGGCGGTTCGCCTCAGCATCCGATGCAAGTGACGAAACGTTGTCCGCGGCGCTTCAGAACCTGTTTCGCTGCGTCTTAGTGCGCCCGGCGACCGATGAAGAATTGCAGTTGCTGGTCCAGTTTTTTCATACTCAGCGCGGAGCCTTCCTGGAGGATTCACACTCTGCTCAGGCGCTGTTGGGCCTGGAAGATAGCCAGCGGCCAGACGGCGATCGGTTGGGACCCGGCGAGAGTCAGGAAGCGGATAGCAAGCAGCTGAAGTCAGACGATAGCCAGCGGGCCAGCAGCCAACGGGATTCGCCCGCAGATGATCGAGCGTTGGCAGGTGAGGAGCCTGACAAGGTCAAAGCCAGCACCGGCGAGGGGACACAGGATGAGTCGACCGAGACTGAGCCGAGACTCGTCGCCACAGAATCGTTTGCCAACCAGGCTGCTTGGACTGCTGTCGCTCGAGCCCTGTTTGGTCTCGACGAAGCACAAACACGCAACTAGTACAGGTTGCACTCCCACCTAGCCTGTACTATCCGGCGGTTTCCAAGGCGTTCCTCGCTGCCGATTGGCTACACCCAAAGTAACAATGCTCCAGCCTGGGGCGGGGCGCGGGTCATCCGGCTAGGGACGTTTGATGTCGACGTTGGCGATGCGCTGCTGGGCACGAGCTTGATCGATGGCTTGCTGCTGCTTGCGGAGGGCAGTCTGTTCGACGACACGGGCTTCCAAGTTGGGATCAGAGAGTGCCGCAGCGCCAGGAAGGAGGCGACCGAAGTTCTGAGCAGGCAGCGCGAACGGCCGGACAAGATTTTCAGCCGTCAGACGGCTTGCCTGCGCGGCAGTAGACGTCTTCTCCTTGAGTTTGGCAAACGACTCTTTGGTACCTGTCCAAGCCGACTTGAGCCGGTCAACCCCCAGCAGCTTGCCGGCTTTCTCCGATAGAGGTCGGCCATTGCGGTAGCTCACGGCCGGATCGCCTAGTTTCGGAAAGGTAACAATCACGGCGCGATTGCCAAAGTCATATTCAATCGATCGTGAGGTATAGTGCACAACAGGCGAACCCGGCAGCATCTGGACTGGCAAGTAGACTTGCTGTCCATCACGCGGGTTTTGGGCAATCACAATGGATGGGCCGCCTGGTAAGTCAGGGCCGCGGAAGCTTCGGTCTCCGGTGTAGTAGTAGCGATGGACGATCAGCGAAGGCGGTATCTCCACCTGAGGGTTGCCTGCCGCGTCGGTGGTCATGACCACGGCGGGATTGCCGCGCGCATCGCGGTTGGGATCCAGGACTTCGATTTCTAGCACCGGTGAAACGCGGGCTGTGACGGTATCAGTCATTTGGTTGGAACGCAGGCTGTCCGGTTGCTGCGCTCGAAGCACGGAAGCATTGAAAGCACAGATGATCGCCCAGGTCGTCCAGAGGACAGTCACCGCTGGTCGCCATCGGGTGATGTGTTGCCCCACGCCAATCGTTCCCTTGCTCATCCGGAGCTCTCCAGCTGTTCTTCCGTACTCTTTTTCGTCCCTAACCATCATCGTTGGCTCTGCAGATCGTAGCCATCGTGTTTGAACGGCTTCCCAAGTGGTGTGTTACGGTTCCCGTTGCCAAGGCTGGACAACGCCTGTCCCTGATCCGGTTAAAGGATCCAGGCGAACAAAGAACTCAAACTCCGCTTGGTCGATGTCGTCGTAGTGGCTGGCGATCAGGGGATGATAACCGAGCCGCGTGATCCGCTGCGGGGCTTCGCGTTGAACCCAGAATTCGGCCACGTCAATCTCAACGATCGCGAGCTTGCCAGCCTGGTCAACGCTCTGCTCATCCAGCACCAGGGGGGCTTGATTCTCGCCGCCGCTGCGCGATGAACGCAGCAAACGGACGTTCAGTTTGAACGCGTTGCGTTTGATTTGTAGGTCGACGTTGCGCTCGCGCTGCCTATCGTCGCGCAAGTAGTTTTGATCCCCGCGGAGACTCAGATGCCAAGCTCCGCTGGGCTGAATCTGAAACGCCACGTCACTGATGCTGCAGTGAGCGATCGTAAGCTGCCGCGTTGCCAATTGCATCAGTTTCGCTTTGGGGCGCTGTGCGTGTTGCAGGGCCTGCTGCGCCTCGAGGCGCCGCGAGAGTGCCAAATCGGCTCGGTGGGCCAGTTGGTCGATCGTCGCGTCAGGCATGCTGGCTGCCTCAATGGCTGCGATACTACCAGAATAGGAGCGTATGAGCTCCAGGGTCTGTTGAATGTCCTGCGCGGACAACTGCGGCACGGCCGGCAGACTGCGAACGATCGTCGAGGGCGTGCGCGCTCCGTATTGATAGTCCTCCGGAGGAATGGAGCAGACCGGCTGAATTCGACGCCGGGCCTTTCGAAGCGAAAGCCAGTCGTCGGCCATCGCCACCTGACTCAGCAGCCAGGTCGCGGTGCCCGAGAGCATAGTGACGAACCTGCGCCGAGTTGACTTGTCCTGCGAATCCACTGCCTGCTCCCAATGTAAAGCTATTTAGCCGAACCGTACTGCCAACCATCCCCTTGCCGTGACGAAGATGAGCTTTCCAGCGGCCGCGGCTGACCTGAGCTACTAGCTGGGAATCGGCTGGGGGGTGCAAGTTCGACTGGGTGCCGCTGTTCAATCACCGTAGCCCCCCGCGGCATCTGCTGATAAGGATTGTTCTGCCGATGAGGTAGGTAGACCGCACCCTCAGCCGACTGAGCCGGGATATAGCCGGGGGTGGGATAGGCTTCTTCGGGATTGTATCCTTCGCGCATCTGACTGTTCCTCAGATCCAAGCCTGGCCCTCGATAGCCGTTGGGATGGACCGAAGAAATCGTCGCCTGCGAACGGTAGAGGTCCGCCCGACGCACATCCTCCGGAATCCTGAGAAACTCGTCGACTTGGGTACTGCTGTAATCGTAGATGCGATTCTCCAGGAACTGGTGTCGCCCACGCACCAGGTACTCGCGATTGCTCAGCCGCAGAGGATCCAGGTCGGAAACCGCCGGTGCCCAACGCAATCCCATCAAATCGAACAAGGTCGGGAAGATGGTGGCCTGAGCCATGATGATATTCTGCTGTAATGATTTTTCGTCGCTCGGTAGAGGACGCCAGAGCACGCCGACCACAGGAATGTCCTCCAGCAGGGGCACCCCTTTGGCCGTACGTTCGGCCTTGAGGGCTACGACGTAACGGCTGACCTCGCGCAGCTCAAAATTCGATAGCTGGACATCGGTATCGACGAAGTGCTGTTTGACTCGCCCCAGATGTTTTTCATCCGCCCTCACCGGTTCACGAATCTGCGTCGTGTAGAGATAGTGGAAGTCGAACACCACCGCTTGTCCGTCGGGAGCGATAACCGGCCGAATTTCGTATCCGGTGCCGGTTTCGAATTTGTAGATCGCCGGATCCGGGATCAGCTTTTCCACGTTCGATTCGAACTCAGGCCCCGAGCCCGCGCCACGAGCCATGATTTGTTCGGCGCTGCTACCGTTGAGGCCTGGAAGTACATTGCGGACCGCGCCGAGGCCTCCGAGCGTTCCCGCGGCGGCATCGGCCGCCCCACTGCCGCTTTGCATCTTCGCCAGCGACAGCAGATTCGGATCATTGACGAGCGCTCCCACATCGTTGTAGATCGCCAGGGCCGAGTCGATACCTTCCTTGATCAGGATATCCCGCTTGGGCAAGTCAAACTCCATGGTTGCCGACGGTGAGACTTTGGCGAATTCCCGATTGTTGGCCAGGACGTTTGTCGTCTCTGTCTGACCGAACTCGACACGCTTGAACTGGCTGGCCTCGCGTACCAGCCGGAATGCCGGATGATAGAACTGAGTATTGAAGTCATCGTCGAGCGACGTGGTTAGCCGCTTCAGGTAGTTGTCGATGTTCGCCGTATGAGCTCGTGTGCCTTCGAGTAGTTCGATGTAGTTTTCTTCCAGGTCATCGATCAGCATGTCCAGGAATTTCTTATGATCAAGCGGCCGTCGCGCGTCCTGAGCCGTCTTTCTAGCGAGGTCAGCCTTGGAAGCTGTAACGACCCAAGTCTCTATTTCCCTAGTAACGGGCGTTAGCACTTCGCGTACTTCATCGACCTTGCTTTTCTTGTCCCCGAAAAGCGACTCTACGTCTCGGACCCAGGCAAGCCAATCACTGTAAAATTGCCCCAGTTCTTGAACGCCGGCTTCACCACGTTCAAATTTGCTACCTAGCTGAACGAAAATGTTCACCAGACTTTGGCGTCGTTCCCGTAACGATCGCAATCGCCTCTTGACTTCCCGTAGCAACGCAATGCGACTCTCCACTATGGCCGCAAGATTGGTAATATCCGCGACGGAAATGACCGGAACACCCAGTTCCTTCTCTTCCTTGCCAACCGCTACGGTGTTCGGCAACTCGACAAGCCTCGACTGCATCGATACGAGTTCTTTGCAATTCTGCACGTTTCGTTCGTCAAGCAGGCCGAATTCGGCTAGCTGTTCAAAAATTCGACGCTCGCGAGAGACAATGTCAACAATCGCCTGCTTCGCTTGTAGCGTTGCAGAGTTTACGGGGAATAGCACGATGAAAGCGATTTGATCGGGATCTTGCACATCGCCATCAGGCTGAATTCTCAGCGCCTGCATTACGGAGTTACGGTCGCCCGTAACCAGTCTGTAGTCGAACCCTTCGAGTGTGTTAGTCACCTTCGGTGAGGGTCTAAGACTTTCTAGACCGCCTCCATTCGAACGCTGCGCCGCCTCTATGAAATTCTTTCGAATCATAGCGCCTTGTGAGTCTGCATCCGAGATCTTCCTCAGGATGTCTTGCAGCTGTTGATCGGATACGGCGATTTCCGCGCCTGAAATATTTTGGGATCGCATGATGTCCGCGATCGCTTCGCGAATTTGCTCATCACTGGTCGCTACATCTTGATCTACCTGCCGGCTCAATGCTGATACTTGTGCGACTCCCTTAGCAAGGCTGGTTGATAGACTAGCCTGGGTTTTTGCCAAATCCGAAAGTGCGTTCGCCAGTTCTTGCTCAGCTTGCACCTGTCTTAGACGCATGAACTCCTGTTGATCAGCGGAATCGTCGATGCGTTCTTCGATGACTGCCCGTTCCATGACGCGCTGTTTGTATTCCATCTCCGTGATCAATCGGGCTTTCAGTATCTGAGCCAAACGGATCATTTCGCGTTGCAGAGGACTGATGGTATCGTCATGCGCGATCTGCGCGTCAAAGAAACCTCGCAGGCTGACAAACGTCGCATTCGGTGCGAACAGACAGACCGGCGGTGCATGGTGATCGTGCTTGCATCCACGTTTGCAACCGCCCGTGCAAGCACCAATGCCGTTGTGGATGTATTGTTGCTCCGCTACGGCGAGTTCCGTCTGTAGCAGACGGTTGAACTCTTCCAAAATGGCTAGTCGAGTGCCATTGTTGGCAATCGCCAGCAGCGTCAGCGCGCTGGAGAGGCTGGTCACGTCCATGGAGTGCAGAGAGAGCAGCTTGTTGCCCGTTTGGAGCAGTTCCGAATCCATCGCGCGCAGTTCGTCCACAAAGTCGCGACCGAAGAACGAGTGCAGGTACAACTGGTCGCGTTCCGCTTGCGTGGCACCCGGGTACATGCCTCGGGCTTCCTCGGCGCGGGCGGCGGCGACGTGCACGACCGCTTTGCGAAGCATCTCGCCCGACTGCACGGTCAAGAATCGCGCCTGGTCGATGTAGGTTTGAATCCTATTGGCAACGACCTCCAATTTGTCGGCTTCTTCGCCGTTGATCTGAGTGGAGTGAACGGCGACGCGCACCTGGCCCTGAGGCGAGTCGATCTGATCGATCATCAAGCGAACCTGATTGACGCCTTTGAGCGGACCACGCAAATGAAGCAGGCCTTCACCGATGACCGAGATACTGACTTGAGCAACGGGATCGATGCTCCTGGGATCGCCAGCGGCGAACGTGTCCGGATCTTCGTGAGCGGCGGCCGTTTCCAGGCGGAATTGCTCTGTTTTGGCCAGTTGTTCGACTCGCTGGGCTTGCTGCCAGCGCTCGTTCGCGGCGACCTCCTGATCTCTGGCCTGCCGCACGTCTCGCTCGAGCGAGGCGGCACGACTGGCAAAACTTTGCACCGTAGCTTCCAATTGGTTGACGACCTGCTGCTGCCGTGCCCGATCGGAGTCGTCCAGCTGAGCTGTATTGAGTCCAAAGGACGCATTTTGCAATTCCTGCAAGGAGCGATCTAGCGAACGCTGCGCGTCGGAGAGTTCGTTCTCCAGCCGACGGGTTTCTTGGGCGAGCTGAACGGCGTAACGTTCCACCTCCATGCGCTCCGTGGTGAGCTGCTCCGCCTCCTGCCTTGATTTGTCCGCTAGTTGCCTGCGGACCGCGACACCCTGGCGATTATAGGACTGGACTTTACGGTTCAGGATCTGGGCCACTCGATGCGCGTCCCGGTAGAAGTACAGTCGAGCCACGCGCGTTTCGACCTTGTCGCTCGGGTTGAAGCCTTTCGTGCTTTCTCGCGGGGCCGTGAATTCCGGGTACTCAATGTGAGGTGCGCGGCTGGGGGTGACGCCTCGCGTCACGGGAACCGAGGCAAGCGCACGATCGGCGGCCTGTCCCAACTGGCGGACGACCCTGGTGCCGGGTTGGCCATCGTCGCCCTCGAGCTGATTGCCGAATTGGTCGCTCAGCAGGCTGCCGTCGAGCCGTACGCGATACACTCCAGCTTCGACGGAATCAAAAACCAGGAATACCGATGACCTGTCGTCGCTAAACACAAACTTGTCACCTGCCGGCAATGGGGACAGGGGCTGGGGAGGCGGTACTTCGGTAAATCGCCCCGACTCGCTACGGAAAATTTTGATCGAGCTTTTGAACTGGGTCTCGTCGACACTTGAATTCAGCGGTCGGGAAAAATCGATGCGGATGATATTGGATCCGAGCACGACGCCAAAGTCTCTTGGCGAAATGTCAGTCACGCGGAATCCGCTGTTGGATACGTTCAGTACCAGTTCGGCCTCTTGCTGTATGAGGAGATCTCCCGCAAATACCTTCGCCTGGATGACGTGGCTACCGTTTGAAAGAGAGATTCCAGAAAAAGTTATCTCGGCCGGCGCGATATTCCCCCCGCCGTCCAACTTTAGCTCGGCGGGTTCCGCGAGCCGCCTGTCACCGCTGAGCAACACGATGTGCCACTTGGGGTTTTTTCCAGCATCGCCCGTCAGCGGTGTCGAGAGCTGCACACGCGTTTTGATCGCAACACCACTGGCGGCGGCTGAGCTGGTTTCGAGAGTGTTCTGGCCACTGACCTGGACGGCGTCGGGGAATGTAACCGTCACTTTTTGACTTGGTGCCGGAGTGACTAAAAACTTCAGTGGACTAGCTGCAAGCAAGTGGGTATCCCCATCAGCAAACAGCGGAAGCAAGGCTGGTTGAGTGGACTGACCCAACACGGTCGCAATGTCATACTCCGCCTCCAAAGACGGATAGTTCGTGGGAGCTGTAACTTGCCTCCTTGCTAGATCGACAGTTTCCTGCACATCGAACGTATTGTCCCGACCTGTGCTTGGTGCCATGCGCAGCGCCTTGAGATTGCCTTCTCGCGCGTGAACTCGGAATCCGACGTTGGTTTGGCTCGTGTTGGCAGGCAGGTTCAGCGTCACGCTGGTAAATGGCTGAAACAGGGCGTGCTTGCCCACGCGAGTACTGACGATGTCAAACTCGCTGACGTTGGCCGCCGGAACCACCACTTGGATGGCCTGGTCGGGCACGGAGGTAATATTGATGTCTGCAGTCGAGTCGTCTTTGGCAATGAATACCAAGTATCTCCCGGGAGGAAGCGGCTGGACGTCTTTCAGTCGGCGAGCCTTGGTTGGAGATTGGAGCGGTAGCTTAGCAACGTAAGCACTCTGCGCCGCGATATCTCCAGGCTCGACATCCAGCAGTCCACTTCGCAGGTAGACTACGTCTCCGACCGGCGCAGGCAACTTTCCGTCAGCGCTGGTTTGCCACCGAATCTTGAAGTTCTCATCTTTCTTGTCGACGATCGCTTCGATCCGAGAGGTTGTTATGGCCGGGTTCTGAAACGCAACCAAGGCTATCTGAGAATCCACCACGCGGTCTGGGAGTTTCTTGACTGCCGTCGCAGGGAGCGGAACTGGCTGAGCCGATGCCGCCGGTTCCGATTGGGATCCTCTGGTGCGCAGAGAGCGGATCAAAGCCGCCCAACAGAAGATGAGCATGAGTCCAACGACCAGTCCAGTCAGTTGTCGCACTTCCTACCTCCATGTAGGTGCACAGGTTGGAGTTCCCCAGTTTGCCCGGAATGATAGCATTGGCCGTAAGGCGCAGGCTACACCTCCGTCATTGCTTTAGTCGGTAGGAGGTGGGGGGCATATTCGGCACAACCGACAAGAATGCTTGAAATTGCGGAGTGGTGCTCGAACCCCCTGGTCGCCGCGAAGTGTTAATATCGGACGCGCCGGGTAAGGCCTTGGTATCCATGACCAAACCGGACCGAGCCGCGTCTTCTGACTTCGGTGACGTAGCCCGCTTCGCGACGCAGCACCGGAGAAAACCCGTTGAGGTGAAGTTGCGTCGAAGCGGACGTGGTGAGTTCCACAGGCTGAAGCGAGATCGACTTCCAGCGTCCGTCGGCGGTCCGAAATTGCAGCTGAAGATGCAAAACGGCTGGGGAGGTGGGCGGGATCAAAGGTATCTTCAGTTCCCAGTTCCCGTCGGCGTGCGTCAAGAACTGCATGCCCTCTTGCAGTACCAGCCCGCGCCGGGCATCGAGCTGACCGAGCGTTCCGTACCCGTCCCGGCTGAAGTAGGCAGCCGCCTCGAAGGTTACTGTCGAAACGACCTTGGATGCCCGCCATGCATCTTCGGCTGCCGCGTATTGGTTCTCCAGAACATCCAGCTCTTTGGCCCTCGCCTGGGATGCGGCCTCAAGTTTCTTACCCCATAGCTGAGTTTCCTTCCATGGCGTCTTGGGGCTCGAATCCCGCGTTTGTGTTGCGCGTTGCTTGGCCCGGCGATCCGCGTCCCTCCATTTTTCTAACCTCTCGGCGGTCACTTCTTCCAGCGATGGTTTGAGGGACAGACGCTGCGGAGTGGGCGCGACTGCTTGCGGAGGTGCTGGCGAGGATGGAAGATCTCCCACGGACTGGTCAATGGCGCCTGACGGCAGAGCGTCCATCAACGTAGGACTGGTTGGAGTTCCTTCGGGTACCGGCAGGTTCGACGCCGAGCCGCCGCTTGGATTGCTGAGTCGGATTTCTGCCTGTGGTACATCCGCCGGTTGGGATGGCTCTCGGTCGTCGGTACCGGATGGAGAGGCGCCCGAGGAACTCGGCCCTGCGGCGTCGCTTGAGCCAGAGCCTTGAAGATCGGCGGCGCCGTTCTCCTGCGCTGCCTCGCCCTGGGGCGTTTCAGTCTCGGCGGCACCACCCGGAGTCCCCTCTTGTTCTGTCGGCGCGGTCTCGTTTTCCGCTGGCGGATCCTCTTCACTGCCGTCGGAATCGGGAGTTCCATGCGCCGAAGGCTTCTTTGACGGTGCGCCTGTCTGTTTTTGCTCCGTCTCGGTGGCCTTTTCCGTATTATCAGGGGCGTACTTCCTCGGATGCCGAAGATGGTGCCGAAGTGTCTGGACCGAGTCGTCAACGCGCTGTACGTTCAACTGGTGTACTTCGTTGGCCAGCTTTCTTCGAAGCCACCCATTTTCGTTGCGTATGTGAGTTAGGGCTCCGCCAGGTCGATAATCGATCCACAGCGTCGCCGATGGCGGACTGGTCATCGCGCATGTTGCCCCAGCACTGCGGCGGAAGCGGACGGCGTGGCGCCCCACCGTCAAGATTTCGTTCAAGTTGAAACGAAAGCAGCAGTCGTCGTTCGGCAAACATTTGCCCTCGATCGGCGCAATGCCATCGACGTCCAAATAGACAACTTGGGTCGTGGGAGCCGCGAACCGGACGTGGAGTTCC
Organism: Pirellulaceae bacterium; assembly: GCA_028281725.1. Lineage (GTDB taxonomy): Bacteria > Planctomycetota > Planctomycetia > Pirellulales > Pirellulaceae > Aureliella. The sequence continues at coordinate 6,759 of JANQJJ010000007.1, read as the reverse complement.
TCTTCGTAGATCGAGGTCACGTCGCCGGGGCTGATGGGCTGCAAGCCTTGCGACTTGGCTCCGACCGCTACGACTTCAGGTTTCAGCGGAGGCACGATCTCAAGCAACAGAGGAGAAGCAGTGTGCTGCCAGCGTCCATCTAGCAAGGTTTCGACTTGAATCGACATCCGGCCTAGGGAAGGGCAGGCCCAGGTGTAGGATCGATTGTAAAAGTCATCATCTTCCACTCGACTCTGCTGCCAAGCGCCTTGGGCCTTAAAGAGCTCAGGATGGGCTGGATTTCCATCGATCCAAAACCGCACGGCATCCGGTTGAGTATCCGTGCGTATGCTGAGCGTGAAAGTCAGGCTGGAGTATTCCACCTTCACCCACCGCTGGCCGACGTTGTCGGTCGAGATCCGTTCGCCCAGGTGATCCAGCATCAGGACGGCTGGGCTCAACGACTGGAGGTTGGTGTCGCCAAAGTCGTAGAATGGTGGCGGGCCAAAGTCGGAGCCGCCCGCGTGGCCGTAGTGGGACGCAAGGGCAGAACCTCGCAGATATCGGCGTCCGCCGAACCTCAGGTGACCGCAGTGTCCCCCCGAACAATCATGGTTGCGATGCAGGCCAACCAAATGAACGCTCTCAGGTTCGCCTTGGGCCTCTAGAATGGATGCGGGCGACATGCAGGCTGTGATCGCCAGCAAGCCGAATAAATGTGCTCGGAACATGATGCCAGAGGCCCCTATCGATACAGACTAAGGAATCAACGTCCTTACCACTTTAGTTGGATGTTCGAGCTCTTGTAGGCAGAATTGGCCAATTGTAGTCATGGCAGTCGCGAAGCGACGAAATGCTGGTGCGTGGGACGCAAGTCCCATGTTGAAGGGTGTTATGACCAGCTCAGTCGCGAAGCGACGACAGGAGGCTTACGTCCGAGGCTACTGCCTGGCGCCGCTCCGCGGCCGCTAGCCCGGGTAGATACCAATGGCTCTGCCCTTGGGAGAGCAGCCGTGGTGGTGGCTCTCTCCTCAAGTCTTTACTTCGCCGGGGGCGAGCTGAAGGCAGATCAACCTGCACGTGGACCAGGCCTTGATCGGAACTGGTAGGACACCAGGCTTATAAGACACGGGCCCGGGGCGTAACCAGGGTAGACTTGATCTTCTTTCCTACCAGCGGGTCGAGCATGGCTGCCGTGGCCACTTGAACCGCCTCGGCACCTGCGTCGAGATAGAGCCGAGCATGCTCACCGCTGAAAATCCCGCCGACTCCCACGATGGTCACCTTCGAGCCTCTTTCACGAATCAGTTGGTGGAACAGACGCACCTGTTCGACAGACGCTGCCCGAATGGCAGCACCGCCAATGCCACGAGGCTGACCGGAGAAAAGTAGCTCTTTGTTCATCGTAACATTCGCAGACAGGCAGTTCGTCATGGAAATGGCGTCCACGATGCCATCCACGGCGGTCAACAACCGACTTGCTTGGCTCTCTGACGCGACATGGCCAATCTTGACGAGCAGAGGCACGCCGTCAATGGCGGCGCGCACTTGCTGGGCGACGATGGCAGCGGCCTGAGCGTTCTGAAAAAGTTGTCCATCCCGCGAACTGACGTTGGGGCACGAGAAATTGACTTCGATGCAGTCGGCTCCACCGTCGACCGCCCATCGCGCACACTGGGCGTAGTCTGCCGCAATCTGGTCCAGCGACCAGCCCGGCTCGGGAGTGGCAACAACGGAAACGACCAGCAACTTGTCAGCCGGAAGCTGCTCACGAGTCCACGCGATATCTCCTCGCCACGTGTCAGGTGACTTCGACGGCATGCCAAACGAAATGGCCCAACTGTTGTCCATCACGTCGGCCGCTTCGACCGTGCTTCCACCTTGATCGATCGCCTGTACGGCGACCGGCTGCAGGTTAGGCAGTGGATAACAGGCTCTCTCCCGGCTGCGAACGGTCTTGTAAGTCAGAACATCGAAACCCAAGGCCGCGTAATAGAGAATCCATCGACCATTGAGCAAAGGCCCAGCCGCGACCCCAATGGGCGACGGCACGGGCTTGCCGCAGAAAGTCCATCGTCCGCCCGAAGCGTCCGATGCGGCTGGCACAGGAAGGTGCTCCAGACCGGGTGGATTTTCATAGTTCCACTGATAACTTTTTAGGCGGTCGTAGTGTGGCAGTTCAGTCATACTCGGCCCCGCTACCGTCTAATTCGCCAGCCGGATTCCAGAGAACTGCCAACGAGATTCGGGAGGAAAGAAGTTCCGGTAGGTCGGGCGGATGTGGTCTGAGGAGGTCGCACAAGAACCGCCGCGCAAGACAAACTGATTGCACATGAATTTGCCGTTGTATTCGCCGAGTGCTCCTCCGGCGGCTGCGAATCCGGGATAGGGGGAATACTGGCTAGCCGTCCATTCCCATAGATTGCCGAACATACCGGAAACGCGCTCGTCCCGTTTGTTTTCCGTTTGCGGGTGAACCGGCAGATCGTTTTCGAGCAGCTTGTCTGCGAAAACGCCGTCGACCGCTTGTCCGGCGGCAAGCGCCTCCCACTCCAGCTCAGTCGGCAATCGATTTCCGGACCATCTCGCGTACGCGTCCGCTTCAAAGTAACTGACATGACAGAGCGGTTCATCGAGTCTCAGTTCTCGCAATCCCGCCAGCGTAAACTCCATCCAGACGTCGTCGCGCGAAATCCAGTACAGAGGATGTTGCCACGTTTGCAGCTGAACCTGATTCCAACCTAACGACAGCCAAAGGTCGGGGCGCTGGTAGCCGCCGTCACGCATGAACTCCAGGTACTCACCGTTGGTCACACAACGAGAGGCGATGGAGTGCGCTTGTAAAAACGTCTTGTGTCGGGGGGACTCATTGTCAAAGGCGAAGCCATCACCGGCATGTCCTATCTCGGAGATGCCTTCGGGCATCGTTTCCCATGTCAGCGGCGTGCAGCGGACGTCCGCCTCCCCAGGGGACGAATGAGATTCCTGATAAACCGGATAAAGTGGATTGCAGAACAACACGTGCTTGATGTCCGTCAGCATCAATTCCTGATGTTGCTGTTCGTGATTCAAACCGAGCTCGACAACCCGCAGCATGTCGGGCCGCACTTCGTCACCTTCGAGCAGCGCTAAGACATGTTGGTCGACGTGCCGACGATACTCCATCGTTTCAGCCAGCCCGGGACGTGACAACTGGCCGCGCCGATTTCGGGGGAACTGCTCACCGACGGCGTTGTAGTATGAGTTGAACAGGTATTCGAAGCTCGAATCGTACGACTGGTAACTGGGCGAATCCTTGAGGAGAAACGTCTCGAAGAACCATGTCGTATGGGCGAGATGCCAACGCGTCGGGCTGACATCAGGCATGGTTTGCATCGCACAGTCTTCGGCTGACAATGGCTCGGCGATTCGTTCGCTGAATCGACGCGTGCGCCGATACTTTTCACGAAAGTTCGCGATGGCCGCCTGGTTCGTCTGGACGGACACGTCGCCCGTGGCAAGTTTGGAGCTCAAGGTGCAATCCCAATCTGAAACTACCGGCGGATCGCTTCGGTGAATAGCGATCCTGTTTTTCCGCAGACCATCACGGCGGAGCGTGACGGCACCTTGGGAGAAGTGGCCGCCTTTTCCCGCCGTGGTGTGCTAAGTGGCGCGAAGGTGCATCACCGCGAAGTAATCTTTCTCATCGGTCCACACTCGATTCATTTCCAGACCTGCGCTGCTGGCCATTTCGGCAAAGCCTTCGATGGTGTATTTGTGAGAATACTCCGTCAGTATCCGCTGGCCCGACTCAAAATCGATCTCTTGGTCATCAATGTTGACGGTTTGCTCACACAAGCTTTCGATGTAGATTTCGACGCGTGCTTTGGACTGGTTGTACATAGCCAGGTGCGCGAACTGCTGAAGATCGAAGTCCCCTTCCAGCTCTCGATTAATGCGCTGCAACAGGTTCAGATTGAACTCTGCCGTGACTCCCTGACAATCGTTGTAGGCTCGTTCAAGTATCACCGTTTCCTTTTGCAGGTCGAAGCCGATCAGTAGGCTGCCCTCTGGTCCACACAACTGAGAAACGTTTTCCAACAAAGCAATCGCATCGTCAGGCAGGAGATTTCCAATGGTAGAGCCGGGGAAATAGACGACCACCCCCGAACTATCATACTGCTGCGGCAATTCAAACGCTTGGGTGAAGTCGGCCACAATCGGGCTGATGTCCAGATCCGGGTACTCTTCCTGTAGCTGCAGAGCGGTTCTTTGGAGATGTTCGGCAGAGATGTCCACCGGCAGATAGGCGCTGGCATCTTCCAGATGGTCCAACAAGACACGCGTCTTCGTGCTGCTGCCGCTGCCATACTCGACCACGGTCGCATTGGGGCCGATACACTGAGCGATTTCGGCAGCGTTCTGACAAGTGATGCTCGACTCCGTACGCGTCGGATAGTACTCGTCCAAGTCGCAGATCTGGTCGAACAACTCCGAACCGCGCTGATCATATAGGTACTTGCAGTGGAGATGCTTGACGTCTCCGCTCAAACCATCAAGCACATCCGACAAGAATTGAGTTTGTTCCGCAGAAGAGGTGTCGTCGACAACCCCACAACCGGTCCCGCTCGGCTGTGAGTTTTTGAAATCATCCATCTATTCAGCTGTTTACGAGAAGCGTTCCTATGCCTACGCCAGATGAGCAGTTTTCGGAGCCGAGATCGGCGTAGGGCCCTTAAAATGAGCCTCCATCCTAGATGTTTGGAAACCTTCCGACAAGCAACCGTCAGGCGGCTGGTCACAGATTCGTAAACAATGGAGTTCCGGTTACGAGTGATAAGTAAAGCAGAAGGGACGTTTCATCTCGGGGGGCACGCTAAGCGAGCTTGTACGGATGCTTGCGACCGGTCCTCATGACTCGCGACGCTCCCCCGACATACAAGCTGTCCCTGCGCGACTGGCGATGGGCTATTTGAGGCCGAGCATGCGATCGAGCGAGTCCGCGGTCTGGTAGATGAGCGCTTCAGGGTAGTGCTGATACGGATGAAAGTACTCGAACGTCAGGTAGTCGTCATAACCGGTCTTCTCCAGCGCATCGAGGACGCTGGGCCAAGCGGTGGTGCCATCCAAAAGGGGACGGAACGTTTCGAGTGAATGATCTGTCCCCTTCTTGGTAAACTCTTTCAAATGCACGTTCTTGATTCGTTTACCAAGAATCGGGATCCAGTGTTCGGGAAACTGATACTCCATGATGTTGCCCGTATCAAAGTGGACTTGGACGAATTCACTCTGGAAACTGTCGACAAAGTCCACCATCTCAAACGGTGACATGAGGAATCCATTGAAGAAGATATTCTCGATGTTCAAGTAGACACCTAGTTTCTCCGCCTGTGGCAGGAGTTTCCCAATCGCCTGCCGGGCGCGCCGGTCACACACGTCGTTTGGCGTTGGATCATGTTCGGGCCGCCATGGCATGTGCACCGCACCGGGTACGACCAGCAAATTCTCGGTTCCCAGGTCATGAGCCGCCTGAGTCATCAGGCCGGCCAACTCCATTCCCCGAGCACGCTCGGCAGGGTCATTACTCGTCAGCGGGTAGGGCCAAAAAAGGAAAGAGCAAACACCGCTGATGGCGATGCCGATGTCATCCGCCATGCGGCGAATGGCACCATAGTCCTTGGTCGACGCGTTGGGAGACAAATCGTTTTCGAGATCGTAGTTGAGCTCGATCCCATCAAAGCCCGCGTCTTTGGCCAGTTCCAGGCACTTGCGGAGAGACATCTTCTCGGGATAAGGAAAGGCCCACAGGTTGATCGACTTCTTCATCGAGTATCGTCGACCGGCCGGAGGCGTTTCTTCCGACGACCGCCGCCCCCCGGCATCTTGGGCTCCAGCAACACCGCCGGAAAGCGCGGCAGAACTAAAAGCGGCGTAGGATAGCAACTGCCGACGGCTGCAGTTGTGCTCTGGTTCTCTCATGGGGGACACCTCTGGAAATTCGCGACGGCCCAGGGCACGCGATCAAAAAAAACTGCACCTTGGGAAACGACTATGCGGGGGTTCTTCTACGCGCGTATTCTAATCGGTGCTTTCAGGCGTCTGAGGTTTTTCCTCCGCCAGCTGGATCATTCCGAACAGATGCCCGCCGACCGCATCATGTTGCCAAGTGCCTGCGTACTTGTCTTTGTGCAACACGACTCGAGCTGAGAAGGTGCCGAAACCGGGGATGGTCAGGTCGTCAAGTGTGAGAATGGGGGTCGTGCCGGCCCATTTGACAGCTAGCGGTACAGGAACGGTCAAGTCGTGCTTGCCGTACTTGATGCGAGCGGTGATAGCCCATAAATCACCGTCGGCCAGCTTCTCCACTTTTTCAATCTCGTAGGATTCCTCTTGCAGTTCGCTCAGAGGTTTGCCGTCGACCGTAAACTGCCCGGTTAGCTTGGCCCCGGTCAGCAACTTCTTAAACTTGGCGTGCAGCCGGGCGACCGCATCCACATCTTGGATCAGCGTCTGATCTTGGACGGTCCCTTTGCCTGGGATGAGCGTCTCTCCCACGCCGATTCTCTGTTGGCCGCTCACGCTCTGGACAGACACGCAAAAAAAAGTCGCAAAAATCAGAGTGGTTATCTTCGTCCGGTGCATGGAGTTCGCTCCGAATAGGGTGATGGTTTAATCGTCAATTGAGTGTCTTGTCTGGTAGGCTGCTAGTGCTTTGTCAACACTAAAGATTTGGGTAAAGGGGTCAGGAGTCAATTGTGCACAGCACCCGAAGGGCCGCTGGCGGCAATTGACTCCTGACCC
>JANQJJ010000568.1 GCA_028281725.1 Pirellulaceae bacterium | reverse complement strand
TTTGTCCGTGGGAACGATGTAGACCGGCTGGAAGTCTTCCTCCACGTTGACGCCTAAATAGGCCCATTTTTCCGACTTGTACTTTTCAGGCAGTTCTTTGGCACCTTGAGGCAAGTCCCGGATATGACCGATACTGGCCTCCACCGTGAAGTCTTTTCCCAGGAATTTGGAGATCGTTCGCGCTTTGGCGGGGGATTCGACAATAACCAGCGATTTTTCTTTGCTCATCGTTTCAGCTGAAATCTCTGTTTTGCCGTCTGAACGCACAGTTTTGTGGGGGCGCAGTGGCTGAGGTGACCGAAAGCGTTCGATTAGGAACGGAAAACTCGAGCGACACAAGTGGGGAGTCGGAGGATTGTAAGCCGGTAATCGATCCCTTCTCCGGGTAAACTTGTGTCAAAATGGGATATTTATAGTGTTCGCATGGTCGGCTGGTCCGAACTTGCAACCTCGCACTCTCCAAAAACGGCGATCCCTGCTATCCTTGTGCTCGTCGGCACCCCGCCTAGAATCGCCCGATCGGCGTGCGCCCTGCATTGCGCGTGCGTCCAGCCACTGAGTGTAGATAGCCTGGCCACCGCCAAGGGGCAAGGGTGCAGACCCAGCGAAGCGGCCAGTCGATCCGCTGGGGAAAATCGAAAAAGTATTGCAGCTCGTTAGGAAATAGCAGGATGTCGAACCCATTTGCAACATTCCGGAAAAATCGCACCTACTGGATGGCCAGCCTGGTATTGCTCGCGATTTTGGCGTTCGTAGTCGCTCCCGCCATCGAGCAAGCTTCGCAGGCGCTGCGGAGTGCTACCAGTACCGAAGGCGTTGCGGTGCGCTGGAATGGCGGCAAGCTGACGATGGACGATTTGCGAGTCGCTGCTCAAAAACATGCGAGCCTGGTGCGTTTCCTGACCGCTGTCGCCAGTGAGGTAGTTGACGCCGGGGGACAGCCTCGAGTGCCCGGTTTTGCCGCCAATCCGCAAAACGGACAAATCCTCGGACTAGGCATTCAGCCCAACAGCGACGATTTCACGATCTGCCGCATGCGGCTGCTCGCTGCGCATGCGAAGAAGCTGGGCATCGAGTTCGACGACCAGGCCATCGACCAATTCTTGATCGCGTTCTGCGATGACCGGATTCCAACAGACCGCCTGGAAACGATTTTAAACGAGTCCACCGACCGTACCCTAGGCATTTTCGAAGTACGTGAGTTGCTCAAGCAAGAGCTCTCCGTCATGGTGGCCAGCCAGTTGGCATCGATCGGGATCTCTTCCCTCGCACCGGGGAAGACCTACCGTGACTTTTTGAAACTCAATCAGACCGCCCGCGTCGAGGCGTTTCCTGTCTCGGTAGACGACTACCTCGATAAAGTGACGGCCGAACCGACCGAGCAAGAGATCCAGGAGATCTACGATGCCGGCCGTAATCGGGAGGCCAACTCCGAGTCGTCAGAACCAGGTTTTGTAAGGCCCTATCAGGCGAACGTGGAATACATTACGGCCAACTTGCAGGATTGGATCAACCGGGAAAAGGAAAAGCTGACCGAGGAGCAGCTGCGGAAAGAATACGACCGCCGCGCCCAACTGGGGCAACTGCAGGTCGCGGTGACGTCCCCACCTGAGGCCGAAGACGCTCCGGCCACGCCCGATTCCGATCCCCCGAAGGAAGGCGACAACACCCAGCGGGTCCCAACCGACGCGGCCGATGATGAGACGCCAGAGCCCCCAGCAACTGAGTCGCCTGCAACTGAATCCCCAACGACTGAGCCTCCCTCAACCGAGTCACCGGCGACTGGGGAAACTCCGACTGAACCTCCTGCAGCAGACAAACCGGCAGCGGATGATCAGGCGCTGCGACGTGCCGACGACGTAAGACTGGTCTCTTACTTGCAAGACGAAAATGCGGATGTTCCGCCACCGGTCGTTCAGCCACCTCAATTCAATCAGGGTTCAGCCACCGGCGGTGATGCTGGCGCATCGGATGCGGGCGGCGCACCGGAAATGCGCACGCAGACGTTTGAGGAAGCGCGAGACACAATCGCCGATTCACTCGCTCGGACCCAGGCGATACCTGCGCTGGACGAGGCTTTGACGGATTTGTTTGAGAACGTGATGAAGCCCTACTACAGTGCGGCCCGCCAGCATCAAGCCTACGTCGACGCCGACATTACACCGAAAGACGAATCTGGGAATCCGCTGGCTGCTCCCGTGAAACCGGATCTCAAAAAGTTGGCTGAGGAAAAGGGGCTGGAGTATATCGAGACCGGTTTAGTCGATTACTCGACGCTTTCACGAACACCCTTTGGCCAGGGGAGCGTTCGCCCCGACGAATCGGGTTTGCAGGGGCCTGTGGCCCAAGTCGTGATGGCGCCTCAGGTGGCGCTGTTCCGTCCCATGCGAAGCACCTACTTTGATCGGTCCGCGCTCCAGCGCGGTGAAGTGCCCGATTTCCTGCAGTACTTGCTCTGGAAAACGGACGAACAGGCGATGTACGTACCTGAATTGTCCGAAGTGCGTCAGGAAGTCGTCGATACCTGGAAACGACAGCGAGCTCGAGAGTTGGCGGAGGAAGCTGCCAATGTGCTCGCCAAGAAAGTCAACGGCAGTTCCGAAGAACCTTGGAAAGCCGCCCTTAGCACGGCAGAACAGGCGCTGATTCTCAGCACGGATCCGTTCTCTTGGCTATCGCGTGTGGGCGATGGAATCGCCACAACCACGGTTCCCGGCCTGGCGCCGGAGACAGCTGGCAGTCAGTTCATGAATAAGGTCTTTGCGACCGCTGCCGGCGGCGTCACCGTCGCTCCCAGCCAGAGTCAGAACGTCTACTACGTTGTGCGGGTGGTCGAACTGAGCCCAAGCCTTGAGGACTTGCAACAGCGTTTCAATGCCGATCCGAACAAAATGGGACCTATGACGATTGCTCGGCTCGAAAGCGATGACTTAGTCCGTGACTGGTTCCCACATCTTGAAAAAGAGATGGGCGTTCAATGGGAGTTTGGGTCGGGCGAGCTCAACTGAGCGCTCCGGCGCGTTTTGAAGTCCTCGTTGTTCCAACGGATCCTTTCCGCGCTGCGGGAGGGCCGCAGCGGGTCCCCTTTCGGCTCGCATGCCTCGCGACCCTAACCCGAGGGAGAGTTCGTGTGAGCCGCATGGGCTGTTCGCTCGTCCAATCAACGAAACGGCTGCTCAATCGAGCGAGGGTGACGCACCACGGAACCGGTCGCTCCCTGGTTGGTTCAGCGTTTCGCGTGTCGTAGCGCAATGTCCAGACGGTTGGCGCGCCCGGCTTCAAAACTGGCGCGCCCAAGTGATGAAAAACACCACTGCAAAAAGAATTCCGGTTAGGATAGCTCCCAGCGCAGAAGTTACTGACGCTGCGAGCCCCCTTGCCTGGTTCCGCTGGAGAGAATTAAGGTGAATTTCAATCGACATCCCGTGAGGGTCCACTGCTTGCCGTTGCTGCTGGGACTGTTTGTTTTGCAATTTGCCTCCTGTGCAGACGAGCCGACGAGTGCGGACGGGGCGACTGCATTGCCGGCGGTGGGCGAAGATTGGCCGGCGTTTCTCGGGCCACGCGGTGACGGAACATCCCGTGAGACGGGAATCGACCCGTCCCGCTGGAATCCGCATCCTCCCATCCGGTGGACATTGACTCTAGGGGTCAGCTACGGTGGTCCGGCGGTCGTAGGTGATCATCTGTTGCAGTTCGATCGGTTTGGCGACCGGGAACGTCTGACCTGCTATGACGTCGCCTCGGCCAAGGAGCGGTGGAGGTGGGAATCGGCGGTTCAGTACGACGATATGTATGGATACAACAATGGGCCGCGCTGCTCGCCCGTCGTCGACGGTGATCGCATCTACGTCTATGGCGTCTCTGGACAATTGTCTTGTGTGGCATTGGCAACTGGCAAGTCAATCTGGAGCAAAAACGTCACCGAAGAGTACTCGGTTATTCAAAATTTCTTCGGCGTCGCCAGTACGCCCGCTATCTATCAAGACCTGTTGTTAGTGATGGTGGGGGGCAGTCCACCGGAGGCACGGACGCTGCCGACCGGTCGACTGGATTTAGTTCGGCCCAATGGAACGGCAATCGTGGCCTTCGATAAGCGAACCGGTGAGGAGGTCTACCGCGTAGGCAACGATTTGGCCAGCTACGCGTCCCTCGCCGTGCGACAGATCGAAGGGAAGCCGACCGGACTAGCATTTCTGCGAAGTGGTTTGATGGCATGGGAACCCGCCTCGGGCAAAGAACTGTTTCGTTTTCCCTGGAGGGCAAGCATGCTCGAGAGCGTCAATGCTGCGTTGCCGGTGACCGAGGGGAATCACATTTTTGTTTCGGAAACCTACGAAATCGGCAGTGCGTTTCTGAGGATTGAGAATGGCCGGCCGAACGTGATCTGGCAAGACCAGGGGCGGCTTCGCGGACACTCGTTTCGGGCACATTGGTCGACACCGGTGCTCATCGACGGCTACCTCTACGGCTGCAGCGGCCGGAATCAGCCTGACAGCGACTTCCGATGTGTGCGACTGAGCGACGGCCAGGTGCAGTGGACCGATCGTCGTCATGAGAGAAGTAGCGTGTTGTCCGTCGATGGCCATCTCATCGTACTTGGGGAAAACGGCCGGCTTGAGTTGATGCGGCCCAACCCGAAAAGGCTGGAGGTATTGGCAGAAGTCGATCTGAGCGAAGTCCCGGATCCGGCCAGTGGTGAGCCGCTGCTGCAATATCCCTGTTGGGCAGCGCCGGTACTCTCTCGCGGCAAGCTGTTCGTGCGTGGCAACCAACGCCTCGTTTGCTTCGATTTGATTTCCCAGGTTCAGTCCGAAGCGAGTGCTGGCCGCAGTGGCCCATAACTTGCTTCATCGATGCGGCTCTTCGGGATAACCGAAGAGAATCAGACACCGCAAAATTGTCAGCTAATCGACGAGCGAAAAAGTAGATTCGGTCTTCACCAGCGCCAAATCGTCCGGAAAGGTGTGAATGGCCTGAATATGGAGACTGCGGAGCCTGGTGTCCAAGTGAATGAAACTCAGGCCTCCGATCGCGATGCGACCACTGGAGTCGAAGACCTGAATCAGCTCGTGGTTCTTAGTCGCCTCTCCCAATTGCTGCTGAATCATCCAGAACATCTCAGCCGGCACTCGCTCCAGTTCATAGTCGTACTTGTAAGCAATGCCTTCGCGTAGCTCGATACAATCGCTGTGCGAGTCTCGAAGCGGTGTAGAAAATACGCGGCGACTCTGCGGCACCAACTGGTGAGTCGATGAAGCTATTTCGGTGAGCGTCGTGTCATCGCCGGTCCAGGTGATGACATGTCCGTCGGCTGTGATATCAATACGTGCGGTGTAGCTGTCGCGCCGGATGTGATGCGTCTTGTAGATATGAAAGAGTTCGGGATGTACCGATCGCGCAAATAGCTGGAATGTCAACTGTGCCACTTTGGGGCGAACTGTTGAGATATCCATAAGTCGTCCTGATGTCTTCTTGCGCAGTCGAACGGGCCGAAATTCCCGCATCTTTTTGACGCCAAACGGCAATGCAACCGTTGTCCTCTATCCGAATGGAAACCGTTCCGCATCGCCGCGGGAGACAACTGTCCTGTTTTCTAACGATCATCTTTCTGGCGATCATCACGGCGGAGCGCGATGGCTCCTGGGGAGATGCGACAGCTATTTCCCACATGACGCTACCCCCAACGGCGCCTATTATACTCTGTGACGGGAAAGTCTACCAAGTGCAGCAAGCCAAATGGCTGGGAAAGAGATAGTGGTCAATCAAGTCGTAGGCTCGGATCAGAGAAGTTTTCTCATTTCAAACGTCAATGCGGCTGCGTTGAAGTAATTTCTCGATTAAATTGCTTGTCCGCGATGTCGACAGGTATGTTGATTTCCAGATTGAAGCAGTAGAGTCATCTTGACACAGATGAGTTTGAGAACTACTGCGCCGTTCCAAACAAGCTGAGCATCTCGAGTTGTGAATTCCCTGCATGTCGCGACAATATCAAGTGAGATGGTTCCGTTGGCCAAGACGGGCGGCTTGGGGGACGTCTGCGGCGCGCTACCCATAGCGTTGGAACAAAACGGCGTGCGCTGTAGCTCTTTCCTGCCGGCGTATCGTAGCGTTCTTCAAAGCGGTCTCCCTATCGAGCCGACTCAGCACGCCTTTACGATTCACATAGCGGGTCGTTATGTGGCTTGCCGCATTTTAAAAACCCGGCTTCCGAATAGTCTGGTTGACGTCTACTTGATCGACCAGCCGCAGTACTTTGATCGCGATGGCCTCTACGCAAATCGTCAAGGCGAATACCGAGACAACTGCGAGCGATTTTCATTTTTCTGTCGTTCAGTCATCGAAGCCATCGACCAATTGCAATTGGACATCGACATCGTCCATTGCCATGACTGGCAAGCCGGTTTGATCCCCGCCTACATTCACGCCAGGCTAGGAAACTTTCCTTGGATGGAACAAGTGAAGTCGATCATGACGATTCACAACTTGGCGTACCAAGGTCGTTTCTGGCATCTGGACATGCCGCTGACAGGACTTGATTGGCAGTACTTCAATTGGCAGCAAATGGAGTTCCACGGAGAACTCAACCTAATGAAGACTGGCATCGTTTTCGCTGACACGGTGACGACGGTCAGTCCGACCTACGCGTCAGAAATCAGGCTGCCCGCGTATGGTTGTGGCCTGGAAGACATCTTGCGAAGCCGCGGAGAGAGTTTGGTGGGGATCGTCAATGGTGTCGACTACACGCAATGGAATCCCGAGACAGACAAACACTTACCGGCGAATTACTCGGTCGCGAATTGGCGCGAGGGCAAGGGTGTCTGCAAGGAGCGATTGCAGCAAGAGTTTGGTTTGACGGTCAATCCAGATACGCCCTTGATTGGCATCGTCAGTCGTCTGGCCGATCAAAAGGGCTGGGACTTGATCATTCCGTTGCTGCTGCGCTGGATGGATGAACGTGAAGCCCAGTGGGTGATCCTCGGTACTGGCGACGCCCGCTATGAAAAACAACTGCAGCAGCTGGCAGCCGAGTACCCACGGAAGCTCGGCGTGCGGCTTGAGTTTTCAGAAGAAGTCGCGCACCAAATTGAGGCGGGCTGTGACATGTTCCTGATGCCCAGCCGCTACGAGCCCTGCGGCCTGAATCAGCTGTATAGCCTGAAGTATGGTTCTGTGCCGATTGTGCATTCCACGGGCGGATTGGTCGACACGGTGCGAGACGCCAGTGTCGAGAATCTGTCGCTAGGGTCGGCGACCGGCTTTCGTTTTGGCGACTATTCCATCGCTGGACTCGAGCAAGCACTGCAGCTGGCAATCGACTTCTATTTGCAGAATAAGCCCCAATGGGCTCAAATTGTCGAAGGCGGAATGCGAGACGACTGGTCCTGGGCGCACAGCGCCACACAGTACATGGAGGTTTTTCACAAGACAATTCAATGTGAGTCCCTATCCGACAGCTGCTAACTTCGGGGCAACCAAATGACCTGCGAGCGTGATGAGGCGACAACCAACGAGCTGCGCCATGATTGGCTAGCGGATCGTTGGGTAATCATCGCGCCCCAACGGACCGAGCGCCCCGATGATTTTGTTCGCCAGCCGGTCGAACCCGCCGATGGCGCAGACTGTCCCTTTTGCCGCGGTCGAGAAGACAATACACCGGCGGCAGTTGCAAGTTATACCGGGCGCCATTCCTCGCTGGCGTGGGATGTGCGCGTGGTTCCCAACAAGTTTCCGGCGGTCAACGCACCGCTCGTTGGAGTCGAGTCGAGTTATTTGCCGCCGCGTTCGGGCGGCAGCAATGGAAATCGGCAGACCGAGAGCATCGATCTGTTTCGACGGCGTGATTTGTCAGGTGGTCACGAGGTCATCGTGGAAAGCCCGCTCCACGTCCAGTCCATTTCACAGCTCGACCGTGAGGCAACCGGCCTGATATTTGAAGCCTACCGAGATCGATTGCGTTACTGGCTGAACGATCGACGGTTGGAATATGCGGTGCTGTTTAAAAATGTTGGAGAAGACGCGGGAGCTTCGCTGGCACACACCCACTCGCAACTTATCGCGACCGACATGCTACCCACAGACGTGGAACGAGCCGTCAGGCGGATGCGACTGTTTGCCGATCAGGAAGCAAGCTGTCTGTTTTGTCGCATGGCGGAGGATGAATTGGAGCAAGGCTCGCGGCTGGTCGAGCAGACACCTGATTTTCTTGCATTTTGTCCCTTTGCCAGTCGCTTGCCCTCCCTGGTCACCATATTACCGAAGACTCATCAAAGTGAGTTCGAGAAGATTAGCAATGCGCAGCTTGAGCAACTATCTTGGTTGACGCATCGCCTGGTCAGACGCATCGAACGCTGCTATCCCGATCGGGCCTACAATTTCGTGATCCATACCGCACCTGCGTGCGAGCAAGGTTCCGAAGCATTTCACTGGCGATTGGAGATCTTTCCACGTCTTACCAAAGTTGCCGGATTTGAATGGGGAAGCGATTGTTACATCAATCCGCTTGCACCCGAGATGGCAGCGGCCGCGCTTCGGCAGGCAGGCGTCTAATGAAAGTCATCGACCGACATGAAAGTTAAGCGGCTGCGCGAAGACTTCATCGTCCGTGAAGTGAGTGACTTTCGTGCCAATGGTGGGCTGTATGCCGTCTACCAGTTGAAAAAACGCGGTATGGGCACGCCCGAAGTGGCCAGCCAGATCCTCCGTATCTGGAGTTTGCCACGCGAGGCGTTCGGCTACGGTGGGCTCAAGGATCGGCACGCCACGACTTCGCAAACCGTGACAATCTACCGAGGCCCTCGGTCCGACCTGCAGCAACCCGGGTTCACGCTCTCCTACGTCGGACAGGCGTCGCGCGAGTTCTCTGCCCAAGACATCGCCGCCAACGAGTTCGAGATCACTCTTCGCGGTCTGACCGCCGACCGGGCGAGGCAGCTGAGCAGTGTCTGCGAGACGCTTTCGTCAGGTGTGCCAAACTACTTTGACGATCAGCGATTTGGATCGGTCGGATTCAGCGGGCAATTCATTGCCCACCCCTGGTGCCTGGGAGACTACGAGCGAGCCCTGTTCCTGGCGATCGCCGAGGCGAATCCCCATGATCGACCACACGAGCGCGAGCAGAAGGAGATCGTTCGAGACCATTGGGGCCAGTGGAAAGCGTGCAAGGATCGACTGGATCGCAGTAATCGCCGAAGCGTCGTTACCTACTTGGTCGACCATCCGGCTGGATTCAAGAAGGCAGTCGCGCTGTTGCCCAAAGACATGCGCAGCATCTACGTCGCAGCCTTCCAGTCCAAGATTTGGAATGAGGTGGTTTGCCGCATGCTCCGCCAGTTGATCCCCCATCAAGACTTGGTTTCGCTCGACTCGGCAGCTGGCCAGCTCGTGCTGCCGCTACGACTCCAGCCGTCATTGGCTGAGCAATTGACAAGCCAGCAAATCCCGTTGCCTTCCGGGCGAAAGACCCGGTGGCAGCCGGAAATTCTCTGCCTGCTCAGGCAAGTACTTGGCGAACTGGACATGCAGCTTCACCAACTGAGGTTTTCCTATCCACGCGACGTCTTCTTCTCGCGTCGCTTGCGACCGGTCATGTTGATTCCCCAAGATTTGACCGTCCATTCATCCGCGGATGAACTCGGCAGAGACGACCAGCGGAAGCTCTTGCTCAAATTCCGATTGGCGGCCGGACAATATGCCACCCTGTTGCTCAAGGGACTCGACAGACTCGCTGCCAATCGATAAGCGGCTGTCGACATAGAATCCTCACTGGCTGCGGCTCAGCTCAGCTAGGCCGATCGATCGAGGCTGGCTGACGGGTGGTGTCCTAGGATAGATGGGGGCATGAACGATGAAGTAAAAGACGCAATGAGAATTGCGCCTAGCGAGGCCTCAAAAATTGACAACGGGCCGGCAGCAACGGACGAACAGGAACTTCGTATCAGGCGTCGGAATCACGTCGATGGTTCCAATTCCATCCGGTCCCGCCGGCGTGAAAGGCCGCAGCTTCTGCTGCCACTGCTCCGGCGTCAGGCCCTCACTTGGCAGGACGTACAACTGCGGCTGGGCCCGGTAGGCTTGAGGTGTCGTTAGCCACAGAGAATGATCATCGATCATCGCGACAACCAGAGAAAACCGCTGGGCATAGTTCGCCAATACGCGCCGCAGGGGACGTGCGTTGGTCACGACCAATTCCGTGGTGCTGGGCCCCAAACCAACGTCGGCAACATGGGGCCAATCGATCCAGCAGTGAATGCCGGCTTCTTCGCATACGCGTGAGAGAACCTGCCCGACCGGACGCGACATCACGGTTGGCTCGGTTAACTCATGATCGAGCGCGGCCAATTCAGCCGGATTGGGAAAATCGGTAACAACGCGTGCCGGGTCGTAGCCGTCGAGTGAGGTTGGCAAACCCTGGACGGACCGCCAGTTTTCCAGTAGCCGAATTACGAAGAACCACGTCATCAGGTCCACTTGCTTCTCATCGTAGGTGATCTTGCCATCGGCAATCGTCCACCCATCTGCATGCTGTGGAAACAGTCGCCGCAGGGTTTCGGTCAGCCACTGCTCTCCGGCCGCGTCGTCGACCAATCCGGTAAGAGAAACGCGGTCCGGCAACTGCCGCTTCATCTCGGTCGCTGCTGCACGAAAAACCAAGAACCGATTTTCTCTCGGTACGACTTCCGCTCCGAATGACTGGCCGAGCAGACTGGCTACCTCCGCAATCGTCGCCCGCTGGACCTTGCCCACGGCGGCCGACTGATCGCGATCGATGTTGGCCGCCGCCAGAGAGTCGAGATCGACGACTGAGGGAACGCCGCTGATCGAAGTCCAGAGGTTGATCACCTGGGACAATGGCTGATTTTCACCAATGATCAGTCCCGGCAACTCCGTCTGCGAGTGCGCCGTTAAATCGACCGGTTGAATCGCTACGGTCTGCCCCTGCCCTGTGTCCAATCCCAACTCCTCCGCCGTCAACGGTGGCGCCGAAAGTTCGACGCCCTCGTCGGGAAGAGTCAGTTGAACTTTCCAGTTCAGCATCGGTCCAAAAGCTTCTAGGGCTTTGGGCAAGTTCTGTTGGGGCGGGCCTGCTTCGTCGACCGATGCCGTTTCGACATCATCTTGGACCAGCGCCTCGGGCAACTCGCCGACGTCCGCGTTCGAACCGGACTCTGTTTCCTCGGGATCTGGCGGCACCGGCGAGGTGGGAGTCGAATCCAGTCCGTCGCCAGCTTCCGTCTCTGGCGGCAACGCATCCAAACGCGGCTCGTCGTCACCGCCTGCCTGCGGATCAGTTGATGGACTGTCGGTTGACCGGTCCGATACGACCTCGCCAATCGTCTCGCCTGGGGGCGACGCCGGGTCGGGCGGCTCATCGGCTTCGGGCGAAGGCATCGCGATGGCCGGGCCTGGCGAAGATTGGGGATACCAACGCAAGAACGCGAAGAACGCCACGGTGGCCAAGGCAATGCCACTGACTCCCAGGAAGCCAACCAATAGATACTGGCGCGTCCGCGCCGTACTGGCGCTGGTCCACTGTTCCGACGGCAGTAGCGGGGCATCGTCAGACGACCAATCGGCTATCGCGGTTTGCCCGGACGGCCGCGTGACAGGCGGAGCATCTCCGGCGGAGGCTTCCTCAGCCGCAGCTTCTTCTTCCCGGGCCAGTGGGTGCACGCCATCGGGTGAGGCGGAATCGTGCTGCGAATCCTGCTGGGGCTCGGCGCCTTCCAGATCGGGCGCCGGCTCCGGCGCGATCCCTTCCTTCGTCATCGCCATGGAGTCGACCGGCTGGGATCCCGGAGCCTCCACGTAGATGGGCTCCGGAGCCGTGACCATCAGCATCGAGTTGCATTTGGGACAGTTGACGATCTGCCCGATCATACTCGCGTTTCGAATCCGTATGCGACTCTGACACGTCGAGCAAAGGATCGTGAATGGTTCCACGACGTGGTCTACCCCTGAATTCTGTTTCGATTTCCCTCAGTAACGTGTTTCAAAAATCGAAGAGAGTCACCCTCCCAGTCGTCTTGCGAGCCGGTGGGGGAAATCTATTTTAAAACACGTTCTGATGCGCGGTCAGACAGTCACGATCGGAAGATGCCACTGGAGTGGCTGCTGGCCTGAACTATATCTTAGTATCTATTGTAGGCAGAAAAGTTGGGCGAGGAAGCAGAAAAGGGACGACGGAGAAACGGACGTCGTGAGAATCGTAGGGATTGGTCCCGCCCATCTTGTCGCGGGGCGGGTAGCCCGGCAGAATGCTCATCAGACGTGCTGGCCAAGCCAGCTGCCAGCCGCTGTGGGCTTGGGGCTTCTGGAATCCCCCCAAAGCCGCTGAGAGCAGCCAAGCTACATCGCGCTCCAGCTTGTCCGTACACCAGAATCGAGGAAAGATCCCATGCTCGCTAAAGAGATGAAACCGGGGGCGGTAGTCGTCGACAACGACGTGCCTGTGATGATTGAGTCGGTAACCGTGCAATCGCCAAGCGCTCGCGGAGCGTCAACGCTTTACAAGTTCAAAGCGCGAAATCTGATCACCAAGCAGAAGGTAGACCTCACGCTCAAAGGTACCGACAATCTTCCCGAAGCCGACTTCCAGAAGCGGCTGGTAAAAATGATGTACAAAGATGCGGAATCGCTCCACCTGATGGACCAAGAAGACTACAACCAGTTCTTCGTGAGCTTGGAGGATGTGGCTGAACAAACCCCGTATGTCACGGAGGAACTTGAGGGCATGTATGCCCTAATTTATGAAGACGGATGCGTGGGGCTTCAACTGCCTACGTCGGTCGAGCTGAATATCACCCAGTGCGATCCGGCAATCCGAGGTAACTCCGCAACAGCCCGGACGAAGCCGGCCGTGTTGGAAACCGGACTCACCGTCCAGGTTCCCGAGTACATCAAAGAGGGAGAACGCGTCAAAGTCGACACGCGAACCGGTGACTTTCTCTCGAGAGCTTAACGCGGTCTCCACTCCCGCCCCACGTCGCTGACCTACCCCATCGAACGATCGGCGAATTCGTGTTCTCTATCTGGTTAACCGGCTTCGCCTGCGTGTTGCTGCTGTTCGTGGCAAGCCAACTGCTAGTTCAGTGCGCCATACGTCGAGTCGTTCCAGCGCGTCGCTCCTGGCAAGACCATCTGCCGCATGAGGTAACGCATTGGCTGCGCGGCGACGTCTGGAAATCTCGACTGATAAAACTCGGTGCCGCTACCTCTACCTCCGGCGGAGCGGTCGCCGCCAGTCAGAACCTTTGCGGTAGCGTGGCACGCTTCCGCCGCATGTGTCCATCCCCCATCGGTGGCGGACAGTTCAAAACTTGGCCCATTTTGTGAGGAGCAAATCGGGTAAAATCAATGAACCGGATCAATCGACGAAGAAAGTTATGGTGGGATGATGGCTGACACGAGAACTGAAGAGTTGGGAGCTCGCGTACGTAAGGGAGATGCCGAGGCTTTGTCGGAGTTGGTCGTTTTACAGAAAAGCCGATTGCTAGGCGCCTTGGAGCGTAAGGTGGGAGCAGGGCTTCGGCGAAAAATGGAACTGGACGATATTCTTCAGGAGACTCTCGCGCGGGCGGTTAGGGACTTACCGAACATTGACTTTAGAGACCAGGATCCGATCGGGTGGCTTTACCAGGTGATGGATCGTCAGATCGTGGATTTGCATCGCTATCACTTCGAAGCCAAGAAGCGAGATGCTGGACGCGAAGTATCGGCAGACCGCCCGATCGGCTCAGACGATTCCCCCCGTGGTTTGGCGGATTTGCTCGTTGCCAGCATGACTTCGCCAAGCGCTGCCGTTTCTCGAGATATGAGATTGATGCGAGTTTACCAAGCTTTGGAGGGGCTGACCGAA
The DNA here is from genome assembly GCA_028281725.1 of Pirellulaceae bacterium. Lineage (GTDB taxonomy): Bacteria > Planctomycetota > Planctomycetia > Pirellulales > Pirellulaceae > Aureliella. Next base: position 4,363 of record JANQJJ010000568.1, on the reverse strand, counting down.
GAAATGCGAAATGCGATTCGCTGGCGTTACTTGGAAAACTTACCCAGCCAGGAAATTGCACAACGACTGGGAAAAACGGATGTGGCTACCCGTGTTCTGCTTTCGCGAGCGATTCGAAAGCTACAAAGGGCGGTTGGGGATTCGTAAACTAGCGTCCGGCGAAACATATTACCGGCTGAAGGGTTAGTTTATTGGGGCGATAGCGTCTCAGTTCATCTCTGCGACTGGGGAGGCGCGGATGCGAATTCATTTTACATGTCCCGAGGGGCACAAGTTGACTGCCAAGGCGGAGTTGGCGGGGAAACTCGGCAAATGTCCAGGTTGTGACCGAGTTGTGGTGGTTCCCAAGCCGGTCAATCTAGAAGAGGTTTTGGCAAACCGCAATGAGATGACGGACTCGGGAGTGATGCGTATTTTGGGCGAGGTGCCCCCTCTGCCTCCCGCGCCCGAAAAGCCGTCTGGTGCACACCGTACCTGCCCGCGCTGCCACAAAATTCTGAATCATACGGCTACCATCTGCAGTGGTTGTCAATTGTATGTGGGAGTGCAGGCCGCGACAGATCAGCGTCCGGAGTTGGGGCGGAACTAAGCACCGCTTAACCGATACGCGCTCTGAAAGAGAAATCTCGCGGGACGCTACAGGGTTTGCATGTGACGGACGGCCGCCGCGGCCTCCTCAGGATCTCGGGTATCACAGACCACCGCTCCGTCACGGAGAACGATATTGCGACGCGCATGACGGGCGACCGCCAGATCATGCGTAACCAAGATGACCGTCAGGCCACGTTCTTCGTTGAAGCGCTGGAACAGCGCGATCACCTCCCGGCTCGTCTTGGTGTCGAGGTTCCCCGTGGGTTCATCCCCCATAAGAATACTGGGTTGGCTTGAGAGTGCTCGAGCGATAGCGACCCGCTGCTGTTGGCCGCCGGACAGCTGGCCGGGGTGGTGATCCATGCGATCCTCCAGCCCCACCAAGCGTAACATCTCTTCGGCAACCGCACGCCGCTTTCGCTGGCTTCGGAAGGGTCCATACAGCAACGGGAGTTCTACGTTTTCCAGTGCAGACGTTCGAGCAAGCAGATTGAAGTTTTGAAACACGAAGCCTATCTGCTGATTGCGGATTCGCGCGCGAGCGTCGCGCGTCATTCCAACTACTTCGTTTCCATCGAGCCGGTAGCTGCCCTCGGTCGGTCGGTCGAGGCATCCGAGCGTATTCATCAACGTCGATTTTCCAGAACCGGACGGACCGAGCAGTGCCACGTATTCGCCCTGCTCAATCGACAAGTTCACGTCCCGCAGCGCGTGGACCTCCACTTCCCCCATCGTATAGACTTTGGAAACGTCCGTGAGTTGGATGAGCGACATAGGCGTAAGATCCGTTCGGAAAGTTCTTGCAGGTTCCAGTCGCGCGCCAGCTTGCCGCCCCGGACAAGGTTGGCCTGTCCGGATGAACCAGGCCCAGCGCTCGCGCACAAATTTTGGTGCCAAGTCCGTGAACGGAGTGGCGCTGGCTAGCGGTGTCTCGTTGATCTCAGCTGCGGCCGGCGCCTCGCCGCTCACATCGGCAAGCAACTCCTAGATTTGGTCTCGGGTCTGCTTTTGCGATGGCCCTGAGGTTGGAGGCGGCGTTTGGATGTCGTCTACTTTGATCGAATCTAGCGTAGTGGATTTCAGTTCGGTCGGTTCTTCCGGCGGAGCGACCGTCGCGGGACTTTCGGTAGATGGCGTATCGGTTGACGCGTCATCGACCGCCGGTGCCGCGGCGTCGGACTCCATCTGCGTTTTCCGAATGCGATCGATGATGATTTCGTGAGACTTGGCCATCGATTCATCTCCCTGTTTGCGGTACGCTCGGGCGGCTTGCTGGTGGAAATCAATGCGCTGGGGTTGGAGTGCTACGGCAGACTCGAACGCGGCGATCGCCTCGATGTTACGATCGAGTTTTAAACATACGAAGCCAAGCGTATCGTAGTAATCGGCGACAGCTTGCCCGTCAGACCTAGTGGACGCTGCGACGGCACGCTTCGACAACGCTAGTGCCTCCTCCAGTCGATCTGGATAGAGTTCGGCCAAAATATAGGCCGTATTGTTCAGGTACTTGGCTGATTTGGGCAAACGCGTGATCACCTGTTCCAGGTGAGGCAGGGCTTTCTCATGTTCTCCGCGAACCACGTAAGCTTCCGCCAGCCAGGCATGAGTAGCCGCCGTGGCCTTCCCTTCAGCCAGAAACATCTTGAGTTGGTCGATCATTTCCCGACTAGCTTCCGGCCCTCCAATTCTGGCAAGCTTGGCCACCTCTTCGGCGACCATCGGATTGGTCGGGTCCAGCCGCATGGCCTGGTTCAGCATGGTGAGATCGGCGAGAAAGCTCCCGTCTTTGACTTTCAAGCTTTTTTGGAATCGGCGGCGGTATAACTCGGAGAGTCCGCGGGCGATGCCGGGACTATTCTCCAATTTTTCTCCCTCGCGCAGAATCGTTTCCGCCTGGTCGAACTTGTCCGCGTCCAGGTACAGCCGCGCCAGTTTTAGTCTCTTCGGTTCGTCGCTCGGTCGCTCGCCCAACTGGGCCAGCAGGTAAGATTCCGCGTCAAGCTGCGCCTGCTCAGCGACTCGAGCATTTCCCATAACTCTGGCTCTTTTGGCCAGCATGACGTTGTTCTCTGGATTGATCTTGGCAGCCTGTGCGAGCATGTCGAGCGACCGAGGTCGTTCGCCTGAAATCCAAAACAGGTCGCTTCCAGCCTGCAAAACGGCTTCGGGAGCCTTGGGAGCTTTCGTGGCCTCCCAGGCGTGATGTTTCAACAGCGGCATCAGCTCGCGATTCGGCTCTCGCTGAAACTCTTTTAGGTAGGTGTAGGCCAGAAACGCGTGCGCTGGAGCATAGCCGGCACGGTCATCCGGTGCAATTTTGGACAGCGTGGCTTTGGCCTTGGCAATCGCGCCGCGCTGGGCATACGTAGCTCCCACGACAAACTGACTGTGGTCGCTGGGGCTAAGTACTTGTGCGCGGCGAAACAGCATCTCAGCGAAAGGAGATACGACAGGCTGGCCGTCGATCTTTTTTTTACTATCTGCCTGGGCGACTTCTTCACTTCCACCCCCTTCTCCAGCGGCCGGCAGCGACTCCTGCTGCCGAGCGCTGTTGTCGGTAGCCCCCCAGTCTTCTTCCCATCCGGCTATTTCCTGGTCGCCCAACTCCCTGTAGTGACTGGCCAGGGCCTCACGATCCATTTGTCGTCCTAGCCATACCAATCCCACAACCGTCCCGGGCAGAAAAACGGGAAACATGGCCAGCAAGATTCGTTTCCAGCTGCGAGTGATCATCCAGTCGTAGCCAAAACCAGCTAGGGAGACAAGCCAGCGAGAGGGGTCGATTTGCATGGTCGATCGTTTGAGTGAGAATGTTGGCGGACAATTCGAGATGCGATCGCTAGAGTGCTTGGGGCCGCGGAAACCGCACCTTGCCGCGACCGGACCATCTATAATAATAACGAATGTTCCGATTTAGACATGCAGGCTAGGCGCTTCGTCCCACAGTCGATGCTTTCAGCCTGCCGGTGGGCCGATCGGGACAGTAAGACCGAATACAACGGATTTTCAACGACTTTCAAGCAAATCAAACACCGAGACTTAGGGGTTGGCACGATGTCTAAGCCATATCTGGGCCTGGCCTGTATGGGAGCCTGTTTCTTTTTGTGGGCATGTGCCTCTTCGGCTCAGCAGCAATCTACCAAAGAAAAGAGCGAGGAGGAAAAAGTGGAGCAAGAAAGTCAAGCACCGCGCTTGGAGGTGGCGACGTTTGGTGGCGGCTGTTTTTGGTGTGTGGAGGCCGTGTTCGAGAATATGAAGGGAGTTAAAGATGTCGTCTCGGGATATGCGGGCGGCAGGGTAGCGAATCCGACCTACAAGCAGATTTGCACCGGCCGCACGGGACACGCCGAAGTTTGCCAAATCCATTTTGACCCGCAAGAAGCCCCATTCGAAGACTTGCTGGAGGTGTTCTGGAAGACACACGATCCAACCACGCTCAATCGTCAGGGAGCCGATGTCGGTACGCAGTATCGATCGGTCATCTTCTATCACGACGACGAGCAAAAGAAGCTGGCCGAGGAATACAAGGAAAAACTCGATGCCTCAGGCGCCTTTCCTAGCAAGATCGTAACGGAGATCAGCAAGCTGCCCGAGTTCTATGTTGCCGAGGACTATCATCAAGACTACTACCGCAACAATCCTTTCGGAGGTTACTGCGCCTCGGTCGTACGTCCCAAAGTCGAGAAGTTCAAAAAGGTCTTTGCGGACAAGGTAAACGAGAGTCCGTAGTGGTCTGTCAAAGCTTAATCTTTGGGTCGGGTAAAGGGGTCAG